>LNJC01000011.1 GCA_001587575.1 Candidatus Methanofastidiosum methylothiophilum
TTACTTGGAAACTTCATAGAACTTTTAGAAAAGGAGGTAGAAAACTATGAAGCGAAATAATTACCAGATAACACACTTGAATTTATATCCACATTCTGCGCAGAAGTTTGATGAGGATAAGACTTCTTTCTTACACTTTGGACATTTAAAATTGTGTTGATTGGAGGGCTTAAACGGAGAAGCTTTTGACAACTCATCAAGTCTTTTTGTTAAGAAATATACTAAGACGATCAGAAGAGGAATGAATAATAATGCAAGTATAGTCTGAGTGAAGAGGACAAAATTAAATAATCCATGTGAAAAAGCTGCTATCGCAAGACCTTTGAATACAAGATTGGTATTCTTAGGATACGAAAACTTTGCCTTCCCTACATAATATCCAACTATGCCCGAGAATCCTGCATGGCCAAGGCATCCTGTTATAGCCCTCATTAGTATAAGAGAAGGGCCAAACTGAGATATGTATAAAAAATTCTCAAAAGTAGCAAATCCTAAAGCCGCCACGACTGAATATAACATCGCATCGATAGGTTCATCGAACTCTTTCGACTTTAGAGCGTATACTCTGATGGCCATGTACTTTGATATTTCCTCCACTGGGCCTATAACAAAAAATGCTGCAAAGAAAAGTAATAAAACTCCAGACTGCTCAATTGAGAAAGGTATTAGTAAAGTATTCAAGATACCTGCCGGAATTGTAGCTATAATTCCTAGAATAAATGTTATTATAATTATTTTTTTTGGCTCAGGTTCAAATTTATCCTTTTTATAAAAATACCAAACCCAGAGTAATCCTGGGGCAAAGGCTATTGCAAGAAGCGTAAATGGATCCATTTAGTCACCTGTTAAAGGGGGCCTCTCATCTGTTAATATTGAATTATATGCATTAACTCTCATATAGAAGTTAATAAATCTAACTGAAAACTCCCAAAGACCAAAATTTTTCTTTGTTGTAAATAAAATGTAAAACCATTCGATGAATAAGACCATCGCTGCAAGCATTCCCCATAATGAGGCAATAATGGCTAGCACGAATCCATAAAAGATTCTTATAAGAAGTTCTATTCTTCTTGAAGATTGTTCAAAAGAAAAAGTAATTTTACAAGGATAATCTATATCTTCACTAGTTATGGGCGGTCTGTCATCAGTTAAAAGATACGTATAAGTAGTAACATTGAAGTAGAATCTAAAAAATCCCGTAATAAAATCAAAGGCACCTTTGTGTTTTTTTGCGTAAATTAGGACATAGAAGAACTGAAATATTTGTGCAAGACCTGCAACAATTCCCCATACTTCAATAATAATGTTTAGAAAAATAACATAAATAATTCTTATGAGTAGCTCTGCACGTGAAGAGGGTTCTTTATAGTTGTATGATAATGTTATAGGATACTCTTTAATTGATGAATAAACATTTCCATCCATCTTTCTTTTCTCTTCATCATCTCCAATAAAAGCGCCACATTCTTTACAGTAAAGAGTACCGTCTGGATTTTCACTACCACATCTAGTACAATAAACCATGAAAAGTAAAAATATTTCTTACTTAAATAGATTACTTAAAAAAAAGAAATAAAATATTTATTCCTTAACAACAAAGGTATTAGCGATTTTATCGTGTAGCCCTTGTTTTTGAGAGTCAAATAGTATAAAGATGTATGCCACTAGATTTAGTATTGGTATAGCCTTAATGAGCCATCTAATAAATCCAGGAACAGGACCTATCGGCATTGCTCCATTAGTCCCTATGACCTTAAGCTTCATTACTCTCTTACCTATAGTTGCTCCCTGCATACCATCTAAGTATACGTAGTACGCAAGAGATATCAATGCAGTTATAGCTGTTCCTATTCCACCAAGATTGAATCCGGCGTCGTAGCCCATACCATAACCATACCCATAATTAGTTCCAAATGGTATGCTTACTATCCATCCAATTACTCCAAATATTATAAGGTCTATTATCCATGCAACAAATCTCGGTAAAAATCCAGCGTGCTCGCGTGAAAGCCAGTTACCAGAGGCGTATGTCGTCTGAGGCTGCTGAGATGTTGGGCCTTCTAGAGTGGCTCCACAATTTTCACAAAACTTTGCGCCCATTGGATTGTCTTTTCCACATTTTCCACAAAAAACCATTTTATCACCATAATTATTAATACCTCTTCTTTTAAAAGTTTTTCTAAGAGTTTCAATTATTTTGCTAGAAAATTAAAATAAGAAGGCTAATTTAAGTCATTATTATCAGACTTCTCATTTGCAAACCAAACTACCCTTTGTGGGAAGGGCACATGTATATCTTCTTTTTCTAAATTTGTTTTTATTTTCCACAAGAGTTCTTTTTTAGTTGCATACCACTGTGTTACAGGCGCCCATGCTTTAACTATAATATTTACAGAACTCTCTCCAAGAGCATCAACATAGATATCTGGAGTAGGCTTCTTTAAAACAAAAGGATGATCTTCAATTAGGTCAGATATTATTTTTATAGCCTTATTAGCATCGTCACTATATCGTATACCAATTGTATACTCAATCCTTCTTGCTATATTAACACTTATATTAGTTATATTGTTCGTGAAAACTTTCTCATTTGGTATTCTTATGTAAAGTCCATCATAACTTCTTAATATAGTTGACATAATACCTATATCTTCGACAAAACCCTTAATCTTGTCTATTTCAACCTGGCTGCCTATTTTTATGGGCCTCTCAGCCATTATAAATAATCCAGATATTAGATTTCCAACTATACTCTGACTTGCAAAACCTATTACTATACCAGTGACCCCTCCTGCTACTAGCAGTCCTGATGTATTGATTCCTAAAATAGGCAACGCTAAAATAACTGCCAAAATAATTATGCCATAGTAACTGCCTTTAAGTAGAATTCCTAGTCTATCTTTGTCAAACTTGTCTCTTAAGTATCTTTTTAATAACATGGATAATCCTTTTGCCAATACTATGGAAAAAATAATCATACCAAGGGCAAATAAATAAGGAAAGATCCTGTCTGTTTCTATAATCCCTATAGTTTTAGATAAAGTGCCTAGAATTTCATCGAGATTCAAAGACCTTCCTCCATAGTGAATTTCTTTTGTGATACTGTTATCTTAGCAGGTTCAAAAACTTCGAGGGCCTTTTTCATTCCTCTTTTAATGCCCGAATTTACAAATTCAGTTTCTGCAATCTTTTCATTTAATATTTTCATATGAGCCCTCATGGAAACAAGATTCTCATTGAAATAAACCTTCATCTCATGGGAATCAAAAACACTTTTTGTTATTTCAATCCAATCATCAGTTGTATTAATAAGTTTTAGTTTCATCACACCGTTAACTAATGGATTTAAATTATTTGGGATGGAAGTAAAAACAGGACTCTTATGGTATTTACATATAACTCCATTTCTTGGGTCTCCATAGAGCGTGTACTTTTGTCTTGCTAAAGTAAACGCATCCAAAAGATCATAATTTTTTCTGCCTGAAATAAAGACTCCAATATCAACTGGAAATGTAAGGTAAATATTGTTTGTGTCTTTTGGCTCTACAAACACTGATTTTTCATATTCTATTAATAAGTACTGAGAAACTTGTTTATGTAATTTTTGCGCCTCAATAGGATTTATAATAATTCCACAATCTTTTGTCAAGAGTATTTTTTCTATAGACTCATTAGAGCTAGTTCTCACATAACGAAGAGTATTACCTTCTTTCTCGATCTGTAGATGTATGCCTTCTTTTGTTATCCTCAAGGGATTCAGTGGAGATTTGTAGTAACCATACATGACTATTTGTTCTTTTATCTTTTCATTTATGAGTTTTACCCATAAATTAGTCTTTAGGCTCCACAAGATTACCTAAAGTTGAGGGAATTAGCTCAGATAATGCCGGGTGAATATGAATTCCTTTAAAAATTGCCCGTCTGTCAAGATTGTTTGCCATGACATTGATTACTTCTTGGATTAAAATAGATGCGTATGGCCCTATTATATGGAATCCTAAAATCTTATTAGTTTCTTTATCAACTATGGCCTTAGCAAAAGAATCTTCCTCAAGCATAGCAATACCTTTTGCGACACTATTATATTTTGCATGCCCAACTAATACCTTGTATTTCTTCTTTGCTTCACTTTCTGTCATACCAACAGATGCAATTTCTGGATATGAAAAGACTGCATGCGGAATTGCCGTGTAATCCATTGGCACTTTCTTTTCATGGAGGCTATTGTGCCATGCATATACGGCTTCTTTGTTTGCAGAGTGCCTGAACATATACTTTCCTATTACGTCCCCAAAGGCCCAAATGTTTTCTTTTGAAGTTTGTAAAAACTCATCTACTATTATGAAGCCTCTAGAATCTGTTTTGACGCCCGTATTTTCTACTTTTAACAAATCAGAATTTGGTAATCTTCCGCCAGCAATCAGTAGCTTTTCTGCACTAACTTCAATAGTTTTATTCGTGTTTCTGTCTTTCCCAATTACTTTAACTAAACTTCCTTCTTTTGCTAACTCTATAACTTCAGTTGCCGTATATATCTTCATTCTCTTTGACATTTCTTTTAATAGCAAATCTGAAACTTCAGGCTCCTCATTTGCCACAAGCCTTACATTTCTTTGGATAATAGTTACCTCGCTCCCCATGCCAGATAGAAAATGGCCAAATTCACAAGCAATATAGCCTCCACCTAAAATTACCACACTTTTTGGAAGCTCATTTAACTCTAGAATACTCTCATTTGTCAGGTAGTCTACTTTATCAATACCTGTGACATTTGGGATAAGAGGTCTTGCACCGGCTGCAATGAATATCTTTTCTCCAATAATTTTTTTTCCATTTACTTCCATTGTATAGTCGTCTACAAAATAACCCGCGCCATCATAGAAATCAAGATTTTTTGCTTGTTTTATTCCCTCTCTCATCTGCTCTCTATCTTCAGCAATTGAAGATCTCATTCTTTCCATTATCTCTTTAAACCTTATTTTAGTTATATTGGCTTCAACACCAAGTTTTTTCGAATTCTCTATTTCTGAAACTCTATCTGCAGGGAAGATAATTAATTTTGAAGGTATACACCCTAAGTTTAAACATGTTCCCCCTAGCGGGCCCTTATCTACAACAGCTACCTTAAATCCGTTTGAAAGGGCGTCGCTTGCCACCCCCATTCCTGCACCGGAACCGATAACTAAAACATCATACTTTTTCATTTTTACACCCAATATTCCTTGCAATGAATCAATATACTAAATTATTGAGGTTCACACTATAATAAAGTTATGTTTTTTTGTTCTGATGCCTAAAAGATTTAAATAAAAAAATTTAATTATCATTGGCTATTTAAAGGAGGCACAAATGATTAAAATCTTGGACATCTATTTTCCAGGAATTATAGGATTCATAACTCAGCTACATGCAGAATACTATTCTAAAAACTGGGATTTTGGCCTTTATTTTGAGTCAAAAGTTGCAACTGAATTATCAGAATTCTTAAATAGATTTGATCCTAGTCGGGATGGAATATGGACATTGCATGTGGATGATGCCTTTGTAGGGTCCATTGTTATTGATGGTCTAAATTCAGATAGTGAAGGTGCTAGATTAAGGTGGTTCATATTGGATCCTAAATACCAAGGGAGAGGAATGGGTAACTTATTAATGGAAAAAGCCATTCTTTTCTGTAAAGATAAAGGATATAGAAGAGTATACCTCTGGACATTTGAGGGACTTGACGCTGCAAGATACCTTTATGAAAAATTTGGATTTAAACTTTGCAAAGAACATGAAGATACCCAATGGGGTAAAAAAGTCACTGAAGAAATATTTGAATTATTACTCTAATATTTCTTTAAATACTTTTTAGTAAAAGATTTAAGGTAGTATCTCCTATAGTGATTGTGATATATATGAAAAACAAATTATTTTTTTCAGGGATGTTGATCTTTTTCTTGATTGTTGCAACTACCGGATGCATAGGTCAAGGATCTGAAAAGAAAATTGTCATTGGTACAATGCCATATAATGAGGAATATATTCTTGGGCATATGATATCTTTATTATTGGAAGATGCCGGATACAAAACTGAAGTTAAAGAAGGTCTTGGAGGCACACTAATTAACTACGAGGCATTAAAGAGAGGGCAGATTCATGTATTTGTAGGATATACTGGAGCTTTCTATAATACTGTCTTGAAACTCCCTGCTCTTGATAACTGGGACCCTACCATAGTTTACAACGAAGTAGAAAAGGGAATGAAAGAAAAGGAAGGGATAACAGTTGTGGCAAAACTTGGATTTAAGAATAACTATGCAATCTCAGTTCCAAGAAGCTGGGCACAAGAGAGGAATCTTACAAAAGTAAGTGAGCTTGCACCATACGCCCCATCAATGGTTCTTGGAACTGATATAGAGTATCCAACAGCACCAGACGGACTTCCGACTTTTGAAAAGGCCTATGGATTCAAATTTAAAGATGTAAAATCAATGGAACCGACACTTGTTTACGAGGCAATAAAAAACAAACTAGTCGATGTTATTACAGGCTACACAACTGACAAGAGAGGGGAACTATTTAATCTAGTTGTCTTAGAGGATGACAAGGGAGGGCTATTACCCTACGATGCTATTATTATAACAACAACTTCATTTGCCAAAGACGAAGCAGTAATAAATGTTCTTAAGAAACTTGAAGGAAAAATAGACGACAAAGAAATGGCAGATATGAATTATCAATATGACGTTGAAAAGAAAGAGTCAAGAGACATTGCTAGAGCATTTTTAATATCCGAAGGACTAATTAAAAATTAATTATTTATTTTTTTAATTGGAGAGGATAAAACGAATAAATTCCTTTCAAGTGAATGCCTAGACTCTTTAAGATTTGATCATGTTACAAAAATATACAAAGAATCAAAAGCCCTAGATGACGTTTCGTTTGAAATATGCAAGGGCGAACTTTTTGTAATTCTTGGATCGAGTGGCTCGGGTAAGACTACTACTCTGAGATTAATCAATAGGCTTATAGATCCAGACGAAGGTACAGTATACCTCAATGGACAAGATACTAAAAGCATGGATCCGGTGAGTCTTAGAAGAAGAATAGGATACGTCATACAACAGATAGGTCTTTTTCCCCACATGACTGTCAAGGAAAACATTGGATTAATCCCCCGTCTAGAAAAATGGAAAGACGAAGATATTTCTCTTAGGATAGAAGAGCTTCTAACTCTTGTAGCTTTGCCGCCAGATTTATTTAGCTCTCGATACCCAAATCAACTAAGTGGAGGCCAACAACAGAGAGTAGGTCTTGCAAGAGCCCTTGTGATGGACCCCCCTCTATTACTTATGGATGAGCCTTTTGGGGCGCTTGATCCTCTCTTAAGGATGCAACTTCAAAATGAATTCCTTTCGATCAAAACAAAGCTCGACAAAACAATTGTTTTTGTAACCCATGATATCGAGGAAAGTTTCATTTTAGCTGATAGAATTGGGGTTATGCATGCTGGAAAAATGATTCAGATTGGAACTCCCTCTGAATTACTTTTTGAACCTGAAAATGAAATAGTTTCAAAAATAATTGGAAGTGAGAATAAATTCAAAGCAATCAGATTTCTTCAGGCAAAAGATGTCATGATTCCGCTCAATAATAACTGTCTGATAGAAAATGAAATCTCTTGTAAAGAAACAATTGAGAAGATGATTTCTAACAAAATTGAAATGTGCATTATTAAGAAATCAAATAAAGAGATAGCCCAAGTTTCGCTAATTGAACTTCTTAATATCATGGAGCTAGATAGGTCCATCTCTGATTTTGGTAATAAATTACTGATAGTTTCTCCAGATGATACTCTTTCATCAATAATACTGCTTTTAAAGACCTCAAAAGATTCAATGGCAGTAGTTATGGAGAAGGAAAAAATATTGGGTATTGTAAGAATTAACTCAGTATTATTGAACTTACTTTAGGTGATTTTCTGAATAACATCTTAGAAACTGTAATATCTGTATGGATTACACATCAAATTACCTTGAGAACTATTCAACATCTTTACATGTTTTCTATAGCTTTAATTATTTCGATTTTTATAGGTGTGGCCTTGGCAATTTTAGTCCATAATAACCCTAGACTTGCCAATGTATGGTTTAATGTCTTAAATGTGGTGGAAACTATACCAGAGTTAGCACTTTTTATTTTTCTTCTACCTATCCTAGGACTAGGAGAAAGACCTACAATCGCAGCATGCATAGCCTATTCTATCCTACCAATAATGCGAAATGCATATACCGGTCTGGCTTATGTTAGCAGTGAATATGTAGAAATTGCAACTGCAATGGGTCTTACAAAAAATGAGATCCTATTGAAAATAAGATTTCCTATGGCTTTACCCTTGATAAGTGGGGGCGTTAGAGTTGCAGTTGTATATATCATGGGGATTGTAACACTAGGTGGACTTATTGCTGCCGGTGGGCTCGGCGTTCCACTACAAGCAGGGATTTATCGATATGACATCCCAGCCATAATAATCGCCGCTCTATGGGTCGGAACATTAGGAGTTTTTTTTGATTTCATTGCCTGGATTATAGAAAATAGACTGGCCCGGAGGTACAATCCTTGGTAGCAGTATTTACCCTTCTTGATGCAATTATCCAACAGCTAAGCCTCGTCTTTATTTCACTAACAATAGGAATATGTTTAGCTGCACCTCTTGCCATACTTTCTGTGTTTTACAAAAGGATTTCTTATTTTGTGTTAACTACAATAAACATGGCACAGAGCATCCCAAGTTTTGCATTGGTAGCAATAATAGTCCCACTAGTCGGAATAGGTTTTCTGCCTGCGATAGCTGCAATAGTTCTAGGATCAATAGTGCCCATTGTAAAAAATATGTATATTGGTTTAGCAAAAACAGATACCGCACTTATCGATACGGGCAAAGGTATGGGATTGACTGATCTACAGATAATGAGACATATAAGGCTTCCTTTGGCATATCCAGCCATATTTGCTGGATTAAAATTCTCTGCCATAATTGCTAATGGGATAGCAGTCTTAACCGCAATAATTGGTAGTGGGGGTCTAGGTAGAATAATATTTGAAGGATTAGCGAGTTTTAATATAAATAAAACTTTAAGCGGTGCAATACCTGCAATACTAATAGCTTTATCATTGGACTTGATATTCTCATTAGCAGAAAAAAAATTAAAATCAAAAGCAGGCTACTAACTATTTATATGACCCAAGTGTTTTCATGTAGTTTGCCCTCTCGTAAGCAGAAGGCTCTAGGACTTTTTCTTGGGACATTAAACCATGTATCGATTTAATTGATTTGTAATCATTCATTAAAAGCCACTCATTTATTTCAGACAAAACTTTTGTGATATGTTCAATTTCATTTTTTATTAAAGCAGAGGTCATCATTGAGACTTTTGCTCCGGCCATAATTGTTTTTATGACGTCATTTCCTGTGTGAACGCCACCTGTAATTGCAATATCGGGATTTACTTTTCCATACATAATTGCCGCCCATCTCAATCTCAATCTTAATTCCTCGCTAGTGCTCAAGACAAGATTTGGTTTTATTTCAAGATTTTGAGTATCAATATCTGGCTGATAGAATCTATTGAATATAACAAAAGCATCGGCACCAGCTTTTTCTATACTTTTCAAAAAATGTGGTGTTGAAGTGAAATAAGGACTAAGTTTTACTGCTAAGGGAATCTTAATTTTTTGTTTAACGCTTTTAACAAGATTAGAATAATTTTCTTCAATTTTTTCTGAATTTAAGGATATATCAGTAGGAATAAAATAAATATTTAATTCAAGAGCATCGGCACCTGCATCCTCAATTTTTTTTGCGTATTTTATCCAACCACCATCAGAAACTCCATTTAAGCTTCCAATAATTGGAATCTCTGAATTACTCTTTACTTCTTTTATAAGTTCGACATATTCGTCTGGTGCAAATTTAAACTCTTTTATCTCTGGAAAATAAGTTATAGCTTCTGCATAACTTTCTGTACCTTGTAATAAGAATTTATTGAGTTCTTCTTGTTCTATTTCAAGCTGCTCTTCAAATAGAGAGTGTAGAACAACTGCTGCAGCACCCGATTTCTCAGCTTTTTTTATGTTCTTGGAGTCTTCCCATAGGTAAGAAGAAGAAGCTACTATAGGATTCTTTAGTTTTAATCCCATGTAGTTTGTTGAAAGATCTATCATTTTTCCCCCTCTTTAGAAACTGGCATTTCTGACCAGTATTTATAGAAGCTCCATTTCTTTTGTATGTCTTTCTTTAAATCTTCCAAAAATTTCTTTGCTATTTCGGGATTGCTATGTAGAAGTACTTTGAATCTTGTTTCATTGTAAACATAATTATCGATTGGTAAAGAAGGTTTACCAGAATCTAGTTGAAGCGGATTTTTGCCTTCTTTCTCTAAATTTGGATTATACCTTAACAATGGCCAGTAGCCTGATTGCACTGCGGCTTTTTGTTGATCTGGTCCGTGAATGAGGTCATATCCCTGATTAATACAGTGTGAATAAGCTATAATAATTGAAGTTCCTTCATAGGCTTCAGCTTCAAGAAAAGCTTTGACTGTTTGGGCATTGTTTGCACCAAAAGCAACTTTTGCAACATATACGTTACCATAGCTCATAGCCATCATTGCTAGGTCCTTCTTTGATGTAGACTTTCCACCCATTGCAAACTTCGCAACTGCACCAAGCGGTGTTGCCTTGGACATCTGCCCACCTGTATTGGAATATACTTCAGTATCAAGAACAAGAATATTAACATTTTTTCCTAGTGCAAGAACATGATCAAGGCCGCCATAACCTATATCATAAGCCCAACCGTCCCCTCCTAGCATCCAGACACTCTTTTTGACTAATGAGTCGGCCAAACTTAGTAAATCCTTTGCCTCAGGCTTCTGTATGGACTTAAGCTTAGCCTTCAATAATTTTACCATTTCTCTCTGTTTTTGTATGCCAGCTTCATTATCTTGATTTGTGTTTTTTAATTCGAATACTAGGTCCTTACCTAAGTCATCTTTCAGTTTATCAACAAGCTCGATTGCATATTCTTTCTGCTTATCAAGAGCTAATCTCATTCCAAGACCAAATTCTGCTGTATCCTCAAAAAGAGAGTTTGACCATGTAGGCCCTCTACCATCCTTATTTTTGGTGTATGGGGTTGTTGGAAGATTTCCCCCATAAATTGAGGAGCATCCAGTGGCGTTGGCAATAATCGCCCTGTCACCAAATAACTGAGTCATTAGTTTTACATATGGGGTCTGGCCGCAACCTGAACAGGCTCCTGAGAATTCAAACAAAGGTTCCAAAAGCTGAATATCTTTTACAGTTGAGAAATTTAGTTTCTCACGTTCAACGTAAGGTAGTGATTCAAAGAAATTCCAGTTTTCCTTTTCTCTATCAAGTATGGGGTCTTTAAACTCCATATTTATTGCCTTTAACATAGGGTCTTGTTTATTCTTTGACGGACATGTTTCATAACAGAGCTTACATCCAGTGCAATCTTCCGGCGAAGCCTGAATTGTGTACAAATAATCTTTAAATTGTGAAAATCTTGCTTCAACATACTTAAAGGAAGCCGGAGCATTCTTTAAAGCATCTTTTGGATATACCTTGGCCCTAATAACTGCATGCGGACAGACAAATGCACATTTACCACACTGAATACAGATTTCAGGATCCCAGACAGGAACATCAAGTGAAATGTTTCTCTTTTCCCATTTAGTTGTACCAGTTGGATAAGTACCATCGTCAGGAAATGCACTTACAGGTAGTTCATCGCCTTTGAAAACTATCATTTTTGATATTACATTTTTTACGTAGTCAGGTGCTTCTTCAGGCATTGACAATTTCAAGTCAAAACTGCTTGTAGCCTTTTCAGGTACCTTTACTTCATAAAGATTATCAATAGCTTTATCAATAGCTTCATAGTTCATCTTTAGTATCTTTTCTCCCTTTCTGCCGTATGTCTTTTCTGTGAATTTTTTAATTGATTTGATTGCCTCTTCTTTTGGGATTACATTACTCAATGCAAAAAAGCATGTCTGCATAATTGTATTTATTCTAACTCCAAGTCCAATATCTTTTGCAATATCATATGCATCAATGGTATAAAATTTAATATTCTTATCTATAATTTGCTGCTGTACGTTTTTAGGCAATTGGTTCCATACTTCATCTTTTGGGTAGGGACTATTCAAAAGAAAAATTGAATCCTTCTCAGCAACACTCAACATATCGTATTTATTTAAAAATGAGCATTGATGGCACGCTACAAAGTTTGCCCTGTCAATTAGGTAAGGTGACCTTATTGGTTCAGGGCCAAATCTTAAGTGGGATATTGTAAGGGATCCTGCCTTTTTTGAATCATAAAAAAAGAATCCTTGTGCGTAATTGTCTGTTTCTTCACCAATTATTTTTATTGAACTTTTATTAGCACTGACTGTACCATCAGCACCCAGTCCAAAGAATACGGCCCTTGTTCTATTCTCCGGTTCAACAAAAAATTTTGGATCGTATTCTAAACTCTTATGGGTAATGTCATCATTAATTCCAACAGTAAATCTATTTTTTGGCTCACTCTTTTTTAATTCATCAAAAATGGCCTTTACCATAGAAGGTTTAAACTCTTTTGAAGATAATCCGTAAATTCCCCCAATTATTTTTGGCATCTTGTCTATTTTCAACATGCCATTTGAAAACGCCGATGCAATTGCTGAGGTAACATCAAGATAAAGAGGTTCACCCAATGCACCTGGCTCTTTAGTTCTATCTAAGACAGCAATGCTTTTTACAGAAGACGGGATTTCTGAAATAAAATGTTTCAAAGAAAATGGCCTAAATAATCTTACTTTTAACACTCCTACTTTTTCTCCTCTTTTATTCAGGTAGTTTACAGTCTCTTCTACAGTTTCAGCACCGCTTCCCATAATAATAATAATTCTTTCGGCATCAGGGGCACCTTCATACTGGAATAGCTTGTATTTTCTCCCAACAATCTTTGCAAATTTATCCATCACTTCTTGGACTAAATCTGGGCAAGCGTTGTAGTATGGATTTATTTTTTCTCTTGCCTGGAAATATGTGTCCGGATTGTGTGATGTTCCCCTTATTATTGGATTATCCGGAGATAAGGCTCTTGCACGGTGAGCCCTAACTAAATCTTCGTCTATCATCTTTTTTAAATCATCAATAGACAAACGTTCAACTTTAGATGTTTCCGCAGATGTCCTAAATCCATCAAAGAAGTGTAGAAATGGAACTCTCGATTTTAAAGTTGCAGCATGTGCAATAAGGGCCAGGTCCATTACTTCTTGAACAGAGTTTGATGCAAGAAGTGCAAATCCTGTAGAACGCACTGACATTACATCGCCATGGTCACAGAATATTGAAAGCGCATGTGTTGCAAGTGACCTAGCACTAACGTGAAAAACAGTCGAAGTAAGTTCCCCGGCTATTTTATACATATTGGGGATCATCAAAAGAAGTCCTTGTGAAGCGGTGAAAGTGGTAGTAAGTGCGCCTCTTTGTAATGAGCCGTGAACTGCTCCAGCAGCTCCACCTTCACTTTGCATCTCGGTAACATGAGGAACAGTTCCCCATATATTAGGCTCCCTTTCAGATGCCCACTGATCAGATAACTCTCCCATTGTAGAAGAAGGAGTTATAGGGTATATTGATATAACTTCATTAACATGATAAGCTACATATGCAGCAGCTTCATTCCCGTCAATAGTAACCATCTCTCTCTTCATAATAATTCACCATCAACGTATTGGTAAGTATAGGAACTAAAAATAATTAAAATATAAGGTTATCCCATAAAGCCATTTCCAATAAAATAAATAAAAAATAAGAAATAGTTCATTACCATTTGTTGTATCTGACTCTTTCCGGTTTGAATCTTGTTACAGGTTTTGGCAATTCTTCTGGATATCCCATTATTACTATTGAAAGGGGAACAATTTTTTCAGGTATTCCAAGTAAGGCCCTAAACCCACTTGCCCTATCTTCAAGAGGGTATATTCCAGACCAAACAGCACCTATACCTAGAGCATGAGCGGCAAGTAAGATATTTTGTGTAGCGGCTGAACAATCCTGAACCCAAAATCCCGAGTATTTTTCTAAACTGGGATCTCCACAAATGACTATTGCAGCCGCGGCTTCTTTTGCCATAGGAGCATAAAGGCTAACCTTGGGGACTTCTTCTAATATTTTTTTATCGTCTATTACCACAAAATGCCAAGGTTGCTGATTTCCTGCAGAAGGCGCACTCATTGCAGCTTCAAGCAATTTATCTATAATATCTTTTGATATCTTTTTATCTATAAATTTTCTTACACTTCTTCTTGTCTTGATTGCATCAAGAGCTTCCATCTAATTCCTCCATTATTATTTAATATTCCAAAGTTATAAATGTAATTCAATTAAAAAACCGAAACAATTATAAAAGTAAATATAATCAATAATTCTGGTAGGTTTATGAGTTCAATCAGGATTATAGTCCTTGATGTTTTAAAACCCCACAAACCAATACTTCCAGATTTTGCAAACAAACTAGCAGAACTTCCAGGGATTATTGGGGTTAATATCTCTGTGGTTGAGATAGACCAAAAAACTGAAACAGTTAAACTGTCAATACAAGGGGATTCAATAGATTATGAATTATTAAAAGAAGAGATAGAAAAACTTGGTGGCACTGTTCATAGCATAGACAAAGTTGCCGCAGGAAAAAGAATTATACCTGAAGTAGAAACTCCTCAGGATAGATCTTAGTTCCCTCCTCTATTCTTTCTTATCTCTTTTGATATTTTTTTAAGAATCTCATTCTTTGAAAATTTTTTCTCAACAATAAATCTTCCAAGTTTTCTGTCTTCTCTCCCCTGGTCTTTTGGATACTTTGAAGTTTTTTCAACTTGATGAGTAATCCCAATTGATTCAAGAGCTTTTTTAATCTCATCGAACTTTGGAGCATCCAATGCCAAATTTTTTGGAAGCTTTCTTCCGCCTTTCTTTGAAAGATTTTTATCAAGATACGAAGGCCATACTACATAACCTTTCAAAACAATCCCCCTAAGCTTTTAAATACTCTTTTGACAGAATATAAAAGTGTATTGGTGGATTTATGCATGAACTTTCCCTAGCAGATGGAATGTTAAAAACTGTACTCGAAGCAGCAAAAAAAGAAAATGCCAAAAAAATTAAATCAATTAAACTAGAAATGGGAGAGATACTTTTGGTAAATACTGAACAACTTACCTTTTGCTTCGATGTAATATCAAAAGGAACAATCGCAGAAGGAGCAAAATTAGAAATTACTTTTTTGAAGCCAAGGGCCATCTGTAATAAATGCGGCAAGGAATTTAATATTAATTCTGAAAATGATTTCCCGCTACTACACATATCTTGCGATTGTGGGTCAAACGATGTCAAAATTCTCTCAGGAAGAGAGTTCAATATAAAATCTATTAAAATTGAAGAGAATTAATTTTTAGAAAGGAATTTCTGCATCCTGTCACAAGCTTCATTGATCTTGTCTTTTTTAAGGGGATATGCAAGCCTAACATATTCGTCATAGTATGGTCCAAAAGCCAATCCTGGGACTGTTACAACTTTTTCTTGATTCAAAAGTTTTTCACAAAACTCTTCTGAGGCCATACCTGTTCTAGATATATTCATGAATAGGTAGAAAGCCCCTTCCGGTTTGATTGCACTTACTCCATCCATTTCTTTGATTCTCTTCAAAAGCAGATTTCTTCTATCTTCAAATTCATGTCTCATGTGCTCAACAAAATCTTGAGGTCCTTTTAGAGCTTCCAATGCGCCAAACTGGGCAAAAGTATTATTACATACGGGACCATACATATGAAGCTTTAACATTCTTTCAAACAGAAGTTCATCTTTTGAGGAAAGATACCCAACTCTCCAGCCTGTCATAGAATAAGTTTTTGAAAAAGAGTTAATAGTTATGACATTTTCTTCCATACCGTTAAGTGAACCAATGCTAACATGTTTCTCTCCGTCGTAGATAAGACTTTCATATACTTCGTCAGATATAACTTTTAAATTATATTCCTTAACAATGTCACAAATCTTCTCCAAGCTACTTTTTTTAATAACCGAACCAGTTGGGTTTGAAGGAGAGTTTAATATCAGTAGTTCTGTATTTTCAGTTATTTTCTCTTCTAGAATATCAGGGCTTAAAATAAAGTTATCCTCTTCCTTACATTCTACTTCTATTGGATTCCCTCCAGAAAGCATAACTGTAGGAACATATGCAACAAATGCAGGAGAAGGAACAATAACATCATCCCTGGTCTTAATTGAAGATTGAATGGCTAGAGATAATGCTTCTCCACCCCCAACAGTGACCATTATTTCATTTTCAGAAACATTAATATTGTTCTGTTTTCGCATCTTTTCAGAAATAGCCTTTCTTAATTCTAAAATTCCTGAATTCGGGGAATAGTATGTTTTTCCTTCTTTTAGAGCTTTTACTGAAGCTTCAACGATATTTTGTGGCGTATCAAAATCAGGCTCCCCTATACCAAGACTTATAATCCCTTCCATACTCTGAGCAAGGTCAAATAATTTTCTAATACCTGACTTTGGTATCTTGTCTAGCGATGATGAAATAGAATATTCTGGCATAATATCTCTCCTCTAAAAGTCAAAAAGTGTTTTTTGTTGATTTTTTTGCTTTTCTTCTTTACTCTCTTCTTTTGACAGTTCTTCTACTTTTTTAAGAGATTCTTTTCTTGATTCTACTTTTTTTTCTGTTATTATTGGAACTGTTTCAATTTTCTCTTTTTTTTCGGGTTCCTTTAAAAGCTCTTCTCTTGCAAGTTCTATCTTTCTGTAATTTTTCTCATCAATAAATTTTACTTCTTCCATATCAAATTCAAAAAAGTTGGCTATAAGCGCACCTTTTCTGGGATTTAGGAATAAAGCTGATATCATTGGCAAATAAGTTCTTGCGACTTTTCTGGAGCAATGGCATTTTTTCCCAATCTTATCAAGGATAATCTTGTTTGTCTCTCTACTCTTCTTGGAAGATCCTAAAACTTGGAAATATTTTGGTGGTGAGAATGGAATGTATCTTAAATCAGTTATGCCTGCAACAGATACCCCCCCCGTCATAAGATCTGAGGCATATTTCCACATTGAGTAGTTTCTTGTATTAAATGCTCTTTTTAGATAAATATCGGATTTTGAAATAAGATTCATCGAATTTAGTAACTCTTTTCCTTTGTATGCTTTGGGAGTATTTTCATCAATCCATAATAGAAGTTCATCAGGTTTTTTATCTATATCAAAAAATTCCTTTCTAACATCAATAGAATTTGACATATATAGTTTAGAAAGAGCTTCAAATATTGAAGTTTCAGTATCCCTTGAACCAACTACTTTCTCGTCTCCTTTCACTAACTTTTTACCTAAAGAGTCAAGATCATTAATTGCAGCACGCATATCCCCTGAAGATTGCTCTGCTATCTTCATTAGGACATCGTCATCAGCTTCAATACCTTCAGAAGTTGCAATCTCTTTTAATCTAGAGAAGATAGTTCTTGACTGAAGCCGTTTGAATTGTACAAGTTTACAGTTGTCTCTTATGGCTTGGGATACTTCCCAGTAGCTGTTTGCAGTAAGAATGATTGGATTTTGAGTATTCTTTATTATCTCAAGTAATGCCTTTGCTCCACCAAAATCTTCTTTTCCATGTATATTGTCGGCCTCATCAAGCAAGATTATTTTTTTGTATCCAAAAAGGGTCTTTGAAGAAGCTGCATTTCCAGCTATTCTGTTTAATGCATTCTGGTCTCTTTTATCACTTGCATTTAACTCAATTAAATCATATCCAAGTTCCTTTGCTAGAACCTTTACCATTGTTGTCTTGCCACTACCAGGTGGCCCATAAATCAGCAGGGCCTTTTTTTCATTTCCCCACGTATTAATCCATGCTAAAATATCCTTTACGAGAGCCTGTTGACCTTTTATCTCAGAAAAATTTTTTGGAAAGTATTTCTCAACAAGCATATTATCGTTATCCTGTGGAAAGATTTGCGAGAAGGAATTCAAGCTGGATAAATTCATTTGCCCCTTGAACGAGTCTGAAGTCTGCCTCACCTATCATATCAACAATTCTAACTTTTTCCTTGTCAGAAACTTCTAAATTGAATGTTTCTCTATGCATCTGCATTATTATGTCTTCACCAGACAGCCCCTGTTCCAATAGAAGTGACTGAAGTATCTTTCTTGAAGAAAGAAAATCTCCAGAAAGAGCCACCTTCATCATATTCTTTATTTCTTCAGGTTTAGCCCTGGAAGAAACTTGGTAAACTAAACTCTCTGTTATCGAATCTCCTACCCCTGATGAAGCCTGTAGCGCGTTTATCGCTTTTCTCATGTCTCCCTCTGAAACATAGGCGATTGCTTCAAGTCCATCCGTCTTAAGGTCAATTTTTTCTTCATGAGCAATTTTTTTAATCATAAACTTTATTGCATCATTCGACAAAGGACCAAACCTAAATATTGCACATCTTGACTGAATTGGGTCAATAATTCTTGAAGAGTAATTACATGAAAGAATGAATCTGCAAGTTGAAGTATAGACTTCCATTGTTCTCCTCAATGCATTCTGAGCATCTGAGGTAAGAGCATCAGATTCATCTAGGAATATTATCTTGAAATCTCCACCTATAGGCTTTGTCCTTGCAAAGTCCTTAATTTTTTCTCTAACAACGTTTATACCTCTTTCATCTGAAGCATTTGTTTCTTGAAAATTCTGCTTCCAATATTCGCCAAAAATCTCTTTTGCAAGAGCTATTGCGGCAGTAGTCTTTCCAACACCTGGAGGGCCAGCAAATAGTAAATGTGGCATTGATTTCTTATCAACATATGATTTAAGTCTTCTAATTATAGGATCTCTTCCAACTATATCATCAAGCTTTTGTGGCCTGTACTTTTCTGTCCAGGGTTTTTCAAACTCCATCAAATCACAACCAATTATCCTAATTAACTAAATATTTAAGCCTTATTGGATGTTACTAATAAGATCTTCTATATTTGAATTTGATTTATATTCTTTTAAAACTGACTTAATCCAATCTTCTTTAAAATTGAATATTTTCTTTATTCTTTCTCTAACAAGACAGTCAGACAAGAAGCACATTGATAAAAAAGAGGTAACATTTTTAGGATTATTTGAGAAATGAGCTTTTTCAAAATCAATAATTACATTTTTCTTACCACAAATAATATGCTTCCCACCTTGAATTTGTCTATGATTTATACCCGCCTTATCTAGGGCGTTGCATTGTCTTGATATATCAAAGATATCCGCTCTATCAAACTTTCCCTCAATTAGAAGATTCCCTTCTACATACTCCATTATTATGTAATTATCCTCATAATCGTAGATCTTTGGCCCGACACCATTTTCATTTGCCTTAATTAAAAATGACGCCTCTTTCTTAAGGGAGCCCTTCCTTTCTGAATCGGATCTTTCAATTTTGATTGATACCTTTTCGTGTTTATATTTGCCAAGGAAAATAATAGATGTATTCCCTTTTCCTATGGCTCTGTCGGAACCTATCTCAACTTTACCAAAGGAATAGATCTCAGTGACACCCTTCTCAAAAAGAGAATTTTTTAGTAAAGATGATCTTTCATTTGAAAAATAAGGGTAATCGATTAACCTTATGTCACTTAAGACAGTTTCCATCTAATCAGTCAAGAGCAATTTTTTTACCCTTATGCCTGCGTCTCGTATCATGCTCATTTTTATTTCATTGTCAAGATCATAATCTCTTCCATAAACTATTTCTTTAACCCCTGCATTTATTAGAATTTTAGCACAAGACATACAAGGAAAATGTGTAGAATAAACTGTTGAATTCTCAGTCGAAACTCCGTGTATTGCAGCTTGAATTATGGTATTCTGCTCGGCATGAACTCCTCTACATAGATGAGATCTCTCAAGTGATCCAAGTGTCTGCCTAAGGCATGTTTCCTCTGAGCAGTGGGGGAGCCCCCTCGGGGCCCCATTGTAACCTGTTGATATGATATGCCCTTCCTTAACTAATACTGCACCAACATGCTGTTTTATGCATGTAGATCTTTTCTTTACTAGTTCTGCAATACTCATAAAGTATGTGTCAATATCCATCCTTGCCATAAAAATCACACTATTACTTATAAAATTCTTTGACGATTATCCTTCTTTGATCTATATTTTTTCCCTCAAATAGTTTGTAACAACCGCAAGAAGATTTACCCTCGGTACATATACCTTCACTGATGCACTTCGGACCTGATGTTTCAAATAAAGCGGGAGAAACATCAAGAACTTGGTATAACATCTCCCAAGCCATATCTCTAATTTCCCACTGAGCCCTATTACAACAACGGAGATTGAATAAATGTAGAAGCTCTCTAGCGTTCATAGTCATAACTAAGTTTGTCTTTGTTGCATTTGGTAGTACAAATCTAGCATCTTCAGGCGTTATCCCCAGTTCAAGCAGTTTCTTGTAAGTTTCTGCAGTTTCTTTAAGGCTGTTTTTAAATATTTCTTCAGCAGATTTGTTCTTCTTAATTGATGGAGGTGTAACAAATGGAACATCTTCCATCTTTACATATCTCTGGCTTTGTTGAGTAAACGAGGCTATTCTGTGTCTCACAAGCTGATGAGAGCAAGCTCTAGAAATTCCTTCAATAGAAAAAGTAAAATTTGCATGTTCAATAACTGAATAGTGCCCATACCCTACAACTCTTTGAATCCTCTTCTTTGCATTATCTTCGTCTATTTCCTTCAACATGTCTGAAGGAGTGCCTTCCTTCATCGATGTAAGGGCAGCTACAGCACAAACAGTTTCTGGATTTCTAGTATATTCTAAAAGAACAACTTTCATTATCTTGAATTAATCTAAATATTATATAAGATTAAGCATTATTTTACTTTTATTCATCTTAAATAAATAATAGTAATTATTGATTATCAATAGCTCTAAACTATTTAAATAATAACATCAATAATTCTAAAGTCATTACGCTATTTTTGTTTATAATTTGTAATCATTTTGGAACATTGTTATATATTACCGATATCGAAAAGCTTATAAACTGGTAACTGTATATTGATTATCAGCTACTAAAGGATAGGTGAAGTATTATGAAAATAGTTGAAAGAGGAATTGAAAGGCATATAAATAAGCCCTACTCAGTTAGGATACTTGTTGAAAACCTAAACCTTGGTACAATAAGCCCAGGAACAATCCCAGAGTCTGTAACAGTAAAAACTTACGACACTGATCTTGGAACTTACCTAGAGCTTACTGGTGACGCAAGGGACGTTATAGAATGCGAGACAAGAATCGTTGAGATGGACTATACTATGAAAGTGAAAGATGTAAGAAAAGTATTTTCCGAGATTTAATTTTTTTATTTTAATTAATTATCTTGAGGAGAACAATGCTAGGAAGATACTCCAAGATTGCCATCTTATCAATATTTATATTGATGCTATTAGCTCCGGCTACTTGGGGCGCTACTAACAAAAATTTTCTCCTTAATATCGCCAATCTGAATGGCACCCCCATTGAAGGCGCAGAAGTAAGACTATCTTTACAATCGGATACAAACTATCAAAGATCAGGAAATTCTAACTCTAGAGGAGAACTCTTATTTGAAAATATAGCAGAAGGAACTTATACAGTTACTATTATAAAAAGTGGGTTTGTCACTGTACTTGAAAATTTAGACATTACCCCTATTTCTTCAAAGACATTTTACCTTAGAAACACTGGATTTAAAATAATTTCAGGCCAAGTTTATAAAGATTCTAACGACAATAAGCTTTTTGATTCAGGAGAGTCCGGCATACCAAAAGCAATTGTTAAAGTGACAAACACAGTTACTAATGAAACATATTCAGTTAATACAGATCAGAATGGCCAATTTAGAATTCAAGTCCCAGAAGGTCAAAACTATAAAATAAATGTTTCTTACTCAACTTCAGATTATGAAGTTCCCACTGCAGTGACTCCAATAGATACTGTAGATTATTCTGTTGTTGTTCCTTTAATTATCAAAGGAAAGGTATACGGAAAAGTTACCACAGATGATGATAAGCCATTGTTTGGGATACAGGTTTTTCTAAAAGGAACAACTGTATCTTATACATCTACAGATCTTGGTGGCTTCTTTAGATTCTCTGTGAAACCAGGGACTTATTTCGTAGAAGTTGAGTTCTTTGATTATGAGAAATATACCACTGAACCATTCAATCTAGAGCAGGAAGAACAAAAAGAAGTTACAATAGTCCTATCAAAACAAAGAGGCACACTTACTTATGAAATTAAAACTGAAGACGGAAGAGCATTGTCTGAAGTCGACGCAGAGATAATAAAGACAGGAAGCGGAGTATTAGTTGAAAAAATAACAAAAGCAAATGGAACAATACAACTTGTCCCTGGAGTCTATACATTAAAAGCTGATGCAAAAGGATACGATCCTTCTGAAATTAATTTTGAAATCACTAAAGCAGGCCTATCAAGATCATTAACATTAAAACAGGCAAACGGCTCACTTAAAGTTTCATTAAAAGATCCAAAAGGTAATCCAATAAGCGGAGTTTCTATTCTTATAGATGGAGTCCAAAAAGGTACTTCAGACAATTCAGGAACAATAGTAATATCTGGACTTCCTCCTAAAGAGTACCAAGTTGTCGCTTCTTCTACACTATACGGAAAAGTTACACAGATAGTCAAAGTTGAAGGAGAAACTGAGAAAGATATCAATTTAGTCTTAGAATCAAACATTTTAATTCAAGGACTACCAATTATAATAATTGCTGTATTTTTCTTAATAATTGCCTTATTAAAGAAAAATATCAAACACATTGGGCTTCCAAAAAAGGAACCTATTCAGCCAGTTGAAAAACCAAAATTACAAGAAATAACAACTCAGACTTATTCTCAAGAAATTCCACAAAGACAACCTTTCATTGAGGAAAAGCCAGTACCAATTAAAAAGTCAAAACTTAAGACAAAAAGGCCCCTTAGAGGACTTCCAAAAAAACCTTCAAAAAATAAAGAAAATCCATAAGCTTTTTTAGTTTGTATTTCTATTCTTATTTATATGAAGAAAAAAGTTGTTATTATTGGGGCAGGTCCCGCAGGTCTATTTTCTGCTTACAAACTTAGTGAAAGCGGGAAATTCGATATTATTCTTTTAGATAGGGGTAGAGATGTAGATCGTAGAAAATGCCCACTTGAATACACGGGCGAGTGTGACAACTGCAATCCCTGTAATGTTTTATATGGGACAGGAGGTTCAGGATGTCTTTCAGATGGGATCCTTAATCTAAGGCCAGATATAGGCGGAGATTTAGAAGAGCTTACTGGAAAACAAGACAAGGCAATAAAATTAGTCAATGAAGTTGATTCGATTTTTTTAGAACATGGTGCCCCAGAGAAGCTTTTCATTGGAGAAACAAATATGATTGAAGATCTTCAAAGAAAAGCGGAAGCTTCAGGAATTAAGTTTATTCAGATTCCTCAAAGACATATAGGGAGTGACTACACACCAGTAGTAATAAACTCCATAAAAAAATATCTTGAAAAGAAAGGTGTAAAATTTCTTTTGCTTGCTGACGTCACTAAAATAGAGAAGGACAAAAATGGTTACATTACTAAGTATTTACAAAAAAATGTTTCTCATAAACTTGAGTCTGATTATCTAATTGCGGCCCCTGGCAGAGCAGGTTCTAGCTTCATAATGTCACAAATTAATGAACTTGGCATAAAGACAGAGCATCAACCAATTGATATCGGAGTAAGAGTTGAAGTATCAAAAGTTGTAATGAAACATGTAATTGAAGTTAATAGAGATCCAAAGTTTCACATCTATTCCAAAACTTATGACGATTTTGTAAGAACCTTCTGTACAAATCATGAAGGCTATGTAATGAAGGAGCAATACGATGGTTATGTCGGTGTAAATGGGCATTCAATGAGAGATATTAAATCCCAGAATAGTAACTTTGCTTTCTTATCAAGGGTCACCCTTACCTCGCCTGTAGAGGACACAACATCATATGGTATATCTATTGCAAAGATTGCCACTGTACTTGGAGGAGGGAAGCCACTAATTCAAAGATTTGGGGATTTGAGAATAGGTAGACGATCTACACCTGAACGAATTAGAAGAAGCAATATTAAACCAACTCTCTTATCTGCTACTCCTGGAGACATAGCAATGGCTTTACCTTATAGAATAGTCACAAATTTAATAGAATGTCTCGAAAGACTCGATAATGTCCTCCCTGGAGTAGGAAGTGATTCGACCCTCCTATATGCGCCAGAGATAAAATTTTATGGTATAAGGGTAAAAGTTGACCCCTCAATGGAAACAAACTTGCCAAATCTTTTTGTTGCAGGTGATGGAGTTGGGCTTTCAAGGGATATAGTAAACTCTGCTGCTACAGGAATCCTTGCAGCAGAAGGCATATTAAAGAAGGAGAGTTCATCTTGAAAGAAATCCAGTATGTATTTATGGATATAGATGGGGTTCTTTATAGAGGCCAATATCCTATTAATGGTGCTAAAGAATTTATTGACTATTTAATTCAACAAGAAATAAAATTTATTTGCGTGACTAATAATTCTGCAAAAACACCTGCCGACTATTCAAAAAGATTGAAAGATTTGGGTATAAATATCGGAGAAAACGAAATAATTAACTCTGGAGTTGCAACTGTAGAATTCTTGAAAGATACTTACCTCAAAGAAAAAGATAGTCTTAGTGCATATGTAGTTGGAGGTGATGGGTTAATGTCTCTAATAAAAAATTCTGGTATTAAGATCCAAGAGAAAAATCCAGACATAGTCATTGTGGGATGGGACATCACTTTTACATATGAAAAGATGAAAAAAGCATCACTTGCTATCCAGAACGGTGCAATATATATAGGAACGAATCCAGATTTAACTTATCCTTCACATGAAGGTATACTACCTGGCTGCGGTGCAATTTTGGCATCAATAACGGCAGCAAGCGGAGTTGAACCCATAATAATAGGAAAACCCAAATCATTAATAATGGAAATGGCTTCAAAGAGAATTTCAGCAAAAAAAGAAAAAAGCTTGATGATTGGAGATAGAATTGATACAGATATATTAGCCGGAAGAAACTTTGGGATTCAAACTGCACTTGTATTAAGTGGAGTTGTTGATAGATCTGAATTATCAAAATCTCATATAAAGCCAGATTATGTCTTTGAAGATATGATGGACTTATACATTAATTTGAAAGAATCTAGAAAGGTGTAAAAATGAAAGGTAAAAAATTATTAGGATTTTGTTTAGTTCTTGTTTTTTTATTTCCTCTATGCCTTAATACCTCTCTTGACAATTGGAATACAAGCATAAAAGCTGCAAATTTAAAATTATCAAAAGGAATTGAATATTATAACATCGCTTCAACTGCCTATTCAATTCAAGATATGGATAATGTTACTGTTTATGCAGATAAATCTATAGTAGAGCTTACAACAGCGAAAACAGCACTTGAAAATGCAATGAAGGAAGCTCAAAAATTAAAAAAAGACTGGCTTATAGTATACACAAACTATTACCTAAAAAAAGTTCAAGTTTTGCAAAATGCAGCAGTCGAAATGAAAATACTAAAAGAATATTTTATTAACGGACAGGAAGAGGGGATTGTCCAATCAATGAACAATATTAGACAATATGAAGACGAATTCAAGATGTATGATCTCAAAATGGAAGATATCAAAAGAGCGCATATATCTGAGTTTCAGTAATTATTCTCTTTTTCTTTCAACTATTTTTTCCGGGTATGTAAAATAAGACCCCCCAAGATGATTAATGAATTTTACCTTTTCAATATCTAAGCAATCTGAGTAGTATTCTTTTTCTATTTCACAGTTTACTATCTCTCCAATAAAGACATAATGGTCTCCGCATAGAATAGAATCAACAACTTTGCACTCAAGAAAAGCAAAACACTCTTTGATTGAAGGACAGGAAACCTTTTTACCCTTAACTTCTTTAAGTTTGAACTGTTTGAATTTGTTAATATTTCTTCCACTCTCAGAGCCACACTGTAAAACTTTGTCTAGTAGTTCAATTGAGGGTATATTGACTGTAAACTCTTTTGAATTACCAATCAAAATATGAGATAGTTTTTTTGTTGAAAGAGATATAGAAACAAGAGGGGGTGAGTGTGACACAGGGCTAGTCCAAGCAGCAGTAACTATATTTGATTTGCCTTGATATTTTGATGTGATTAAAACAAGGGGCCCCGGATTTAATAATCTTAATCCCTTTAGATTTTCTATTTTGACCTTCATTCTACCTTGTATCCTATTTTTTCTAAGAGGTCTCTTCTTTCTTTCTTTTCATATTTGTCTTCAATCTTCTCTGCCGAAGTTCCATCAACAACTCCTATAACAGAGCTCCCTATATTTGTCTTTGCTACAATCACCTGAAAAGGATTCTCACTTGCTCCATAAACAGTGCATACAGCTGGATGATTTTTCACGTTATTTAATACATTAATTGGAAATGCTCCTCGCATCATTATAACAAATATATGCCCTGCCCCAATCTTTAATGCTGCATTTGCAGCAAGATCCTTTAGATGCTCATCATTTCCTGCAGTTCTTGTAAGCTTAGGCTTAGCTTCATTCATGGCAACTCCAATTTTAATTCCTGCAACGCATGTTAGAAGAGTCTTTGCTATATCATCCACAGTATATATAGAAAAGTTTCCCTGCCCAATTATAAATTCAACACCATCATCTTTTTTTATGTCAATGACATCCATTTCCATATTAACACCTTTTTATTTAAAATATTAAACTTAATCTATACATCTATTGAGAGCTTCAAAAGCAAGTACCATGTCTTTCTCATCGACAACGAATATAGTATCCATAAAACAGCTCATTGTTTCAATAACATTTATTCCAACTGAGGAAAGATTTGATGATAGGTAGGATACGACTCCAGGGGTATCACCAATATCTTCAGGGCTCTTAACAGATATTTCAACTAAATTTTTTGAAACTCTTAAAACATTTTCTTTTCCTATAAGGTTTGTAACTTCATCAAGGTAATCTTCAAGTAAGATTAATGTGATACCCTGGGAACCTTGTATAATATTGATCAAATATCCCTCAGACAGTGTCTTTTTCAATACTGGCTCAAGTTTCATAAAAACATGCCATCCTGGCTTTAGAGTTACAGTTGCAACTTTAGTTTTGATGTTGATCCTGCTTTTCTTTAAAATAAGTTTTATTTTCTTTTCAAGGAAATTCTTTTCTTTCTGTAATTCTTCAGCATATCTCCTCGACGCTATAAGGACTGCAACCATGTTGTCTATTTTATATTCATCCATTATCATTCGTGAAAGCGCGGAATAATTGATTATGCCATATCTTAGGCAATCCATTATAGAAGGATGTGCACCTATGTACTCCCTCACTATCTCTGCAATACTTTTTTTGTCTGGCACAATTAGTATTTGTACGATACTATATTTAAATGTTCTGAATAATATCAAAATTGACAAATTATACCAAAAATACTTAAATCAAGTTTATTATACCTACTTTAGATGTTTTATGTCTATAAAAAATCCAAAAACTCTTCGGGATAAGACAAGATACGTCAGTTTTAAAATAGAAGGAGGGAAAGACTTTAAAAGAGAGGACCTAGTTAAAGCTATCTGGAATTCGGCCATTGATTTTTTAGGAGAGTTTGGTGCTTCTGAAATAGGTCTTTGGATTAAGGATTACGATGAAACTAGTAGATATGGCATAATAGAAAGTAATATAAAATCATTACACAAAGCTATATTTATACTATCACTTACTAAATCTGTAGGTAAAGAAAAAGTTAACATATTACCTCTTTATGTATCTGGAACTATAAAGGGGTTAGAAAAAAATATTAAGACTAATGTTAATTAGTTTATGGAGGTATATAAATGGCATTCGTTCCACCCGCATCTGGTTATGACCGGGCAATTACCGTTTTTAGCCCAGATGGAAGTTTGTATCAGGTTCAATATGCTGGCGAGGCAGTAAGAAGGGGAGCCACTGCTATAGGCATTAAATGTAACGAAGGAGTCGTCCTTTGTGTTGATAAGAGAATCCCTTCAAGGCTTGTTGAACCCGTATCATTTGAGAAGATATTCCAAATAGATGATCATCTTGCAGCAGCGACATCAGGAATAATAGCAGATGCTAGAATTCTTGTTGACAGAGCAAGAATAGAAGCACAGATTCACACACTGAGCTATGACGAGAAGATGTCTGTCATGATGCTTGCAAAGAAGATTGGAGACATAAAACAAATGCACACACAATATGGCGGATTAAGGCCATTTGGCGCTTCTTTAATTCTTGCAGGTATCAACTCAGAAGGGCCTCAGATATTTGTTACTGAGCCTTCAGGAGCTTACCTTGAGTGGAAAGCTACAGCCATAGGTGCAGGAAGATCTGTTGCAATGGAGATATTTGAAAAAGAATACTCCCCGGAAATCTCAATTGAAGATGCAATAATACTTGCTTTAAAAGCCCTCAAAAAATCAATAGAAGGAGATTTGAGCAAGAGTAATGTTGAAATGGCTGTAATAAGCATGGAAGATAAGAGGTTTAAGAAAATGAATGAAGAAAAATTAAACTTCTATATCGAGAAGGTTAAAGAGATTAAGGAAGAGGAGGATAAGGAGTAGATTGTTTGATATCTCTAGATGATGCAGTTACTGCAAAATTGAAGTACCAAGGGGAACATTTTGAGATCCTAGTTGATCCCAAGAAGGCCCAAGAATTTAAAGGAGGAAATGAAACAGATGATTTCCTCGCTGCAAATTTTATTTTTAAAGACGCAAACAAAGGAGATAAGGCATCTCCAGAATCTCTAAAAAAAGCATTTGGTACAGATAACGTTAATGAGATTTCAAAAATTATCCTAAAGAAAGGAGAAATACACCTTACTACTGACCAGAGAAGAGCAATGATGGAAAATAAGAGGGCACAAATTGTCTCTTATATTTCAAGACATTCTATTAATCCTCAGACTGGTCACCCACATCCACCACAGAGAATAGAAACAGCTCTAGAAGAGGCAAGAGTAACTATAGACATGTACAAGAGAACTGAAGATCAAATTAAACAGATCATTCATGCATTGGCGCCTATTATACCTATTAAGATTGAAAATAGAAGAATTGGAGTCAAAGTACCTGCAGAATATGCGCCTAAAACAATGGGATTTGCAAAAACTCTTGGAACAATTATTAAAGAAGAATGGGGAAGAGACGGATCTTGGATGTTTGTAATCGAAATCCCTGCTGGATTACAAGACGACCTTTTCAACAAGTTAAACAGCGCTACTAAAGGAAACGTTGAGACAAAGATAATGGATAAATAATTCGGGGAGATAATATTGGAATTTTTAGTTAAGGACAGATCAATAGTCACGCCAGGCATGGCAATTGCAAAGGGACCTTTTAGATACGAATATGGCGTTGATAAATTTGGGGATACTATTATATCCTCAGTTTTAGGCATAGTTTATATAGAAAATGATGGGGTTAAGGTAGTACCTCTTGAAGGCAAATATATGCCAAAAAAGGGTGACGATGTAATTGGAACAGTTGTAAGTATTAATCCATTGAGTTGGGACCTTGATATAAATGCCCCATACTTTGCTAATCTTCACGTCCAAGATGCTTTGAGGTATGTAAAGGATACCTCAAATCTGGAAAGGATATTCAAAGTTGGCGATGTAATTTATGCAAATGTTAGAGACGTTGGTGAATCATCAGATATAGTTTTACAGTCAAAGGAAAGGCCCTATGGTAAAATGAAATGGGGCAGAGTAGTAAAAATACATGCTACAAGAGTGCCTAGGGTAATAGGTAAGAAAGGGTCAATGATCAAATTATTGAAACAAATGACTAAATGCGAGATAACGGTTGGTCAGAATGGTAATATATGGATTAAAGGCGAGAGACAAATGGAAGATATCGTCGAGAGAGCCATTCTTAAAATCGATAAAGAAGCCCACATACCAGGGCTAACAGACAGAATAAAAAAAATACTTGAAACGGAATTATCAAGATAATATTAGGTGTTATACATGGAGAAAGACATAAAGTTCTTTACTAATGGCAAGAGAATTGATGGAAGAGCCATAGATGAATTGAGAAACATAAAGATAGAAGTTGGAGTTTTTAAAAGAGCTGATGGCTCATCTTATATTGAATGGGGCGGAAATAAGATTTATTGCGCAGTTTATGGCCCAAGGGAAGCTTACCCAAGATTTCTTCAAAAATCAGATAGGGCTATTTTAAAGTGCAGATACAATATGGCTTCATTCGCAGTTGAAGAGAGAAAAAGACCAGGTCCAAGCAGAAGAGGAGTGGAGATAGGTAAAGTAACTCAAGGTGCATTAGAACCTGCTTTACTATTAGAAAATTTCCCAAAATGTATGGTCGAGGTTAATATTGAAGTTATTCAAGCTGATGCCGGAACAAGATGTGCAGGAATTACTGCAGCGTCTGTAGCACTTGCTAACGCAGGGATACCTATGAAGGAATTGGTGCCTGCATGTGCAGCCGGGAAAGTTGAAGATAAGATAGTATTAGACCTCTGTAAAGAAGAAGATAATTACGGTCAAGCAGATTTACCATTGGCACTTCTTCCAAGAAGAAATGAGTTTAGCCTATTACAGATGGATGGGGACTTGACAGAAGAGCAGCTCGAAGAAGCATTAGACTTAGGTAGAAAAGGATGCCTTCAGGTATACGAAATTCAAAAAGAGGCGCTAAAGAAAAAATACATTACGGAGGATGTGTTAAATGAGTAGTGTTCTTTCAGATATTAAGAAAGATTATATAATCAGCCTCTTGAAGAACGGCAAACGTGAAGATGGTAGAGGCCTTAACGATATGAGAGATCTAAAGATAGAACTTGGAATAGCAAACAAAGCCGAGGGTTCATGTTTTGTTCAAATTGGAGATACAAAGGTAATCGCCGGAGTTAAATGTGAAACAGGAGCACCATTTCCTGACACACCCAACCAAGGAGTTTTTACAACTAACGCAGAATTAATCCCAATGGCCTCTCCTGACTTTGAGGCGGGCCCCCCAAGAGAAGACTCAATAGAACTTGCAAGAATTGTCGATAGAGGAATTAGAGAGTCAGGCGCTATTGATTTCCAAAAATTAGTTATTAAAGAAGGAGAGCTTGTTAGGGTCTTGTTTGTTGATATCCATATCATGGATTACAACGGAAATCTATTTGATGCAGCAGGAATAGCAGCAATAGGTGCACTTTACAATACTAAAATGCCTGTTTTAGATGAAGAAGGAAAGAAAACAGAAGAGCTAATGCCTTTACCTATGAAAAAAATCCCTGTACCATGTACATATGCAAAAATAGCAGATTCAATATTATATGACCCTTCAATGGAAGAAGAAAGCGTAATGGATTCAAGAATTACTGCTACAACTGAAGATAACGGAAGGATATCTGCTATGCAGAAAGGGGATGTAGGAAGCTTTAAAAAAGAGGAGATTTTAGACATCGTCAGACGATCAAAGGTCAAGGGTGATGAAGTAAGGGCCCTTTTAAAAGAAAAATTCTCTGAAATGAGGTGATTTTCATGGCAGTTTCAAATAAATCAAGCAGTGCGGGAAGATTCGGGCCAAGATATGGTAGAAGAATCAGAGTTAAGATTTCCAATATTGAAGCTCAGATGAAGCAGAAGCACAAATGCCCACAGTGTGGAAGAAAGTCTGTAAAAAGAATCAACACTGCAATATGGCAATGCACTAAGTGTGAAACCACATTTGCAGGAGGCACATACCTACCAGATACTCCGGTCGGAAGAGTTTCACAGAAAGCATCTGGCAAAGTAGGAAGTGAATAGTTGTATAAATGTATAGAATGTAAAAGAATACTCACCCCTACAGAACTTGATGATATAAGGGGAATTAAGTGCCCCTACTGTGGCAACAGAATATTCATCAAGATGAGGCCGGAAGTTGCAAAGACAGTTCCAGCACGTTAGTATGATGCTTATCTCAACTTCTAGAAGGCCATCAACAAGGACTAGGGCCTTCGTTAAAGAGCTACTAGGGGTTATACCTCTTTCTTTTCAAGTTACAAGGGGTAAGAAATCAGTTGAAGAGTTAAAAGATATTGCTGTTCTTAAAGGATGCAGAAGATTAATGATAGTTGAATCAAAAGACGGAAACCCGTCTGCTCTTTCTTTTATGTACGTTGACAAAAAGGATTGGAGATGGATAGGAGTTATCGACATATCAGTTTCCTTAAGAAGAGAAATGAAAATAAATGAAAAATTGAACTCATTTGATGACGATCTGCCTTTACTTATACAGGGAGATAAGAGCGATTCGTCTGACTTCTTAAAAGAAATGTTCTTTTGTCAAGATTACGAAGGCGATCAAGAAGGTCCAGTTCTTTTTTTTAATGGTGACTCCATCAATTTCTTAAGAGAAGATATTTCTAGTTCTCCAATTGGCCCTAAAATTAATATCATAAAATGGAAGCGTTCAATCTGATGTCAATAACTAGAAATAAATCCAGAGGAGTTCGTGCAGAATATGAAGTTAAGAAATATCTTCTTGAAAATGGTTATTTTGTCTTTAGTAAAAGAGTGAGCCAGAGTGGACCTGACATCATAGCAATAAAGGGCAAAAAAACATTAATACTAGAAGTTAAGAACACAAAACTTTCTACTCTTACAATAAAAAAATCACAAATAAATTCTCTTATTGAAGCAGCCGCTGAAATATCCGCCAAAACAGTTCTTTTGCCAAAAGCCCTTCTAGCAGTTAAGTTTTCTTCAAAAGAGTATGGATGGGCCTTTATTTCAATCGAAAATCAAAGTAATGAGGATAAAATTATAAGAAAAGAACATGAAAATCTATTAGAATTAAGCAAAGGTTTAAAAAGTTTTATTTAACAATTAGAAAAAAGAGAGGGTCAGATGGAAGAAGAATCTAACACATTTTATTCAAAAGGATCTAAAAAATTCAAACAAAAAGTATACTCTAAAAAAACAAAAAAATTGAACATGGGAAGAGTCTCAGATTTTAAATGGGATTTAAATCAAGTATTAAACAGGCTTCCTGAAGAAAAAGCAGGTCTGATCCGGGGGCCACTTTATGCCAAAGCATCAAAAATTGGCTTTGAAGAGGCCAAAAAATTCCTTAAAGATAAGGAAGACGAAGGGATTATAGATAAGGAAATTGCTTTGGACATATTAAGGGTCCTAAGTAAATATTCAAAATTCAGATAATTTTTTATAATTTATATCTCTCCCCTATTCTTGATATTTTTCATATAATAAATTTATATTGTATCACTCACTAGATAAGATAGAACAAATATGGGGTCTTTCTGATAAGATGTCATATAATCCAAAAATAGACTATTATGAAGCGATTGGAGGTATTTCACCTTCGTCCAATATAAAAGAGATTAAGAAAGCCTATCGGAAAAAAGCCTTAGAGTACCACCCAGATAAAAATCCGGGAAAAGAAGATTGGGCAAAAAGTAAATTTCTCGAACTAAAAGAGGTCTATGAGATCCTAATTGATAAAGAGAAAAAATCAAAATACGATAGGGAAAGAGATGAATACTTTTCTTCTAAAATACCAGTAAATTACGAAGGCAGACCGGGATGGAAATATACTACAGATCAAAATAGCATACCCGTAAATTTTGATCCGATACCTAGGACTTTTGTAAAAAGTAGGCCATATGTTGTCTATGACTATGCAAAAAATTCAAAGCAGATTACCATAAGAATAATCGTGTATTCTGCAATGTTCTTCATGATTTTAGTCACAATCTATATGCTAACTTTAATCACACGATGAGTGCCTTTTTCTCAATATACTTCTCGACCATTTTTGCGTTTAATAGAGAAAGTTTCAATCCTGCAAGTGTTTTTTCCGCTGCAATTCTCTTTAAAATTTCAGTTGCCTTTGGATCCTTTGATACCCTTTCAAGACTTGAGATAAAGTTAGGGGAGTTTAATTTTGAAAGAGTTGAGGCAATATCTTCCTCTTTAAATCTTCCTTTTTTTGGTATTATGTCTTCTATAAGCTCATCAAGGGATTCCATATCAAACTTATCCGACATGTAGTCGTAAATTTTGTTATTGAAGGATTCCCTTATAGATAGAAGAAGCATGGCTATGTCTAAATCTTCTGTTAGATCTTCTACTTCCATTCTCTTAACGCATTTCCAGCCAGAATAGTTTCCTAGAAAATGAACCATCTCTTTGTTGATATTAGTTACACTGCCTTTATCCTCAATAGGTTCCTGACCAAGGTATTTATCAAGTACTTCAGGAGTAAGTCTTTCAATACCAAGTTTTTCCAATATCATCTCTGTTAGAATCCCCTTTGCAATATCTTTGGCTTCCTTTATCTCTACGATTTCTGACAATTTTTTAGTGGTCGTTGGGGATTTTGCTTTGTAAAGTGCCCCAGAGATAGTTTTCTCATCCTTAACAATTGAATCAACAATACCTTGGATAAACTCTAGATCTAATGCTTGACCTAAGTACTGGTATATCTTTTCATTAAATGATTCCCTTATCGAGAGTAACAATCGTGCAATGTCAAGTTTCTCTTTTCCATCAAGAGATTCAAAACCTTTGTAGCACTTCCACCCCTTGTAGTTACCGATAAACTCAACCTTTTCTGGTAATGCCATTTTGTCACCTAATCTTGTTCTGTTCTGATACTTTAAAGCCTTAACTGAAGAGAATTATCATTAACAACAAATATAAAAACTACCACAGTATTATGATAAGTGATAGAGTGAAAATAGCTTTCATCGGAGCAGGTGCTATTGGCAGTCTTTTTGGAGGACTACTTAGTAAAGGAGGTGAAGATGTCCTACTTATTGGAAGGCAACCTCATATCGATGCCATTAGTAAAAATGGACTTTTTATTTCAGGCGTCGAAGAATTTAATGTTAAAATCGATTCTTCTTCAAATCCTTTTGATGCTATTGGATCAGATCTAATGATTATAACAACTAAGGCCTATGATACTAGAGATGCACTTAAAGATATTGTCCCCATTTTAGAAAGAGATACAATCGTCATGTCTCTTCAGAATGGTGCAGGAAACATTGAAGAGATTTCAAAATTTGTTGAAAAGCAAAATATCTTAGGTTCAGTCACAAGTATGGGGGCATTTATTGAATCCCCTGGAAAAATACAGTATAGGGGGAAAGGGAAAACATTCATTGGCCCGTACTCCGAAAAAAATAACTGTGCAAAAGAAGTTGTTAAGATATTTAAGAAAGCGGGGATCACGGCCGAATATACAAATGATATTGAAAGTGAAATATGGTCAAAGGTAATTATCAATTCAGCAATAAATCCACTAGCTTCAATATTTGACGGTGAAAATGGGATTCTTCTTGATAAGAATCTATTAGAAATTGTGAGAGAAGTTACAATTGAAGGAAAGATGATATTAGATAATGATGGTATAACTATACCAGATGATATTTTTGAAAAGACCCTTGAGGTAATTAAAAATACTTCTAAAAATATAAATTCTACCCTATTAGATCTAAGAAAAGGAAATAAAACTGAGATTGACTACATCACAGGTAAGATTGTTGAAACTGGAGAAAGATTGGGAATACCTGCACCTTTCAACAAGGCACTTCTTAATATCTTAAAATTTAAGGAAAATAAATTAATACAAAAATCCTAATAACATATATAAATCTTGGATTTTAATTATTTCTATGAATACTTTATCCAAAATTTTTGGATTCATTGTATTAATCCTTATTATATCAGGCGCATATCTATTTATTACAGATTACTTCTCCCCAAAATGGTCTGTAAAAGAAGAGACTTTTGTTGCAGCCGGCGATACAAAGATCTTCTCTTTTGATCTAAAGGCGGGAGAGACTCTTGAAATTGAATACAAAGCCAACTCCTTACTTGAAATAAGATTGGTCGACCAGCCAAACTATGAAATAAGGCAAAACGGAGGATTCTATAAATATCATGAACTGCCGAGCCTTTCAACTGACGGTAAGATATTATTTGAAGCTCCTCATGGAGGAAAGTGGTACTTAATACTATACAATAGGACAGACAGATACGCAGACATAAATCTTAATGTAAGGATTGTTTCAAATAGATAGTTTCAATCGAAAAGTATTTTAATATTCGTTAAATAAAAAGTTAATAGGTGCTTTAATGGAAGATGACGTATCCCTCATAATGTCGAAATTGATGGAAAAGGGTTATACGGAAGCTCAAATAAAAGAGAAGATAAGAGTAAAAAAAGAATCCTCAATGTTTAATCTTACAACTAAAGGTATTCTTTCTATAATTGCTTCTGAAGAAGGCATAATACTTCCCGGAAAGGAAGATCTCAAAATTGACTCCCTTAAAGAGGGAATGAAGGATGTCAATGTAATGGGACGTGTCACAAGAAAATATGCGCCCAAGGAGTTCACAAGAGACGATGGCTCCCAAGGTGTAGTCTTGAATATTATTATGGCCGATAATACTGGAGAAATCCCAGTCGTATTTTGGGATGAGAATGCTGTTAAATGTTCAGAAACAGTAAATAAAGGAGATGTCCTAAAAATAATATCTGGTCAGGTAAAGGGAGGCATTAAAGGGCCGCAACTTTATATTTCTTCAAAGAGTAAAGTTATAGTCAACCCAGAAGGAATAGACCAATCTTCTTTACCAGACAATTCTGCAATTAAATCTTTAAAATATGAAAGGGCAATGATTTCTGAACTAAATCCTGGTGAAAAGTTTAAAGAAATAAGAGGGACAATAGCTAAACTCTACTCTGTATTCTTTTACGATGGATGTCCGACATGTTTTAGAAAAATAGATTCTGGAAAGAAGGGATTCTGTAAACACTGCAAGACGGAAGTCACTCCAACAAAAGTAGCTATATTGGATCTTGGTATAGATGATTCAACTGGATACATAAGAGCTTCTTTTTTCAAGGACAAGGCAGAAAAGGTATTAGGAGTAAACGCAGATCAAGTTCATGATGGAATAAAAAATTATCTTGAGAAAGGATTTAACTTTAGAAACGCCGGCGAGGCATATTTATCTGACAATCATTACAATCTTTTAGGAAAAGAGATAATAATTTCTGGAAACATTGCAGAGAGCGAATTTGTTGGAAGCGTGTTTCAGGTACACAATATATTTGATATTGATTTAGAAGAAGAAATTGAGATGGTAATAGACGCCATAGAGAAGGAGATGCAATGAAGATAAATTACTCTATTGAAAAGGAAATACGTGAAATCAAAGGTGATGAAACCCTAGTTTCTTTCATAGGTGTAGTTGTTTCTATTGATCCATCTACTTACATGCTCATAATTGATGATGGTACTGGAGCAATTAGTGTTTCTTCAGATATTCTTTATGATGTGGAAAGAATCCTTAGAGTCATAGGTAACCCCTACAAAGAAGGAGGCCAGGTAATTGTCGATTCAGAAGTAATCCAAGACTTTACAGATTTTAATTTTGAGCTCTTCAGAAAAGTTCAGCACATGGAGAAGGAGGTCTATCAATGAAAAAAAGAATGCCTTCTTCTAGATTGTCACTAGCCGAGATTCATAAAGGATACTTTGTAAAGCCGGAGGATGATTTTGCAACTAACTATGTAATTACTCAAGACGGATTAAAAGTTTACAGGCTTAAAGGTGTAGCAACTGTAATGGCAGAACCAAGACTTTCTGAAGATGGTACTTATGGCTCAGTTTTCCTTGACGATGGAACGCAGAGCATAGTTGCACTTGCATTTAGAGAAAATACTAAACTTCTAAAATCGACAAAGAAAGGAGACCTTGTTCAATTTATGGCAAAGCTCAGTGAGTGGCAAGGAAAAAAGCAGCTTAATCTCGAGGCTCTTTCAATAGTCCCACCTAATATGCTTACACTCCACAGAGCCGAATCAGTACTTACTACGTTAAGACAGAGAAAGCAGTTTAAGATTGCACAGAAAATTTACGATGAAGAAAAAAATGTTAGAAAGGCGATGGACAGAGCAAAAAAAGAAGGGATAAATCCTGATTTAATAGATGCAATTGAAGAGCTAAACTACCTTATAGAATATGCAGAGGAGAGCAGAATCTTCGATTCTGACACAGCACTTGAATCAAAGGTCATGGAAGCTATAGATAAGCTTGATGAGGGCGATGGGGTTGTTCTTGACCTTATTTTATATGAGCTAAAGGATGACTACTTGGCAGATGACATTGATAATGCTGTAAGAGAACTTCTTTCAAGAGGAGATCTCTATGAGCCTCGGGTGAACTACTTCAAGAAGGCCATCTAAGGAGCGAGATTTTTATTAGAAGGTATCAGATAGGAGTGATAGGCTCTGCAAGTGGCAACATAGGGAGTGAGGTTAGACTCGCTGCAAGGGAGCTTGGAAGGGCGATAGCAAAGAATAATCTGGTACTTTTTTCAGGAGCATGCCTAGGATTACCTCTAGAAGCGACACTTGGAGCAAAAGAAGTTGGAGGTAACACAGTTGGAGTATCGCCTGCAATTAATCTAAAAGAACATATTGAAGAATATAAGTATCCTTCTGATGTCTTTGACTCTATAATATTCACCGGCTCTGGATACAAAGGTAGAAATGTTACTCTTGTTAGAAGCTGTGATTCTGTAATTTCTGTCCAGGGTATGATAGGGACACTAAATGAGCTTACTATTGCTTATGATGAAAAGAAGATTGTAGGGTTGTTATTAGGTACTGGAGGAGCTTCTGACCTCTTTATAGAAGTGTTAAAGAAAATGGGCAAACCAACTGATAACGTTATCAGTTCTGATGATCCAAATTCATTGATTGAGAAAATAATTGAAGCTTTAGATGTCCTTTAAAGATAGTAATTTATCTAAATACTCTTTTTTTAACTCCATTCCAAATGCATCTCCTTCTCTGTGGTAGTCTGAGCCAGCTGTTGGAATTAGAGAGTACTTCTTTGCGAGTTTTAGATAACACGCTTCTTCTTCTTTATTATGTTTGGAATAGTAAACTTCAAGGCCACCAAGACCAATATCAGATAAGTAAGCTATGAAGTTTTCAAGCTCTTCTCCCTCTAAAAAAGTATATTTTGGATGAGCTAATACTGGAACACCTTTGTACTTTCTTATTATTTCAATAGCCTTTCTTATATCTGGCCTTTCTTTTGGAACATAACATGGCTTATCATTTCCAATATATTTTTCAAAAGCTTCAGGAAAAGTAGATACATACCCCTTTTTTACCATTATATCTGCAATATGCGGTCTTCCAATATTTCCCTCGGCATTTGCTTTTAACTCTTCCATAGTAATTTCAAAGCCAAATTTTCCTAGTTTTTTTAGCATTTTTTGATTTCGGTCTTCCCTAGAATTTTTTAATTTGTTTACAAAACTCTGGAACTTAAGGTCAGTGTAGTCTATAAAATATCCTAGCATATGGATCTGTTTCTCATGCTTTGCACTTATTTCAAGGGCAGGTATTAGCTTTATTCCTTTTTCATTTGCAGCTTTCATACCTTCAGAAATACCATCAATTGTGTCATGGTCTGCAATAGCTAGTGTATTTATTCCATTTTCTTTGGCTTTTACTATAATATCTTTTGGAGAAAGAAGTCCGTCAGATGCTGTAGTGTGAACATGTAAATCTACTTTCATTGAAAACAAGAAATTGACTTAATTTAAATGACTTTCTGATTTCATAAAACAATTGTGTAATCTGCTAAAAATTTCGCCTGTTACCAAATGATGATTTTTCAACCTCCTTGTCCAATACTTCCAT
>LNJC01000012.1 GCA_001587575.1 Candidatus Methanofastidiosum methylothiophilum
TTACTTGGAAACTTCATAGAACTTTTAGAAAAGGAGGTAGAAAACTATGAAGCGAAATAATTACCAGATAACACATATAAAGATTTTTGGGAAAAGATTTATAATATGTTTGCATTGTTTGTTCGTGATTAATTGTACTTTCCCATAATTCTTAATACAAATAAAGAAGTTCTAATTATCGGTGCAGGTAACGTATCTTTACGAAAAACTAAAAAACTTCTTGAATTCACAGACAAAATAAGAGTAGTTTCGACTGAATTTCACAAAGATTTTGATAATTTAAATATTAAAAAAATTGAAATGGAAGTAAATGAAGAAAATTTCTCAGATCTGATCACTGAAGAAACAAGTTTTGTAATATTATCACTTAATAATAAAGAGCTCAATAAAAAGCTAGCCATCATTTGTAAAAATAATAAATTGCTTGTTAATGTAGTTGATGACAAGGATTTATCAGATATTATTTTTCCTGCAGTAATCGAAAGAGATAATCTCTTAGTTGCAATATCCACTAAAGGGGAATGTCCATTCTATTCCAAAAAACTTAAAGATGAACTAACTGAGTTTATCGATAGAAAGCAGAAAGAAGCAAAAATCTTAATTGATGCTAGAAAAAAAGGAGATATTCTTGAAGATACTTATGAAAAAATTAAAAGAGGATTCTAAATGTTCCTGCTAAATTATAAAATTACATACCAAAATGCTCCAGCACATGTGAGGGAGAAATTTTCCTTTTCTAAAAAACATAGAAATAAACTAATGAGACAAATTTGTTCTGAAACTGGAGTAAAAGGATGCGTCATTCTCAATACGTGCAACAGAACAGAGATCTATACGGTAGCAGATAGGGGAGAATCCATAGAAGGAATAATACTTCTTTTGAAGGACATATCCCCCGATGTGGAGAATTATTTAGAAATATCTAGCGGAAATGAAGCTATAAGACATTTATTTAGAGTTGCATCAGGTTTAGAGTCTCTAATAATTGGTGAAAATCAGATTTTAGCTCAAGTTAAAAATAATTATTTTGAATGTAAGGATGAATGCTCAACTGATTCATTATTAGATATAATTTTTAATCAAGCTATAAGAGTCGGGAAACTTGTAAGAACAAATACAGATATTTCAAAAGGTGGGGTTTCAGTTGGAAGCGCAGCAGTTAAGCTTGCTGAAAAAATATTTGGTTCTTTAAATGGCAAAAAAATACTAATAGTTGGAGCAGGAGAAATGAGTTGCCTTATTGCTAAATCACTTTCATCAAAAGGTGTGGAAGGAGTATATGTTTCTAACAGAAATTACGAAACTGCAAAAAATATAGCAGAAACTATTGGTGGTCAGGCATTGAAGTTTGACTATTTAAATGATCATATTAAATTTACTGACCTTGTTATAACTGCAACTTCTGCACCCCATACTATAATTCATGCGAGAGACCTTAAAGAGGTAATAAAAGAAAGAAATAAAGATTTAGTAATAATAGATATTGCAATACCTAAAGATGTTGATGAATCTGTTAGAGAAATTGAAGGTGTGCATCTTTATAATATTGATTCTCTTTCAGAGATAGCCAAAGAGAATATGGAAATACGAAGAGAAGAAGCGGAAAAGGCTTCATTGATTGTTGAAGAAGAATTAAAAAAACTTGAGGTCAATCTCAAAGGAATGTTTGTAGAACCTTATATAGCTGACGTATGGTTAAAAGCTGAAAATATCAGAAAGTCAGAACTTGATAGAGCTTTAAGAATGCTAAATTTAGAGAATGAAAAAGATAAAATGATCATAGAGGATTTAACAAAGTCAATTGTTTCTAAAATTCTCCACAAACCTGTTAGAGATCTAAGAGAAAAAGTATATAATAATTTGGAGGCGGTAGAATCTTTCCAGAAGTAAGATTAAGAAGATTAAGAAAAAATGAAAAACTTAGAGAATTACTTAGGGAACATGATGTCAATTCAAATGATTTAATTTATCCTATCTTTGTTCATGAAAAAAATAAAATTGAAGAGATAAAATCTATGCCTGGACAGTTTAGATATCCTATTTCTAGTCTAAAGGAAATAACTAAAAGAGTAGAAGGCCTTGAGATACCTGGGGTATTACTATTTGGTATGCCGGAGAAAAAAGATGATTTTGGAAGTGAAGCATATCACGACAAAGGAATTGTTCAAAAGGCTATAAGGGCTGTAAAAGAAAATACTGACCTTCTTGTAATTACAGATATTTGCCTGTGCCAGTATACTTCGCATGGACACTGCGGAGTTGTATGCGATGGAATTGTAAAAAATGATGATACATTGAAATTATTATCTAAAATTGCATTGTCTCATGCAAAGGCAGGAGCGGATATAGTAGCCCCATCTGACATGATGGACGGAAGGGTTAAAGCAATTAGAACTGAATTAGATAATAATTCTTTTGAGGATATTTTGATTATGTCTTATGCCGCGAAATTCTTATCTTCTTTCTACGGACCATTTAGGGAAGCAGCTAATTCTGCCCCTAGCTTTGGGGATAGAAGAACTTATCAAATGGATCCAGCGAATATATTGGAAGCACTTAGAGAAGTTGAGTTAGACATTAAAGAAGGTGCAGATATAGTAATGGTTAAGCCTGCTTTGTCCTATCTTGATGTCATATTTAGGGTAAAAGAAAAATTTGGATTACCTACTGCAGCATATAACGTTAGCGGAGAATACTCAATTATTAAGGCTGCATCAAAGATGGGCTGGATCGATGAAAAAAAGGTCGTAAAAGAATTACTTTTAGGGATGAAGCGTGCAGGAGCAGATTTCATAATATCGTACTTTGCATTGGAGTACTCATCTCTATGAATAGCTTTCAGATATACACTATTTTAAGATATCATTTTGGAGAAGTTGGAAGCTGGTGGCCTAAAGAAAATCCTTTTGAGGTTATTATTGGCTCCATACTAACACAACAATCAAGTTGGACTAATGTAGAAAAGGCATTAATAAATTTAAAAAAAGCAAATGTTATGACTCCAAAAGATATAGCTATTATGCCTATAGAAGATCTAAAGCAGATCATTAAGCCGAGTGGATTCTTTAATCAAAAATCAGAAAGACTTAAAGACATTTCAAAATATATCTTAGAAAAATATGAAGGAGATGTCTCATTATTAATTAAAAATGATAAAAAATATCTAAGAGAAGAACTCCTAAAATTAAAGGGAATTGGCAGAGAAACTGCAGATAGCATCATTCTCTATGCGGCAGAACAAGATGAATTTGTAGTAGATGCTTATACAAAAAGAATATACTCAAGATTAAAAATAGTTCGAGAAGATATTGGTTATGAAGATTTAAAAAAACATATAACAGAAGAGATACCAAAAGATCTAATAATTTATCAGGAGTTTCATGGGCTTATTGTACTTTTAGGGAAAAACTATTGTAAAAAAAATAATCCTATTTGTAAAGACTGCCCACTACATTTAAAATGTGATTTCTCAATAAGTAATAGTGTTAACTTTTGTTAAAAACTTTTTTATATATACTTTTTGCACTATCAGAGAATCTCTTTGAATCTTCAGTTCTTCCTTGAGATTCGTACATCTCTGCAAGATTTAACATTGCCATTGCCACATCTGGATTACTACTGCCAAAAGCTTTCTCTAGGATAATAATTCCTTTCTTGAAATAAAACTCTGCTTCCTCATATCTTTCTCTTGCCCGGTATAATCCTGCAACATTATTTAAGTAAGTAACTAGAGAAGGATGCGTTTCCCCTAAAGTATTCTGGGATATTTTAATTGCTTCTTTAAAGTACCTCTCTGCATCATCATATTTTCCTATTCCTTCTTTTACTAAAGCTATGTTGTTAAATGTCATTGCATTGTAATGGTGATTTCTCCCATAAGTTTTCTCATCAATTTTTAATACTTCTTTGTATAGTTTTTCAGCTGCTTCATAGTTCCCTTCAAGATAATAAACACCTGCAATGTTATTTATTGCGGTGGCAAGGTTGGGATGATCGGGCCCGTAAGAAATTTTCCATATTTCAAAAGCTCTTTTGTATAACTTTAATGAATCATCATATTGGCCCTTGATTTTGTATATTTCTGCAAGATTATTAAGTGCAGATCCGATGTTTGGATTTTTTAGTTCTTTATTATGCTCAAATATTTCTATAGCTTTTCTGTAAAAAGATTCTGCTTCATTAAATTTTTTCTCTAAACGGTAAAGGTCTGCTAAATTATTATAAGATATTGCAGTTTCAAGATGATCCTGACCAAAAGCTTTTAGTTTAATATCTAAAGATCTTGTGTATAGTGGCTCAGCTTCTTTGTATTTCCCCCTCGATACGTATATACCTGCAAGATTATTCAAAGATGCGGCTACATCTGTATTATCAGGGCCCAAAGTATTTTCCCATATTTCTAATGCTTTTACAGAAAGAGATTCGGCCTCTTCAAATTTTCCCTGAACTTCATAAATAAGAGAAAGATTATTCATAGAAATAGCAACTTTAGTACTATCATTTCCGTAAACTTTTTTTGCAATGTCAATAGAAAGTTTTGCAAGCTCTGCCGCTTCTTTGTATTTTCCTTCCCGATAATTTGTTATTGCTTTGTAGGTAGTATTATCCCAAAGTACGTCATAAGCTTTTTCTTGATTATTATGGCCCATTTTATTACTCCTATGGATAAATAAAACTAAATAGTCTTATATTTTTCTATAATCTCTTTTAGTTCATTGAATCTAATAGGTTTTCTTAAGACTTCTTTAACGCCGGCTTCTAATGCTTTAGAGCCTATGGTAGATCCATAAGCAGTGATGGCAATTATCTTTGCCTTCGGATCAATTATTAGTATTTCCTTAGTAGCCTCTATGCCACTTTTTTTTGGAAGTTGTAAGTCCATGAGAACCATGTCTGGTTTATGTTCTTTGTAAAGAGAAACTGCTGCTTCTCCGTCCGAAGCAGTAAATAAAGTATCTTCCTCTAGTAACTCCTGATAAAATTCAGATAAATCTTTGTAATCCTCGACAATTAAGATTTTTGACATAAAACCACACTATTTTTAAAATATCTACTTTCTTTATGTATTTAGCTTATAAAAACTTTATTATGAAAAAACGATAAACTTTTAATAGATGCCAGTTTAGGCCAGTTGGAACTTATCTATTAAACAAAACCTTTAAAAATAATGAAAATTAAGATAAGTAACACATAATATAAATAAAGTAACACGATAATATTTGAGGTGTAACTATGAAAGGTGCAATTTTAGTTGGACATGGAAGTAGGCTAAATTACAACAAAGAGCTTCTAATAAAGTTATCAGAAACTTTTAAAGAGTATTTCGATGGCAAAATAATTGAAATAGGATTCATGGAAATGAACACTCCAAAAATAATGGATGCAATTAGAAGTGCTGTTAAAAAAGGTGCAGATGAATTGTACATAGTTCCAGTATTTCTAGCAAAAGGTATACACACGACAGAAGATATTCCAAATGAAGTGGGAGGTTTCCAAAGTGGAAAAAGCTTCATGGATTTAGATGGGAAAAAAGTAAAGCTAATCTACTGCGAACCTATCGGACCTGACAGAAGAATTGCGGAAATTCTTTGGGATAGAGTAAAGGAAAAATATTAATGAACAAATTTATTGTTCTTGATATAAATCATGGGGGAGATTATCTAGCAGCTATTTTAAAAAATAGAGGCTACGAAGTAATTGTCTATGATATATATCATAAGGGAGGAGAGAAAAAACAAAAACTCAATGAAAAAAACATTAGAGTTTTTGAGGATATAAGGGGAGACCATTTAGATTATAATATTGCATATCCTGTCCATTGCCCTGAACAATTTTTTTCTTTATTTCCAAATAACAATAAAATTACTCATCATGAATTAGTAAAATTTCTTTTTAATCATAGAAAAAAAATAATTGAGATAACTGGATCAAAGGGTAAAACTACTACTGCAAATCTATTGGCTTTTCTTTTATCATTTGAAGAGGAGATTTTATTAAATAATTCAACTGGATTTCAGAGTTTTATAAATGGTAATTCAAAATTAATAGATAAAGAAAATTCTATATCTGCAGGTTATACTGCTAAAATATTGTCCCAAGAGTATAATAAATTTCATGTTCTCGAAGAAAGCCTTGGAGTGTGTGGAGTTGGTGATGTATCTATTCTAACAAGTATGAATCCTATTTATAATATTAAAGCAGGAAACGGAAATTCAGTTGATGCAAAAAAGCAGCTTTTCAAATTATCGGAAAATAAGATTATAATTGACTCAAAAGATAAAATTGCAAATAATATAGCAAATGAATATAAAAAAGAAGTATTCCGAATAGGAGAAGATATTAATATTATTACCCCGGACACATTAGAAGTCGGAAAAGATGTTAATTCAACTATTTATATCAAAGATTTAGAATTAATATCTAAGTTTAAGGGAAGCTATCTTTTGGCAGGGTATGTCAATCCTATCTTATTTAGCGTTATGTCTCTTAAGATACTTGATAAAGACTTAGAAAACGTTATTTCGAATTTATCTAGGTTCGATGGAGTCAAAAATAGATTGTCAGTTATAATTGAGAACAGTATTACTAAAATCATTGATAAATCTGGAGGATTTTCTGAGGCCAGTCTAAGATATTTATTATCTCTTCTAAAAAGACACTATGATATTTATTATAAAAACATTAATTTATTAATTGATTTAAATAATGTATCGCATTGTCAACAGATAGATCTGAATGCATTAGATGCTGTAATTGGAGAATTTGGTAATCTTGTAGACAATGCATTTTTAGTAGGTAACTACGATTTTGAAAGATTTAAATATCTAAAAAATAGTTCTGAGCTTATTACACAAAAAGGGGATCTTTTAATAGAATGTGGTAAGTGATATGATGAATATTTTAACTCCAAGACCAAATCCAATCGTTGCGGCCTTGTATACATTAAGGGATCTTGATGTTGATGTTGCAGTATTACATGGGCCTTCAGGATGCGGATTTCGAGCGGCTAGATTACTAGAAGAAGATGGAATGAAAGTTGTTACGACTTCAATGTCTGAAGAGGACCTAATTTTTGGTGCAAGTGATAAACTTATAGAGGTCTTAAAAGAAATTGATGAACTTTTTTCACCTAAGACTATAGGTGTTGTTGGATCATGCGTTAGCATGATAATTGGTGAAAATGTAAAAAAAGCGATAATAGATTCAGGTTTGAAAGATAAAGCTTTCTTTGTAGAAATACATGGGTGCATGGGGGCAAATACAAGAGGGGCTATAGAAACACTGAAAGCTGCAATGGACTTTGGTTTAATTGATGAAAATGAATTTCAAAGACAAGAAAAGATGCTTCTTTTAGCTACGGAAGTAGAATCAAATAGTGGTATGGCAAAGTCAAAATATACAAGACCTTCAAGAGGAGCTGATCTTAGAACTGTTGCAGAATATATTGTCAATCTATTAAAAGACAAAAAAAAGATAGCAGTAGTATTAAATGCGAAAAAAGAAACTGCGTATCTTTTTGCAGATATTCCTCTAGCTATAAATCTAGCTTCTAAGAAATATGGGGGATCTATTATTAATGTTTGCAATCTTTCTAAAATTGTCGGCCTATCAAGAATAAAGCGATATGCGGGAGACATAATTAATAACTATGACTCTAATGGAATCACTATTGATTATATCTCTGGAGGATTAGATGAGTACCCCATAGCAGGTAAAAATGCGATAGAATATCTTAAAGATAAGGATTTTGATCTTCTAGTGGCAGTAGGTATACCTCAAGCTTTGCCAATTCTTAATAAAGAATCAATTGCCGTTACAAACGGACCTAGGGAAGTGCATCCACTTGAAGATGCAGGCTATAAATATGTAACAGTTGAGATAGCATCACATTCAACTGTAATGGGTATACGAGATATTGTTCTAAGTGAACTTGGCGAAGTAATAAGGGATGTTGCAGGGATTCAATGAAACAGATTGCTATATACGGAAAAGGCGGGATAGGTAAATCCTCAATATCTTCAAATCTTTCAGTTAATTTAGCTTCTGAGGGGTATGAGGTTTTACTAATTGGTTGTGATCCTAAAAGTGATAGCACTATTAATCTCTTTGGAGGAAGGAGAATCGATACTGTTTTAGATTTATATAAAAAAGGTATTACAGATCCAAATAAATTAATTTTTGATGGTTATAAAGGAGTAAAAGGTGTTGAAGTGGGTGGACCTGCTGCTGGTGTTGGCTGTGCAGGTAGAGGAATTCTTGTAGCCTTAAAAACTCTTAACAAAGATTATTATCTAGAAAAAGGGTTTGACATTGTAATATACGATGTTCCAGGAGATGTTGTTTGTGGTGGATTTGCGGGACCTGCAAGAGAAGGGTATGCAGATGAGGTGTACATAGTCACTAGTGGAGAGTATCTTTCAATTTATGCTGCAAATAATATTGTAAAGGGATTATTTAATTTGAATGTAAAAATGGGCGGGATAATTGGAAATATGAGAAACATAGTAAATGAAGAACAAAAAATCGAATCTTATGCAAAAGAGATAGGTTCACAGTTAATCACGGCTGTTGAAAGAAATTCAAAAATACATGAGAGTGAAATTGAAGGTAAAACTGTTCTTGAAAAATATCCAAATGACCCTCTAAATTTGAAATTCAAAGAAATTGGCAATAAAATACTTGAGAATAAAAAATCTAAAGTTCCAAATCCTACGACTGATGAGAAGATTAGATCTATACTTGGAGGGCTGTATTGAAGATACCTAGAGTAGTAATTGCAGGCACTGCATCTGGTGTGGGTAAAACTTCCATTTCGTGTGGGATAATGAAAGCTTTGTCAAAGAAGAAAAATATTGCGCCATTTAAAGTAGGCCCAGATTTTATTGACCCGATATATCATAGATTTGCTACAGGAAATTTCTCGAGAAATCTTGATACTTTTTTTATGGATAAAGATGCTCTAACTGAAAACTTTCTAAGAGGAGCAGAAAAAAAAGACATTGCAATTATAGAAGGAGTAAGAGGTCTTTATGAAGGAATTGATCCAATAGAGGAAATAGGTTCAACGTCACATGTTTCGAAGATTTTAAGGACGCCAGTAATCCTAGTTATGAATACTCGTTCATTGACAAAAAGTGCAGCTGCATATATTAAGGGATTTCAATCACTAGACCCTGAAATCAATATAAGAGGGGTTATTCTAAATCAAGTTAGAGATGATACTCATTTTAAAAAATTAGAAAAAGCGATAGAAACTTTTACTGATGTAGAAATCGTGGGAAGTGTCCAGCGTGGTGCCATATCTCTTAGTTCAAGGCATCTTGGACTTGTACCTTTAATTGAAAGAGAGGATAGAGAAAAAGTTATGGATGACTTGGGAAAAGAGATAGAAAGTTCCATTGATCTTGACAAGATAAAGGAAATAGCAAATGAAGCTGCAGATTTAGAAGAAAAAGAAGGAAAGTTGTTTCAAGTTAATTCAGAATTAAAAAATAATAAAATAACGGTAGGTATTCCTTTTGACAAAGCATTTAGCTTCTACTATAAAGAAAATATTGAAGCATTAGAAGAAAATGGTGCTAAAATCAAATATTTCAAGCCTACAGAAGGAGAAGGTTTACCTGATGCAGACAGCTATTATATCGGAGGCGGATACCCTGAGATATACCCAGATTATATCTCCAATAACAAATGTTTTTTAAATGATTTGAAATCGGCTTTTGAAGAGTCTAAACCAATATATGGCGAATGCGGCGGACTTATGGTATTATCTAAATTCATAGAAGTTGAAAAAAAGAGATATCCTATGGCAGGAATATTTGATGAAGGAACCTTAATGAAAAAAAGCAAGCAAGGATTAAGTTATGTTATCGCACAGCCAACGGAAAAACATTTCTTCTTGAAAGACGAAGTAAAAGGTCATGAATTTCATTATTCCAAAATGGAGCCTCTACCCCAAAATAAAGATTTTGCATATAGAATTCTTAGAGGTAAAGGAATTAATAGTGGTATGGATGGCCTAATTAAAAATAGATGTATTGGATCGTATTTACATATACATGTTGGAGGCGCCCCTTCTTGGGCATCCTCATTTCTAGAAAGCGTTTGTTAGAATATTACATTTCAAAACCAGGGGGCATCATTGGCATTTTTCCCTTCATTCCCCTTAGCTGCCTTTTATTCATTCCTTTTAAGAACTTCTTAATCATTGAATACTGATTTAACAACTCTTTGACATCACCTTGATTTGTGCCCGAGCCTCTTGAAATTCTTCTTATACGTTCATGATTAATTATCTTAGGATTTTTCTTTTCCTGCATAGTCATTGAATCCATTATTATTCTAAACTTAGTAAGCTTCTCCTCTCCAACTTCAACCATATCGGTAGGAAGATTTGCACCCATTCCTGGTATCATAGATAGTACTTGTTTCAGTGGGCCCATTTTGCTAACCATTTCAAGTTGGCTGTACATATCAAAGAGATCAAATTTTCCAGAAAGAATTTTATCTTTATCCAGTTTAGAGGAATCCTCTGCTTCAGAGGCTTCTTTAACTTTTTCAAGAAGAGTCTCAAGATCCCCAAGCCCTAATAAACGTGAAACAAACCTTTTTGGATCAAATGGTTCAATCGAATCAATTCTTTCTCCAGTCCCTATAAATTTGATAGGGGCGCCAGTAGCGGCAGCTGCAGATAGAGCTCCTCCTCCCTTTGCTGAACCGTCTAGTTTTGTCACTATTATTGAACCGACATTAGTGGCATTTGCAAATCCTTCGGCTTGAACAAAAGCCTGCTGCCCAATTGTGCCGTCTATAACAAGAGTCACTTCATCAGGATTAATTGTATTAGAAATCTCCTTCATTTCGTCTATTAGGCCTTTTTCTTCCCTATGTCTTCCAGCGGTATCGACGAGTATTATGTCAGATACTTTTTCCTTGAAGAATTTTACCCCTTCTCTTGCTAGCTTAATACTGTCTTTTTCTTTAGGATCCCCAAATACAGGGATATTGTTCTCTGCACAGAACTGTTTCAACTGCTCAAATGCTCCTGGCCTCCATGTATCGGCTCCAACTACCCCAACTTTAAAGCCTCTTTTTTGATAGAATCTAGCAAGTTTTCCAGTAGTAGTAGTCTTTCCACTGCCCTGAATACCTATCATTAGGACTACTTTTCCCTTTTTGTCTGGAAGGTGTTCTTTTTTGGTATCAGAGCCCATAAACTTAGAAAGCTCTTCATACACTATTTTTATTATGTGTTCTTTTCTTGACACACCTTTAGGCAATTTTTCTTCCATTGCTCTTGATTCTATGTTTTTTGATAATTCAAAAACTAGTTTTACATTAACATCAGATAATAAAAGTGCTTTTTGGATATCTTTAACAAGCTCTTTTATTAAGGATTCGTCAACTACTCCCGCCTTTGTTAGCTTTCTCAAAGCACCGCTTAAAGCGCCTGAAAGGGAATCTAAGACCATATAATCACTAACTTAAAACATTAATTTTCTTATAAAAAACTAATGGTCAATTTTCTTCTTTAAAGTAATAACAAAAGTCCTGCCAACAGGCTCTCTTTCGATTAACTCCTTCTTTTCAAGATTTGTAAGGATTTTAGTAATTTTTGCTTTTGAAAAGCCTGTTAAACTAGATAGTTTCTTTTGTTTTATTATTCCTCCTTCATTTTTTATTATATCGCATATAGTCATTTCATCTTCTGAAAGAAGCGATGGAGGAATTTTAACTTCTAGCTCTTTTTTATTTGTGAATCTATATAATAAAAATATTCCTAATGAAATAAATAATATTAAAATAATGGCGAATGAGACCAAAATATTCATGTCAACACCATTATTAGTTACCAAAGAATTATATTTTATCTTAAACATCATTGGAGTCTTAGGAGATTTCATTTCCCAAAGAACAATAATTCTTTTTCCATCACTTTGTAAATATGTTGGCTCTGGAATAATTGCAGAGATATCCTCACTATTAATACCATATGCAGGTGGGAGTTTTATTCTAAATATGAGATTTTTAACATTAGAGTATAATAGTTCCCTCATATAAATGAAATCATTTTTCTTTCCTTCTACTGCACCTGCAATAAAATAACTTATCTTTATGCTGTTTAATTCATTTGAAGCTAATTTTATTATCTGGGTTATTGAAGGATCAAGTTTTTCATCATTGTATATTATCTCCAAATTTCTGTAATTCTTTGGGAGATAAAGATTAAAATCCATCTCTTCTTTTGGATAGATAATTATGTCAACTGATTCCCTTAAGGAAAGATCTTCCATTATTTCTACATCTATTCTGAGATAGGTAATTTCAAATTCAGCTTCTGCAGAAGTGGTTATGGCTGAAACACAAAATAACGCAAAAAAGAATAACAGTACGATAAATGATAATTTAAGTTCTATTTTCAGTTCTTTTACCATAATATTACCCAAAGCTAAAGATTGATGAATCCTTATACAATTATAAGGATAAGTTAAAATATAACATTTTTTGAGCCAGAATTATATATAAGGTTTTAGATAAATTAATATTTCTTAGAATTCAATATTAAATCTTAAAAAATTCTTGAATATTCCTTAAATTAAAATTTTTTAGAACCGGTCATCAATAAAACTGCTTAAGAATACCACCAATTTTTATAGATTCCATGTAATAAAAATATAATATTATTAAGACCGGTTCTTTTTTTATAGAGCAATCATTGTTGAAGTCATTTGAACCCCATCGATGTTCCTAATCTTTTCAGTAAGGAACGGATCAAGGTCTTTTAACTGTTCCACGTTTACTTTAACAACAATGTCATACTCGCCGTATACAATATACGCTTCTTCAACTTCTTTCATATTTTTAAGACTCTCAAGAATCTTCTTTTCTTTTCCTGCATCCCCCACTATAAGGGCAAAAGCAACAACCATTATATCACCCATTACAATTATGGATTTTAGATATTTAAAACTTTTTATGGATAGTCTAGAAGTTCTTGATTATTTCATGAATTAGTTTTACGAAGTTTTCAGGAGCAAAATCTAACTCTATAAATAAGCCACCTGTAAATGCAAATATTAGTAAAGAAATTGAACCTATCTCTATGGCTTTGTTAGCGAATGAATTGTCATAGCTTAATCTGCCTCCAATCAAAGGAAAATGAACGTGTTTTCTTTTACCAAATGGATAATACAATGGCACGCCAGAAGAAGTTAGGCTGTCTGCAAGTGTGTGTGAAAGAACTGCAACAGACGCAACTAAAGCGGAGTCCCATGTAAAAAAACTTGAAATAATTTCTTCATTTTTGATTATTGAAAGAGATAGAATAACAAGTAAAATTAAAAATGAAGTAAATATGGAATGGCTAAGCCCATTCCTGTGTTTTCTAAAAATGACATCACTATCTGGTAGAATCCCAAATAGTCCTCCGACTAACATTAGATCCCCAAGTCCCAATTCTGGTTTTAAGCCAAAAGTAATTAAAAAAATAGTAATTAAGCCTGCGGATAATATACCTAAGGCTAAATGAGTCCTTCTTCTCATAATAATAAATTTAACAATTTTTTTATATAATTTGTGCGAAACACTTTTTAAACTATATAATTTTATATCATTCATGAAAATAATGATTCCTATTTTACTCTTATTGATAGTTATTTTTCCGATTTCTTGCGAATTGACTTCATTGATAGTTCCATTAAACGATAGTGATATACCAAAGGAAATAAAACCATTTCTAAAAGAAGGATATCGGATATATTTCCAGGATTTTGAAGAAAATTTAATTGAATTCATATGTTATGATGAAATATCAGCTTCATTATTATTAAACGAATTCATAAACTCCAGAGGGGGTTATAGTATTAAAGATTATAAAGAGTATTCTTACAGAGGTATAGCTGGATACTCTTTTACTTCTACTTGGGGAAAAGGGTACGTTTTAAAAGATAAGAATAGAATATATGTTTTCAATTCTCCTTCAGAAAACATCGAAAATCTTAAGCGCCTCTTAGAAAATAAATTTGGAAAAGAATTTCCTTATGGTTATTTGGCCTTATTATTAATACCTTTAGGCCTAATTGTCTATAAAATTATGAAATAATCTTTTCTATCTTTTCAGATATTTCTTTTACCACTTCTTTTTTCATGCCAAAAAGTTTGATAGTCTCAATAACAAAACCTTTTTCTTTTATTCGGTCATACCTTGGGCATTTTGTAAAAAGTGATTTCCCATTTTTTGGAATTATTTTTTTGTTAAGAATGTCTAGGGATTTATTTGGATTATCATCCCTTACAAAAACAGATATCGATTTCGGATCCTTATAGGGAATATTAAGGGAGGATTTCTGGAATATGTTCGCCATCTCCCTTAATTTATTTAATTTATTTTGAGAATTCTCAACTTCGTCTACTAGTTTAAAGAAATAACTATCAGGCATCTTTGAGAAAGATAATACTTTTTCTGATTCTTCAATGTTTATATCCTTAGTAATACCAACGAAACCTCCATAACCGCATTCTAATATCTTTGGGCTTCCTGTAGAGCATAGAACTATATCAGACCAGCCAAAATCCTTATCAGAAAATACTCCTGATATATCTTCAATAGATACTATTCCTTTATCCATTAATTCCCTACATATTTCTTTGGAGGGATTTGATCTTAGGTGCCCAGAAAGGGAAGTAAATAAAAATGTGTCAAATTCTTTTTTAAATTTGGGAATAACAATTCCATTATCTGTGGGAATTTCAATATATCTTTTTTTTAGAAGTTTTGGAATCTCAATGAAACCCTTAAATCCCCCTTGGTCGGGTATTCCAATCTTAGATATATTTGAATCAAATAAGATAGAAAAAAGACCAAATGTGGCGGAATTAACAAAAAATAAATTGTAATCTTTATTTAGATATTGCAATATCTTTTTTCTTAGTGTCGGAATAATCTCTTCCATATTTCTTCCACCAATTTTTTACTGTGAAGTTATCGGGCCTTATAAATTCATTATTTTCTATAGAAATATCAGATATGACATCAATTCTCAAAGCTTTAATGCATTTTTCTGCAGTATCATACCCTACAAGATATCTCTTTTCGGCTACGACAACCCCTAGCGGATTAATTCTTGAAGTTCTAGATACTTTATCATCGAGGTCAAAATAAGAGAGTAGGACGGACTTTTTCCTTTTTGATGCTTCTATTAAATCTCTAGTTATGTTGGGCCTAATATCCATACTTCTTTCATAACCTTCTTCTCTAAAGAAGTATTCTGTGTCCTCCTTCTTTAATCCCGTCAAGTACCCTTCTTTAATTGATTTAATTTCTGATTTTAAATCAATATTTTCAGAAGATTTTTCTAGGAAGGATTCTTTCTTTTCATCGTATCCTTCTATATGAATCTGGATAAATATTCCATTCTTTTCTAATATCTCTCTTACCTTTGGAATATTCTCTTCTTTTATCATGATTATATTTGGCTCAATTGATTGTTCAATGTAATTTTGTAGCCTCTTGTTTATTTCTAAGAATAAAGGCATGTCATTTACAACAATAAATATTCCTTTAAAGGCCCTTACTTTGCCGTATTTAGAAGCCCAGTCTCTAAGCTGATAAATTACATTTTGAGGTATATCGTTAGAAGAATATTTTTTCAAAAAGCTTATGATTCTATCGAGAGAAAATCCTGATTCAATACCTTTCATTATAGTTTCAGAAGTAATAGTATACAAACTTACAATATCTGCTTTTTCAATATCTGCAAATCTATTAAGATCAAAGAGTGCAATTTTATCAATTTCTTCAGATAAAACCGAGATTTCAAAGTTTGGAGTCATGAAAAGAATCTTTTTCTGCTCCATTTTTTTACTCTTATCTAGGTATATGGTTGGTTCCTTTGATACTTTTCTTTCAGATGTCAAAAGTTCCTTGCCAAATTCAGTGAGGGAAAAGGATACCATTTTTCCGTCTTTGAATCCACCATCAACTATTCCAAGCCATAATAGATAGTCAGAAATTACTTTTTCAAAGAATTTATCATCGAAATAAATCCAACGATTTTCATCCTTTTCATCGAATAGCATATTTTGTAATTTTTTAATGAAAGATTTAATGTAAATATTTTTTCCAACTTCTATCTTTTTTATTGCATCGAGAGTTATCCTAATGTTTAGCTCATTTACTCTACTTATGAAGATTTCTTTCCTCTTGAACCCCTCAATGCTTTCTAAGCCGAAGAATATGTACTTAAAGAATAATCTTATTAAATCCTCATCGGTAATGGGAAGAATTTCATTGATTTTGTCTGTGAGGATGTATTGATCCCCCGATATCTTAATTAAACCAAAATCAAGTGCAAGACTCTCAATAAACTGAAATCTTGATTCATTTTTGATGTGAAGTTTTTCAATTAATCTCTCTTGATCTTTTTTGGATATCTCTTTTTTTGCTGTAAGTTTTAACTCTTCCTTTGCAACAAATGATAGAAAAATAATAAGATCTGAGATAAGAAGATTTTTGTCTTTTCTAACCTGTAAGTTGTCTAAAGTAATCTCTTCAGGAATCTTCTTGAAAGTATTGATCAACCTATCTTTTAATGTAGGATTGACAATATAGGTCTTAATAACTCCGTCCATTCCCTCCAGAACTAACAAATTAGTTTCAAGAGTTTTAATAACTTCTTCAAATGTCCAGAAACTATATTTCTCAATGAATATATTCTGGGCGTCTTGTTGCTTTTTTACTCCTCCTGCCATAAGCAAGATGCCCAAAAATTCTTTTTCTTTGAGGGATAAGGAATTAAAAACAGATTCAAGATTATTATCATTTTCCATAGCCATTTTTAGAGAGTCAATAACCTTTTCTCTAGGCGTCGTAATATCGACACCCCAAACTTTAAGGGTGTTTTCTATCTGTTTACTTGATAACTCTTTTACTTTCTCCCACGTATCCAATAACTCACCTATCAAGAGATTCTGTAAGTTTTTCAAATTTAAATACTTTATATGGACATGAAGATTGACATTTAAGACATGCCTCGCCATTACATCTTTCAGATAGTATTCTTATTTTGAAATACCCTTCCCCTATTTCTTCTACCTTTAAAGCTCTTTCGGGGCAAACTCTTTCGCATTTTGCACATCCCTGGCAATTTTCAAATTCTGCAAATAATTCAACGCCAATGTGATCTATTACTTTTAATTCTTCTCCTATATCAGGTATATCTCTCTTAACAATCTTATTAATTTGTAAATCTCCCTTGACATTAGGCAACGGTTGAATATTTTTCAATGCCAGCATTTGGTTATATTTTTCTAACGACATTCCCTGCTCCCAATAAGCAAGTTCTTGTACGTAGATATCAGTAAATATTTTCGATGTGGCAAACATTATGTGTTTACTTCTTATTTTATCGGCTAGTTTTTGTAATTCTTCTAAAGAATAATTTCCAACTAAAACATCATATGCTAAAAGTAATGATGTATTTCCTACCTGATATACTTTTTCTATAGTTGGAGGTATTAATCCTATCTTTCTTGATTTCATCGCATCGACATAAGTTCCGGATGCGCCACACATGTACATAGTCTTAACTTCTTCTAGATTTATCCCTGCTTCTTGAGCAAGAGTAAGATGGCCCGCTCTGATAGCACCAATTGCTTTTCCTGCTTCTTTGAGGTCGTCTTCAGTGAAGAAAATATTCTCATCAAGTTTTAATCTTCCAGTTTTTGTATAAATGTAGGGAAGTTCAATGACTCCAGTCTCAAGCCCGGCATATATTACAGAAACTACTCCAGTACCAGTAATTCCTATTGCCTCGACGTTAGATAACTTCTTTCCTCTAAATTCTTCTTTCCATAAGTCTAATACCCTAACACTTTGCGGCAACATATTTTGATCAAGAACTAATGTATGCCATCCAAAATCTAGAACAATGTCAGATATAGCTCCCGGTGAAGCTAACATCCCACAGGATACTTCTTGGCCTTCAAGTGCAGGCCCAGATGCTGCGGAACCTGTGAATATTTTATCTCCAACTTTTAGCGCCATTTCTGCATTAGTTCCATAATCTGTTACTAGAGAAATTTCCTTATTATCAAGAAAATTGCTCTTAAGCATCATTGCAAGTGCGTCTGCACCAATTTCATGTTTAATGGCAGGCGGAATGAAAATATCCGCATCCATGCCTTTAATCCCTACGTCTTGTGATGAAATTACTTTAGCATTTCTTGACTGTGTCTCAATTTTTTCAGCTTCAAGATATTTTGGATCAGCGTATGCTAAGTCCTTGATACTAATGCCTTCAAATAATGAAAGTTGTATTGGATTTCCGCAAATAGCAATCTTTTCAATTCTATCACGGTTAATATTCATCTGATCTAGTATTCTCTCAAATGCGTCAATCATTAATTTGTGAGCTATATCTTCGCTAACTTTTATTGCAAAGTTAAGGTGATCCATTACGTTTGCACCAGGTAATGGATGTCTTAATGTTATTGCAGTTCTCAAAACTTTCTTAGTGCTTAGATCAACAAGCTGGACCCTAAACCCACTAGTACCTATATCAAATGCGATGCCCATTGACATAATATATCATCTCAAATTATTATAATTCAAATCTCATGAATTAATTATCCCTTTTTTAATCTTTCGGAATAATCGAATGATAAAGATATTTTAATAATATATTGGTATTAAGAAATAACAAATTATTTGAAATGAACAATTTTCAAAAATTATTAATTAAATATACCTTTAGATTAAATAAATATTCATTATTTAAATTTATTACTAATAAAATATTAAGGATTCTAACATTTAACACCGAAAAATATATAAATGGTCCTTTAAAATGACAATCGGATAAGGTTAAGTAAATTTTAAACCTTGTCTAATTAATCCAGGAGGAATCTTTTTGGACAAAAAGGATAGAATATACAAAGTATTGACTCAAATAGTTGGCGACGAAAAATGGGTTTCTAACAGTCCTGTAGACTGTTGGTGTTACTCATACGATATGTCTTTTGTCAGACCAAAGATGCCACAGTACGTAGTTCTTCCACAAACAGTTGAAGAAATACAATCAATAGTAAGACTCGCAAATGCAGAGAAATTACCAATAGTACCATTTACAGCCGGTACAAACATTGGTGGACTTTGCATTCCAGAGCAAGGTGGTATCATAATCGATCTCAAGAGAATGAACAAGATTCTAAAGATAGATACGGAATCTAGATATGCCATAATTGAGCCAGGAGTTAGTCATGCCGAGTTGGCACAGGAATTATACAAAGTAAAAGCAAGATTTGGATGGCCAGTAGGCCCGCCATCTGCATCAGTACTTGCAGCCGCAATTAATCACGGTATTGGAGGTATTACAGGCAGATACGGACTTAACAGTCAGCAGATTACAAGTATGGAAGTAATTCTCCCAACAGGAGAAACAGCTAGAGTGGGTTCATGTGCTATTAGACCTGACGCCTGGCACAGCTTGTTACCATTACCAAGACTTGACGGATTATTCCAAGGATGGCTTGGGACTACCGGTATAGTTACAAAACTTGGTATTTTTATACCGCCAGTACCTGACTATGTACATATTGGAACCTTCTCTGCACAGAACTTAGTTGATATGGAAAAGTTCATGAGAAATTTCAGTAAGTACGAATACCATGATGACTTTACCGCAATTTCATGGTGGCTAAGTCAAGTACCAATTCCTTATCCATTTGTTGAAAAGCCAAAAGGTGCTGCAGAATGGAACGGATACTGTGTCATGTACGGATTCACTGAAAAGGAATTAGAAAATAAGGTTGACACATTCAATAAAGTAATAGCTAGTGAAAGAAAGTCTGGAAACACAATAGACGCAACTGACGTTCCTGAAGAATCAAAGAGAGGAAGAACTCAACTGCCATCTCAGATTGTAGGTTCAACAAAGAACTACTGTAAGATGGGGGGAGGAGGAATTTCTTGGCCAGGTACTTTTACACCATCCAACAAATGGGCACTTGTCTATGATCAGTGGAAAGATATCTACATGAACAAACTAAGCCCAGCGCTATCACCCGCAGTTAGGGTTACAATGTACAGAGGAACACACTACGGTATGTTAAGACTTATGACACCATTCCCAAGAGACAGACCAGCTGAAGAAGCTAACGCCGCTAACGGAATTGTAGAATGTCTCAAAGTACTTCTTGATGCAGGAGGTATTCCATACAAGCCACCAGTAGCATACCAGAGAGAGATTAACCAGAGAGCTGACCCAGGATATGTAGACCTTATAATGAAGGTTAAGGATATGCTTGACCCCAACCATATCATGAATCCAGGTAAATACCAGGTAAGGTGAAGAAAATGGAAAACTTTAAAGATCTAAAATGGTACTCACAATTCTTTAGAAAATGCTCAAAGTGTGGAACATGTAAGTCTGCTTACTCATACGGTCCACCCCCCACATTTGCAACAATATGTCCACAGGGAGAATATTTCAAGTTAGACTCCTACTTTGGTTCAAGATCCAAGTCATTCCTTGGACATGCAATTCTTGAAAACAAAGTAGACTTGACAGACCCCGCCATACAGGAAGACATGCAAAAAGCAGTTTTCTCTTGTACAGTCTGTGGTGGATGTCAGAGCCAGTGTCTCCTTGACTACAAACCATGGATAGTCGACTATATTGAACAGATGAGAAATCACTTAGTCAACATGGGAATAGGACCAACAAAAGCAGAAAAGGCATACCAAGAAAAGGTTATAAAAGACCACAATCCATACGGTGAAACCCACTCTTCCAGATTTAACTGGTTAAAAGATGTAAAAGACTTGAAAACAGACGGTAACACAGTTTACTTTGCAGGATGTACAGCGTCCTACAGAAGAACTGAAATTGCCAAGTCAACAGCCAGTGTTTTATCAAAACTTGGTGAAGACTGGGCAGTTATGGGAGAAAATGAATACTGCTGTGGTTCACCCCTTCTAAGAGCTGGTCTAAGAGACGAGCCACAGAAGCTTGCTGAACATAACGTCGATTACATAAATGACCAAGGATTCAAGACAGTTGTTACTGCTTGTGCAGGATGTTACAAGGTTCTTTCCAAAGAATACGAAAAATGGTGGGGCTTAAAGCTAAAAGCAAAAGTCTTGCACACATCACAATATCTTGAAGAAAAGATGCAAAAGGGCGGACTTAAATTAAACAAGGTAAATGCCACAGTCACATACCACGACCCATGTCACATGGGAAGACACATGAACCACTATGAAGTAGACATGGAAGGAAAGAAACAATGGAAAGGGTCATTCATCCAGATTGACAAAGTAGGCCTATACGAAACACCAAGAAATGTTCTTAAAGCTATACCCGGTGTAGAATTTAAGGAAATGTACAGAAACAGAGACAATTCCTTCTGCTGCGGTGCGGGTGGAGGTATAAAATCATCCTACCCAGACGTAGCTCTTGAAACTGCAAAGACAAGAGTGCAAGAAGCAGAGAAGATACAGGGAGTACAGAAAATTGTATCCCCATGCCCATTCTGTGTCACAAACCTTGGTGACGGTGCAAAGGCACTTGGTTCCAAGATGGAAGTTGTTGACCTTATCCAGTTGGTTGACCAGGCGCTAAAATAAGTTAAATAATATTTTATTTTTTTATTTTAAATTTTTAGGAAAATGAGGAATTTTATGAAACCAGAACATTATGTATTTATCCCTAATGAAGTTGATTCTTTTACTGACATCTACAATACAAAAATCTTAGACAATTATGTTAAGCTTGATTTAGAATTACATGATAAAGATGGGAAGTTAATTAACGGAGCAGAGCTCCACATACAAATACTATCCGAATTATATATGCCTCTCGTAGTAAAAAGATTCAATCCATTCGATGGAAAACTATCATTAACTATTGGAAATGAACATCTTGCAGGTTGCGACGCAATGTTTATTATAAGATTGAAATCAGATAACATAATAGATACAACTAAATCAAAAGTAGATATAGAATTTCTAAGTAATGACTAAAAGAAAAAAGTTTATTTTTTTAATTAAATTTTGTCAAGTGCAGATTTTAAGTCATTAATAAGATCTTGATAATTTTCGATTCCAACTGATAATCGTATCATACTGTCAGTTATCTCTGCATCTTTTAGAGTTTCTTCGTTAACTTCTGAATGTGTCATTGCTTTAGGATGCTCTATTAAGGATTCAGTCCCCCCTAAACTGACTGCGAGTTTACAAATTTTTACACTATTTAGAAATTCGAAAGCTTCTTTTTTACCTCCTTTTATATAAAAGGATATTAGAGACCCTGGCCCTTTACATTGCTTTTTGTATATTTTGTATTGTTCACTTTTCTTGTCATATAATTCTGGGTAAACAACTCGTTCAACTTTTGGATGCTTTGACAAAAATTCTGCGACCTTTGTAGCATTTTCCATCTGCCTTTGCATTCTAATGTGTATTGTTTCTAATGATCTCGCCATTAGCCATGAATCAAAAGGATTTCCATTTGTTCCAATCATTCCTCTTATACCCTTTATTTTAGAGATATTTTCCTTTGATCCAAGAGCAGCTCCTGCAATTACATCAGAATGCCCCCCAATGAATTTAGTTGCAGAATAAATAATTATATCAACTTTCTGTTCAAGGGGAGATTGAAATATGGGGCCCATAAAAGTATTGTCTGCAATGACTTTTGCATTTATGCCTTCCTTGACTAGTTTATCTTTTATTTTTACTATTGCTTCTATGTCAATCATTACGTTATTAGGATTTGCAGGTGTTTCAATGTATAAAATAACTGTTTTTCCTTTAAAGTTTGTTTTGTGTGAATTAATCTTATCCTCCATTAACTTTGGAGTTTCTGAACCAGCCTTAACATGTATTGTTGAAATACCCATCTTTTCAAAGAATTCCTTGAAAAGAAATTCAGTTCCTCCGTATACTGGATTAGTATAAAATATGTAATCCCCATTTTTTACAAAAGCCAGTAAGGTTGAAGTAATTGCAGCCATCCCGGAACCAAATATGGCTGCAGACTCAGCCCCTTCTAATAAAGAAAGCCTCTCTTCTACAATATCAAAGTTTGGATTTGCAAATCTAGAATATACAAATCCTTCTTCGCCTTTATCAAGCCCAAGCGCAACTCTAATAAATGATTCCCCTTCCTCAGCACTTTTGAATTTATATGTACTTGTAAGGAAAATAGGTGGTTTAACTGCCCCGTTATACTTTAATGGGTCATATCCTTTGCTAATAACAACAGTTTCTTTTTCCATTAAATCACTCTCAACATTATTCCAAATATTTATAAAGAACATTATAAAAGTTTCTTTTATGAAGTCTTTAGGGAGGGTCATGCATTCAATTGGCCCTCTTTTCATATTAAGATCAAAAAAAATTAAAATTAGAGATATCGGAGCCGAGGCTTATATTGGAGATAAAAAAATTGGCAAGATTATAGAACTATTCGGTCCGGTTGACGATCCATATGTTAAAATAGTCTCTAGAAGAGACTTGAAAGATAGAAAGAGTTTTGTTGGAAAGGATGTTTCAATTAGATAGAATTTTTGAGGTCTTTTATGAATAATATCGTAAAGACATTATTAATAATTTCCTTGCTTGTCTCTTCATTTTCAGGGTTCAGTCCTGTTTCAAGTCAAAGCAGCGGATATTCTATAGAAATATTGCCTTCTTTTTCGATAGCAACTCAAGAAGATATACCCCGAATTGTAGATCTTGCTTCTAGAAATAATGTTAATACGATATTCTTACATGTTAAGAGGGGAACTGGTACCAATCCTTCACCAGGAGTAGTCTTCTATAATAGCAGAATAGCTCCAACTTTTTATAATTTTGATGTGCTTTCATTAATGGTTGAAGAAGCCCATGAAAAAAATATGAAGATATATGCTGTTGTTCCAGTTTTTTATGATGTAATTGCCGCCAATAGAGGGTTTGCTTCTGAAGGCCCTCAATCAGATGGCTGGGTATGCCCACAGACCGGATTTAACTATGAGAAGAGCATAATTGATGAGATAACAAATGGGTATAAAGTTGATGGAATAGTTCTAGAGTATTTTGGATATCCAAATAATCTAAATTGTCAATGCCCAGATTGTATCAAAGAATTTGCAAGAAGGTATGGCGTATCGGCAGATCGACTGAATCTAGAAACAGAAAAACAGAACAATTCCGAATTATGGATTAAGTGGAATATATTCAGGGCAGATGAACTTGCTAAACGTTTGGGCATTTTATCTCAAGACATAAGAAATAACAAAAAAATGAAATTAGGCATTATTATACCTCCAACTACATATAGGGATTATTTTGAAAACACTGATTTTGGAATTGATGTCAAAAAAATAGGAGATTACGTTGATTTATTAATATTTAGGCGTCAAGGATTACCTCTAGAATACGTTCCAGATGCCACAAATGGTTATAGTCTCCAGTATGATGGAGAAATCTACGTCACTGTAGAAAATAAAGATATAGGCCTTCTAAACTTAGTTTATTCTGGTTCGCAATACACTTCTGGAATTATTTATTTTCAGAGAGAGCCTTGGACTGACAAGAGCTTTTCAAGAATAACCAAATCAAGAGCCGAATCTACAAATATCTGGGCTATTAGAGTCGACTCAAGAGAATACTTTAATATTGATCTAGATTCTTACATACCTGTTTGGAAAAATAGCAATATTAACACAGTGATTATAAGTGCCGGTAGACCTTATTGGATTAATTTTAGATGGCCAGGACATGAAAAAGAATACAGTTCCCTTGTTCAATTGTCAACTGGTGATCCGCTAGAAAGAATGATTAGTAAATTGAAAAGTGAAGGTTTCAGAGTTGTAGTTTCTTTCAGTTTAAATAGTCCAGAGTATATACAGGCAAATCCAAGTTCTGCCGCTCTTGATTATGTATTCTCAAGAAGCTCTTCTAAGGTTTCGATGGTTGAGATATCACAAGGAGATTATGGCAAGTACTATATTGATACCGTTGAACATATTGTAAAAAATTACGATGTAGATGCTATTCTAGTAACAAATGGAGATTTTTATGAATATAGTTTTGACTCTAAATCTGAAGCAGAGTACCTAAAATATATGAACTCAAGAGGGATTGTAGCATATGAATGGCCTAAGAGAAATCTGATAGTTAATATTGATGATAGTACCATTACCAATTGGCAAAACTTTGAGATGGAGAAATTTTATTCAGCACTTAAGAATAGAGTTGTGAACTATGAAGTTGAATTGTGGGTTTCTGCTAGAACTGATGAGAAAGATCCCAATAATTTGTCAAGGAAATATGGCCAAGACCTAAACATGTTGAACAATTATGCGACCAGGGTTGTTGTTACTGCCCCTCTTACAGAAGATATTGCTGGGAAGAATAGAAACTTAGCTGACAATTTACGTGAATCTGGAATCTCATATGTATTAGAAGTTCCTCTGATAAGGGGCAGCGTTACACCTGTAACAAAAGAAGAAGTAGAAATCATAATGCAGAATTCAATAGACGGCGGAACAAAGTATACTTTAATATCCTCCAATTACTTATTAAATGAAGATATGTGGGACTCAGTACTAAAACTATCCCTATATAAAGAAATATCTGGTATAGATGATGCCCAACTATTGAATCTTTATAATTCTGGGCAATATGAGTTCTTAAAAACTAGAGTCCAAGAAATAAAACAGATTAAAGAAGAAGAAATTACAAATTTGAGAAATCAGTCAAAAACAAAAATTAGGAATTTGGATAAATTAGTACAAGGTATTGATTCAAAATATACTCTTACAACTAATTTAGGATTTGATTCTTCAGAAGTTATAGATAAGTTAGATTTTGGCAAGAGAGAGTATGGAATAGCTAAAAATTCTTTTATAGAAGGAAGATACAAAGAAGCGCTTGAAAGATCTGATAATGCTGAAATAGTGTTAGGTCAAGTGAACTATGCCCTCCAAATAGAGATAGATAAAGTTTATTCCTCACGAATGTTTATTGGATTTACTGTAATCATTGTATTTGTTATATTTATGTTTCTTATTTATTATTCGAACAGAAAATAAAAGGATTAGTTTTAAATATACGTCAATTTTATTGAGTATAAATATCAATAAGTAAAAATTTTTTTAGTGATTATAATGGTAAAAGATATTATTTTTGGCTTGACAGAAAAAAAATACAGATGGATTCTTTTACTAACAATTGCTCTGGTATATTTTTTTGTTTATTTCCATAGAGTTTCATCTGCAGTTATATCGAAAGATTTGTTACATGAATTTGGAGTGTCTGCACTATCATTAGGACTTTTGTCCTCAATGTATTTCTATTCATATTCTTTATTTCAGATACCGGTAGGCATATTTTCTGATACAATTGGACCAAGAAAAACAATTGCTTTCCTAACCATATTCTCCGCTATTGGTTCTTTTCTATTTGGAATTGCATTGAACTTTAACATGGCTTTATTTGCTAGGCTAATAATAGGTGTTGGAGTATCGGGGGTATGGATACCTGCTCTAAAATTATTTTCTGTTTGGTATTCTAAGAGAGAGTATGCCACAATGGTAGGGGTATTACTAGCAGTTGGTAATGTAGGCGCTATTTCTGCTTCATACCCTCTAGCCTTAATTGTGACTGATTTTGGGTGGAGATATGCATTTTACGTAATAGGCATAATAGCAATATTTTTGGCTTTGATATCTTGGATATTCATAAGAGATTCTCCTGAACACTACTTAAATAAAAATAAAGAAACAAAAGCATCTGCTTCAGCCCCTAAGAAACAATACCTTTCAAAAGAACATGTCAAATTGATCTTTAGAAATAAGGATGTCTGGATACTTTCAATATGGCTATTTGTAGTTTATGGGGCCCTACTAGCATATCAGGGTTTATGGGCTTACCCATACTTTAGAGACGTCTTTAATCTTTCAAAAGCCACTTCTGGATTCATCTTGATGTTTGTCAGTATTGGGATGCTCATAGGTTCACCTTTCGTAGGGTACTTTTCAGATAAGATTATGAAAAGCAGAAAGAAAGTAATAATAATCTGGCTTTCTCTATTTCTATTACCTTGGATTTTAATCTCATTTTTTACAGCAAGAGTAAATGTGAGCCTTCTATACCTACTTTCATTTTGGATGGGATTCTTTGGATGTGGAAATGTTGTAGTATTTGCAATTATTAAAGAACAGTTCCCTCTAGAAATAACTGGAACAGTCCAGAGCATAGTGAATGTTTTCCCATTCGTTGGTGCAGCGTTCTTCCAAACATTTCTTGGATTTATTCTTGATATGGTGGGTGGATTTGATGGTGTTTATCCTGTAGAAGCTTATAGTTTGGCATTTAAATTTGTTTTTGCCTTTGTCGTTATAGTATATTTAATGTCATTTTACGTTAAAGAAACATTGGCTAATAATTAGATTTCAGGGAGACCCATATGAAAGTCAACGCGAAAAGAATTGAAAAGGATATAGAAGAAATTAATAAATTTAATTCAACACCCGGCCAAGGGATTAGTAGGGCAACTTTCACTCAGGAGTATATGGGGGCAATTGGATACATTTTCAAAGAGCTTGAAAAGATAGGTGCTGAAATAAAAATTATGAGAGGGGGGAACATTAGAGCAAGACTAGAAGGAACTGTAAAAGATGCCCCTTCCGTTATGATAGGTTCGCATATTGATAGCGTGTTTCAAGGCGGGAAGTTTGACGGTGTTGTAGGCACTGTAACATCTTTAGAAGTTATTCGTACTATTTCTGAGAATAAAGTCTTCCATAAAAATCCTATTGATTTTGTAATATTTGTAGAGGAAGATGGATCTAGATTCTCATCGGTATTGCTAGGGAGCAGAATATGGACCGGAAAAGTAAAGGAAGAAGAGATTTCAAAAATAATAGATAAAGAGGGCATAAGCTATAGAGAAGCTATGACCGAATCAGGATTAATTCCAGAAGATAATTCTATTCTCGAGGGTAGAAAGATAAAAGCTATGATTGAACCACATATAGAACAGAGCTTAGTCCTTGAGAGTCAAGGTCTTTCAATAGGGATTGTTGAAACTATTGCAGGTATAAAACAGTTAGAAGTGACTATTGAAGGGGTGTCAAATCATGCGGGTGCAACTCCGATGAATTTAAGAAATGATGCATTATGTGGGGTTGCAGAAATAATTTTGAATGCAGAAATGATTGCGTCACAGAATAGGACATCTGTGGCCACTGTTGGACTTGTAGAAGTTACTCCTGGAAAAACTAATATTATCCCTGGAAAAGTAAGGTTTACTCTAGATATTAGGGATAAAGACGATGTTACTCTAAATGAAATATCTGATAAAATACTTAAATCTATAGAAGTTAGTTGCAAGAATAGAGGGCTTTCTGACACCATAAAACTAGCCTCTTATACAAAACCAGTTCTTTTATCTAAAAAGATAGTTGAAATAATAGAAAATTCTGCTAAAAATCAAGGCATTGATACATTGAGAATGATAAGCGGTGCAGTACATGATTCATCTGTTATTGCAGAATTGACTGATGTTGGAATGATTTTTGTTCCAAGTAGAGGGGGTAGAAGTCACTGCCCTGAGGAGTACACTCCTCTAAAAGATATTGAGATAGCTGCAAACATTCTATTGGAATCTGTAATAGAACTTTCAAAATAAATCTAAAATATTATTTCTAGAATATATAGCCACATATTTAAGTAGAATACAGATAGAAGTGCAGATATAAGATTTAAAGAAGCTATTGTTTCTTTGAAGAAGTCATACCTTTCACTGAGAACCATTGATGAAACTGCAATTGGCATGCCATGCATCAATACAATAATAATACTTTCAAATGATGGAATAACAAATACGAATTTCAAAATAGTTATTGCAATTAAAGGCAAGAAAATTATTCTTAAAAGACTTAGACCAAAGGCCATTTTTAGATTTCCATAATTTCTACCATAAAAGAATAGCCCAAGCATAAAAATAGCAATTGTTGAAGTTGTACTACCTAATCCATGTAAAGTCGTCGAAAGAAAAATAGGGACTTCAAATCCGATTAAATTAATAGATACGCCTAGCAATGTCGAAAGAATTAATGGATTTTTTGAAAATCTTTTCACGAGCACCTTTATTCTAGAACTATTCTCACCATCAAGTTTGTATAGCTCTAACACAGAAGTTGCAGTTATAACACTGACAAAACTTATTGTGGATGCGAAAAGCGCAGCTAATCTCTCTGGTTCTCCCGTTCCATATGCAAATACAACGAAAGGTATCCCAAAAAAAGCGAGACTGCCAAAAACAGATGTGACAATTAGCAGGTACAACGTCTTTTTATCTTTGACTATTTTTAGTAAGAATAAAATAATTAAAAATGCAAGTGCGACAAATGTAGTGTAACTCCTGCAATAACATATCTTGCAATCTCTCTCGAGAACTCAACTTCATAGATGTTGATGAAAAAGAGAGATGGAAGGGCAAAGTAGTATATGTAAGAACTTAGAACTTTTTCATCACCTTTCTTTAAAATTCCATATCGTCTAGATAAGTACCCTAGTGCGATTAGAAGAAGAATTGGAACAGAAGTTCTTAAGATAACGCTCAATGTATCCCTCTTGACTTCTTATTTATTAGATTTGGTTTAAAATCTTTTGTATTTTATTTTAAAAACTTTTAAATTCAATAATATAAATCCAATATTGTTATGAGAGATGATTTATACATTAAAAAAAATTTCCCAGAAGAGCCGGGCGTTTATGTGATGAAGGACTCAGAGGGAAATGTTCTTTATGTTGGAAAGGCTAAATCTCTAAAGAAGAGATTAGCCTCTTATTTTCAAAAAAATATCCCGGATAGAGTATCATTTTTAATGAGTAGGGTCGAAGATATAGAATATATTGCCACTGATAACGAAACAGAAGCACTCTTGCTTGAATATAATTTTATCAAAAAATACAAACCAAGGTATAATATCCACTTTAGAGACGATAAGAAATACCCTTATATAAAAATAACAAATGAGGATTTCCCGAGGATAATTGTTTCTAGAAAGATTGAAGAAGATGGAGGATATTATTTTGGACCTTATTCTGATGTTGGATCTGCAAGGAGAATGCTTGCTTTAGCAAGAAATATTTTCAAGATAAGAAGCTGTAATAAAATGAACAGAATTCCTTGTCTTAATTTTTACATAAAAAGATGCACTGCGCCCTGTTCTAATCCAAATTCTAAACAAGAATATAATAAAAGAGTAAATGAACTATTGATGTTCTTTGAAAATAGAGGGGAAGAGCTAATATCAAAATTAACTAACGAAATGAACTATTATTCAAAGAATCTAGAATATGAAAAAGCATTAGGGATTAGAGATAAAGTAGATGCAATAAAAAAATCAATGGAACAGCAGAAGATCTTTTTAGATACCCCAATAAATAAAGATATTATTGGATACTATGACAAAGATTCTATTTGCATCTGTATTGTCATGGTAAGGGGTGGAGTCCTAACTGGGACTAAAAATTATCCAATAGATGAGGCTTTGTTTGAAAAAGAAGATACTTTATCATCGTTTCTAAAGCAGCATTACAGAGAAGACTTTCTACCAAACAAAATTATCCTACCCTTTAGTATACCAGATAGAAAAGAGATTCAAGACTTTTTATCTAATGGTAACTCTGATTTAATAATAACTCCTGCGCTATCACCAAGGGAAAAAGAGGAAGTCCTACTTGCAACAAAAAATGCCGAGCTTTATTTATCTTCAAAAAAGAAATCACCATTAGAAGGCCTTATGATTTCTCTTAGTCTTGAAAATCTCCCGCGAAGGATTGAAGGTTACGATATTTCAAATATAGGTCCAGAAATAAAGGTAGGATCTCAAGTGACTTTCATTGACGGTAAACCATCTAAGGAAAACTATAGAATCTATAAGGTGAAAACTGTTTCGGGCCAGGATGACACATCTTCACTCAGAGAGGTATTAAGCAGACGTTTTAAGCACCAAGAATCATTGCCAGATCTGATATTGATTGATGGTGGAAAAGGTCATTTGAATACCGCCCTAACTGTACTGGAATCATTTGGGCTTGAAATACCTACTTTGGCCCTAGCGAAGCAAGAAGAGGACATATATTTTGAAGATGATCTTAATCCTATGATAGACTCTGATTCTAAAAATCTCTTAATTAGAATAAGAGATGAATCACATAGATTTGCAATAAAGAATCTAAGAAACATGAAAAGAAAAGCAAGTATGCACTCACCCTTAGATGACATAATGGGCCTTGGACCAAAAAGAAAAGCAAAGTTACTTGAAAGATTTGGAACTATTGAAAATCTAAAGAAAGCAAGCCCGGAGGATATTAACCAAGTAATAAAGAATCAATCTCTCTCTGAAGCTATTTATAATTTTCTTAGGGCTTTGAAATAAGATTATCGGTAGACGAAAGTGGAAACCCAAAACAAAAACTATATATATGGTACGCTTAAATTATGGATATGGATTCTGAATTCAGTGAACTTTTAAAAGATGCAAAGAACAAAATTATTCAATCCAAAGGTTCTAAAATTAAAATAATTTCTCATATTGATGCTGATGGTATTTCCTCTGCATCTATTCTTTCTCTTGCATTGGATAGACTTAATATAACTCATGATGTGCATTTTACTTCTCTTGATGGTATACCTTCATCCCATTTAGGAGATCTCACTATATTTCTAGACATGGGTAGTGGACAGATTGATTACCTAATGTCAGAACATGAAAATAATGACATAATAATACTAGACCACCACCAAGGAGACTATCCAGAAACTCCTTTCTTGGAAGTGAACCCAAATAAATTTGGATACAGTGGATCAGAAGAAGTAAGTGGTTCTGGATTATCTTATCTTTTATCTTTAGAACTTGATGATAATAATAAAGACTTATCTTCAATTGCGATAGTTGGTGCCGTTGGAGATATGCAAGGTTCTTGGGGAGGATTAAAAGGATTAAACAGAGATATCCTTCTTGATAGTATTGAAGCCGGTTTAGTAAAGGCCCAGGAAGATTTACTTTTGTATGGTCGTTCGACGCGACCAATTTACAAATCACTCCAGTATTTTTCTGACCCGCCCATTCCTGGCGTTACAGGAAGCGACTCAAATGCGATGGCGCTTCTAAATAGTTTAGGGATACCTTGCTATGAAGGGGACTGGAGAACTGTATCTGATATGACTTGTGATGAGAAGAGAAAGCTAGCAACAGAGATAATAAGAAAAACGATAGTGGCAGTTCCACAAGAATATGTCTCTTTTATACCCCAGATGATCATGGGAGAATCCTATTCCCTCTTAAATGAAGAAGAAAGAAGCCCACTTAGAGATGCTTCAGAGTTTGCAACTTGCCTTAACGCATGTGGAAAAAATGGCAGACCAGAAGTAGGATTTTATGTGTGTAAAGGCAACAGAGGGGTATATTATGACATATTGCTTGGACTTCTTAGAAAGCATAGACAGAACATTGCTAGAAGTATGAATCTTGTTGAAAGTAGAGGCGTTGTCATGAAAGAAAAGTTCCAGTACTTTGATGGAAGTGGGATAAATGATACTATTGTAGGTACTGTGGCAAGTTTAATTCTAGGGAATAGAGATACTGACCCTTTTCTACCAATAGTTGCTTTTACGACACTAGCGAATGACCCAAATGTTTATAAAATCTCTGCACGCTGCTCAAGATTGTTGGTGCTTAAAGGTTTAAACTTAGGGAAAGAAATAAAGAAAAGTGCAGAACTGGTAGGGGGTAAAGGAGGAGGCCACCCGCCTGCATGTGGAGCCTACGTGCCGATAGAAAAATTAACAGAATTTTTAAATATATTTGAAGAGAACATAGCAACGTGCATCTAGAGTGTTTTTTATGAGTAGTTTTAATATTTCTAAAAATCTTATCCTTCCAAAAGAAAGAATTTTTCTGAATCCATCAGATGAATTTTATATTAACTATCTAAAACCTTATTATGTGATCACAAAAGACGGACAATATCTTTTTGCCTCTACTCAAAAAGGAAGAAGGCCAGATCAAGTCCATTACATGGTTCCAAAAGAATATAAACTAGGATCTGGTCAAAAAGGTTTTGACATTGATATTGGAAAAGAAGTTTATAGAATAGTTATGGAGTACCTGAGAGAAATCCCTAATGTTATTGTGTCTGATGGAATTCAAGGAGAAAATGGATATGAAGTTGGAATAAGGTCAGTTGTGAGTATTGAAAATCCACACAGCGCATATATTTCCTGGATGGGTAAAATGATGGTATTTCCCCCTAAAGAAGAGGTGGAACCTAGCTGTTATAATTTTATAATCCCTGAAAAACTCCCTGAAGAATATTCTTCCAGGATAAAAAAGGTCTGGCCCGATTATAATGAGAACGAACCACTATCTCTTTACGATTTTACTGAGATGGAAAATGACATCAGATGTGTTATAAATCTCGGAATTGACTATTTTGGTGGAGCCTTCAAAAAGCCTAATTTAACTATGGTTTGGAACAAGGGCGAATCTGACAATATGATATCTTTCCACGCAGGTCTTTTAGAAAGCTCTGTTATAATAGGCCTAAGTGGTACAGGGAAAACTACCCTAACGGTCGGCCCAAATCTTGAACAGGACGATGCTGTTTTAGGAAAAGTTATTAAAAAAGACGATAAAATTGTTGATGTAAAATTAGTTGGCCTTGAAGCTGCAAGTTTTGCTAAATCTGAGGGGATGTCAGAAAAAAGCCCAGAGTATCCAGGTTTGATGAAATCGAGAGATAGAAAGCATATAGTGTTGGCAATGAATATAGACTGCGAAGGTGTAGATTATGTTAAAAAGAACATTAATGGATACGATGTTGAAATCCCTGTTCCAACTAGCAACGTAGGCTCATTACTTTGTAAGAGTTACGAAAAGAGCAAAACGACTAATGGCAGATTCATATTCCTTTTCAGCGATTTAAACTCTTCTTGGGGAAAAATGGACAAATATTTGAGAAATTTTGTTTTGAGCTTTAAGAGATACGATATCTTTAATCCTATTGTTAAGGTTACTAATCCACTTATGGCTGTTGCGTTTGACAGCGCTTGTGAAAGTATTATAACCTCTGCGATTTCGGGCAAGGTTCCTGGAACTCGAGTTAGATCCTATTCTGCTACGGATTTTATGGCAAGAGAGCAGGCTGAACAAGCAGTTCTAAAAAAGAAAGTTTTTAATGACATGGGGCTTGGACAGGATGGAAAAATAAACTTTTTAATTATTAATACCGGTTTTGTTGGAGAGTTTGATCTAAATGGGAAATCAATTGGTGGAGAAAAAATTACAGTTTCAGACTCAAAAACTCTTCTTAAACTTTCAACTCATGGTCTTATTAAAAACTGGATAAAAGATCCTGTATATGGGTACTTAATTCCTTCGCCTAAAGAACTTAGCGAAGTTCATGGAATGAAGAACTTTGGAGAAAGATTCAATCCCCTTAACTACTACTCGCCTCATGATTATTTGGAATTTGTAAAGATCGATATAAAAGAAAGAAAAGATTTCTTATACAAAATATTTGCGTCTCAAAAGAACTATCCAAATCTAGAAGATGTAATTGGAGTATGGGATGAAATCTTATTGCCTTCTCCAAAAGAAATCAAAAAATTCTATGATACTTACTACTCATGAATACCGAAAAGCTTTAAAATAAGTTCATTTAACTTCATGTAGCCCGGCGTGGCCTAGTCTGGTTAGGGCAGTGGACTGTAGATCCACGGATCGCTGGTTCAAATCCGGCCGCCGGGACTTTTATGCTTTTTCTGAGGGTTGATTTAGGAATAAAGCGCAATTTGGCCTTATTTTTCATTTGGATTTTTGAAATCGCTAGATCGGTGGACAGTTGTCCTATTTTTACCTCAATATTTACGTCCTGGAATGTATTAAAATGTTCTCATCAAGCAGAGATAAAAAATAAAATAATTTGTATTTCATTTGGCCCTAAACTTAAGACTCTATTTTTTGGGAATTATCGATATCGTAAATCATTTTGCTCTTCCATATGGACTGGATCATGACCTTTGTATCTGTAGCAGTCTTGTTAAGTTCAGTGTCGTTCTCTTTGCACAGATCATCAAAAACTGGCCTTATATCTGAAAGGTTGTCTGAGACATATAGAACTATGGCACTATCCCAAGATGGGTCTTCCCCGCACTCAAGGATCGCATACTTTCCCTTATTCCCCCCTCTACTATTCATGACTTCACCTTCTTCAGCTTCAGCCAAGGTATAGCCGTATACTTTCCTTACATTGGGCATTGATTTATCCCCAACATAAGCCCGATATCTGATTAGATTTTTTGGCATTTTCTTACCTCCTACTATTACCGATATTCTTTTAATGACACTTATGACGGTTTTATAGTGATTTTAGTAAAAGTCCTATAATCTATATCATATAGGGAGTTTTATGGAAAAGGCAAGATAACCGTCATATGTGTCACAGTCAATAATCACCAGTTGCTACCCCTGTAGCTTTTCCTCATTCTCTCCACCTGATCTGATATCAATTCAATTCCTTCCCAATACCTGTTGCTGCCATCTCTAGTTTTTTTTAGGCCAATCTGGGATAGCCTCCTGCCGAAGGCCTGCTGGGATATTGGCGTTGCTTTTATGAAGCTGCAATACTCCTTGTAGGCCTCGTAAAGATCACCCGCAAGCGTCTTTTCTAGCACTCCCATCTTGCAAAGATCATCCAGGAAATCCTTTAGAGGGTCCATCTCTCCCTTGTACTCCTCGGTGGCATCGACAACAATTGAAGGCGGAGCTAATCCTTCCCTTTGCCAATTAAGGCACCCTTCTATGATCCAGTTCAAAATGCCGGCCTTCTCTTGTTTGAGTTTTGTTGCAAGTTCTCTGTCCTGCCTTTCCTCGGGGATTGTCACTGCAAATGGGACGAGCCTTATCCTTCGCCAGATGGCATTTTCCGCCCCTTTTATCTCTGGTTTGTTGTTTGCAGCGATCCAGATCTTAAAATTAGGAACAAACTCAAATCCTTCAGAATAGAGGAATCTTGCATAGATCTTATCCTGGCCTGTCAGCTGCTTGACTAAATTTTCTGCAAGCTGCTTTCCCTCCTCCACTTCAACGGAGCAGACAAGCCTTGCGCCTTTTAATCTTGCAATATCATTTCTAGGGCCAGTATCATTTTTTTTGATCACAAAAGTTGAGAAGTCTGTCTGCCTGGAATAGTCGCCCATTAGATCCCTTATTACCTCCAGAAATGTTGTCTTGCCGTTGGCACCTGTGCCGTGAAGAAAGAATAGAACCTGCTCTCTGGTGTCTCCTGTAAGGCTATAGCCTACTGCCTTTTGGATATATGCTATTAGTTCTTCATTGCCATCAAATATCTCTTCCAAAAACTTTGCCCACTGAGGACATTCAGAAGAAGGCTCAAAGGAGACATTTGCCATCTTTGTGATGAACTCTTCCTTCCTGTGATCTTGCAGGAAAAGCCCTGTCCTAAGATCTATTATTCCATTTTCAACGTTTAGAATCCAGATGTTGTGGTCAAGCTCATCTGGTGAGACAGGTACAAAAGAAGCTGCAAGCTTTATCATAGACTCTATTCTGTTTGAGCTCTCTGAAGTTATTGCCCACTTTGAAAGAGCCATCTTGTTCTCCTGGTCATTTTCCTTCATGGACTCAATATGAATTGTCCTTGCCGTATCCATGGCAATCCTGTAGATGTCCCTCCGATCGTCTACTCTCCATATTTTTCCATTCCAGATCAACCACCTGTTTAATGGGGGGCTGAATCTTATGCTATCGCCAAAGTACAGAATCATCCTCTCGGCGTTGCCTATGTCGGTCATTGAGATCTTGTTTTGAGAGAAATTAGTCGTTATCTTTCCGATCTCACCCTCCCCTAGGGGATCCCTGCATCTTTCTTGATTTATGACCTTTAGGGCTTCCTTGACCATGTCAGGCGATAGTCCTCTATTCCGAAGGGTGCCAGATATTTTGGTAAGCTCTGTGTTTCTTTGCCCAGTCTCTATTATCCCTCTGTCCCTGGTATCCATTACTTCATTTTTTTCATCTATTATACGCCAGAGCCAATCAGGTATTTCGATTAAGTGATTTCCATAAATTTTATTCTCCCATTTATATCTCTTGCCGGAAGGGTGAATGCTTGGAGGTGCCACGACGTAGCCTCCGTTGGCCTTAATATCAAGCCCAGGGTAAATTGATGGTATGGAATCAATGTCGCTTCCTCCCGTCCAGAAGTAGAAATGTTTGCCTCTTGAAGTTCTGACTATTGGCGTGTCTGGGATCTTACCTTTTGATAGTATTCTAAAAGATTCTTTTCCCTCCTCGCCATCAATATCAAGGACCAGGAGCTGGCTTATAGTTCCTGTGACCACACCTATGTTCGCATCTGGCCACTGCCCCCACCACTTTTTGACTAATTCGGATGTAACTTCCTTTGTCTGATATTCCTTCCAGCTGATAAGGGGTCTTTTGTCCCTTGGAACTAATGGTATAGGATTAAGGCCAAAGACAACAAGGTAGTCCATGGCTATTGCTTTATTTGGAGGAAGCTCCCCCTCCCACGCATCATCATGATCTTGGTCGATACTCACATTTTCACCTCAAAATGTGTATTAGGTTTTAAGCCGATACTTAATGAGGTTTAGATGAGAAGAATTTTAGATTAGAAAACAAATAAAAAAATAAAAAAGAAATTAATTTAATTTTAAGGCCTACACTAAACTAATAATTACTGCAAAGGGGATATTTTTCCATATTAATTATACTTGCATAATGAGAGCTAATTTTTAAGGCCAAATTTAGGGTAGCAGGGGGTTAGGGACAAATTTGATATGGAAAAGCAATAGTTTATATATTGGAAAAGACAATAGTTGCAATATAATTCTTAGAGGTGGAAATATTAATGAAAAAGAAAATTATTTTTACTCTTTC
>LNJC01000013.1 GCA_001587575.1 Candidatus Methanofastidiosum methylothiophilum
AGCTCGAGCCCGTAGTACTGGGCAATCTTATGGAAGTATTGGACAAGGAGGTTGAAAAATCATCATTTGGTAACAGGCGAAATTTTTAGCAGATTACACAATTTATAAATATATTCGAAATCCTTAAATATTAGGGAGAAGATGCCACATTAGACTCTTTTAGGAGAGAAAAATAATGCCGAAAAGACGCAAAGTATCAAGACCTTTTAAATATAAGCCAGTTAGCGTAAAAGATCTTTTAGTCGAGATGAAAGATATCTCGGAATTAATGGTTGACTTAGCATACTCTTCAATTCTTTTTAAAAATAAGGAAATAGCGGAGGATGTTACTGAGCTTGAGAGTAGAATGGATGAATTAAATTATAGAATAAGGATAACTGCCATGCTTGCTGCAAGAAGTGTTGAAGATGCGGAGAGAATATCTGCTGTTTTACAGTTCGCTTCTGCCTCTGAAAAAATATCTAACGCAGCAGGGGATTTATCAAATATTATCTTAAGAGATATGAAGATCCATCCTATCGTCTATGAGGCTCTTGAAGATGCCGAAGAGCAAATAGAAAAATATGAAGTTTCTACTAAGTCGAAACTAGCCCATATGACATTGAAAAAGGCAGAGTTAGGATCAAAAATTGGCACGTACATCATTGCAGTAAAACGAAAAGACACCATTAAATACAATCCTTCAAAAGGCTTTGTTATTAAAGAAGGGGACTTACTTATTGCTAGGGGAAGTAATACTGGGCTTGAAATATTAAAGAGCATATGTAGTGGCATAAAAACAAAGTGGTGAATTTATGGAAACTGAAATGGCTGATATATTGACCCATATGAAAAATTATTCAGAACTAATGGTCGCCCTATCGTATACTGCTCTTTTGTACAACAACAAATATATTGCAGAAGAAGTAATGGAACTCGAAGAAACTGTTGATAAATTGAATTATGAAATGGGTAAAAAGATACTTGAAAAGGCATCTAAAGTTAATAATCCTGAAGATTTGTTAAGTTTGATCCATATAACTGAAGCGACTGAAGCAATTGCAGATGCGGCTTCTGAGATTGCAGACATTGTAACGAGAGGAATAGATGCGCATCCAATATTCAAAGAAGCTATGAAAGAAACCGATCAGATTATTGCTAGGGTAAAGATATGTTCAAATTCAATTATTATTGATAAAACTTTCCAAGAAATTAAATTGCAAAGTAAAACTGGTATTTATATATTTCTTATAAAAAGAGGTAAGGATTACATTTACTCCCCAAAAAAGCATTTCAACTTACAGGAAGGGGATATTCTTTACGGAATTGGAATGGAAAGTGGGGTAGAAAAATTGCAAGAGCTTGCTAATTGCAAGGCTCAGGCATAATTTTTGCCCTTAATTTGCCAGTTAATCTCATGAATAAAATTGTCAAACTACCAGCTATAACTAAATAAATCATGAGGATTTCTAGAGATATTGATCCCAAGATAAAATTAGCTGATTGATATAGGATAAATGAGAAAACTGCAGTGAAGAATGTTAAGGCAAGAGTGCTTATTACTTCTTTTTTATTTGTAGAATAAGCTTCTAGGAACCTACCAAACATTGCTATAGCAAATGCAACATATATTAGCTCGATTCTAGATAGAATTGTTGCTATTACTAAAGGTATACTCTGCCAGGTTGGGAATTGAACTAGGTAATAATAACTCTGCCATACACCAACTATACCTAATAATACTGCAATAAGATAGAATACAAATCCGACTCGTTTAGGAGAAAATTCTTTCCTTAGGAAATTATCGATTCCAAATCCCTTAAAAAATAAATATGTTCCTAATACAAATAAAAATCCAAACCACCCTATTTGTGGTTTACCCAATAAAAAAGCTGCACCAAAAAGTAGAAAGGTTAATCCTGGTGCTCCCAACATTAGACCTGCAAGTTTTCGGTCTTCCATTACTTCTTTAATATATCTATGAAGGATGAAATAAGTTTCTTCAATTGTTTCACTTTGCTGAATAACAATCCTATCTATAGATATTATTGGGACTTTTGATTGAAGAGCGGGAAGGACGTTTTCATCTTCTCTACCGTCAGTTACAAGAATTACTCCTTTTACTTTAATTTTTTTAAGGACTTTATCAAGTTGTTCTGATAAAACTATATCAGACTTAACACCTACATCAGAGTCTCCTGTAAGAGCTACCACTTCACAAGGTGTATCCTCTTTTTTCAATTTTCTAAATACTTGTATGGCTCTAAAAAGAACGTTTGTGTCAGATTCGGTAGGGTCTGCTGTACCAAGTTCCATAGCTGCATTTAGGATATTTTTTTCTCCTATTACAGGACCTTCAATCCCTGTTTTAACTCCCAGATCATTATCCCTATCAACTGAAAGTACCAATATTTTCTTCTCAAACATCGGACTCTACCATCTTCTTTCTAACAGATTCTAGTTTATCTTGCATGGAATATTTCTTGTCTAATCTATAATCAATCTTTATGTTAGTTATAATTCTTTCGATTCCCATCTCAAAAATTAAATTATGTGAATAATCAATTAAATCTGAGATTTCTCCCCATTCGCCTTCTACAATTGTACCCATTGGAGTAAGCTGATATTTTAATCCACTTTTTTCTATATTCTTTATTACATTAGCTATATACTTACTTAGAGATGTTCCAACTCCTATTGGGACAAAAGATATTTCTACTATCAAATATTTCCTCCAGCCTGAAGAATCTTAAGTTCTTCTAAGGTGAGTTTTTCTCCATTTTTAAACTTCTCTAGGATATCCTCACTTTTCTTTGATAGTTCCTTTTTCTTTTCTTTTATCTTTTTCTCTTTCTCTTGTTTCTCGGATTTTCTAGAACTAATCTCCAGCCCTTTTACTTTAGCCCTTAGTACTCGTATTTTATCATAGAGTTCATCGACATACTTTTTCTTTTCTACGTAATTCTTGTGTATTGAATCAGCTTCTTTTTTAATATCATCGGATGAATTGAAGTAATATATCATCCGCTCATGGTACTTTGTAGATTCATCAGATAACTCTAAAACTTTTTTATGGTATTCTTCAGAATTCTTTTTCAAAGTGTCCAAATCTTTTCTAGAAAAGCGAGCTTCTTTAGAAAGCTCTTCGTGAGCTTTTGACTCTTTAAGATCTTTTTTTAAGTCTTTTATAATATCGACAAGTTGTCGTTCTTTATCTAAAGAAAGGACCTCAGTTTCAAGTTTCCATTCTATGTTATCTATTTTCTTTTCGATCTCTGAAGAAGATGTAATATCCTTGTTCTTTGTTGCTTCTTTTATTTTGTTCAAGGAGTCATAAATCTTTTTTAGTTTTAGACTATTTTCTTCTCGTAAAGCCTTATATTTTTTTGTCTCATCGTTAGCTTTATCCCTAAGTTCCTTGTTTTCTTTTCCTTTCTTCATTAAATCAGAAACTTGAGCATTCTTTTCATCTCTTTTTTGTTTTAGGGTCAAGAGCTCTTTTTTATATGCTTCTGCCTCAGATTCCAAAGCCTTCAATTCTTGTGAAATTTTAATAATTTCATCGTCTACTGAACCTTCCAAAGACATACCTCAAATGGTAGATATTAGTATCATTTATAATTATTTTGGTTAAATCAGTTAAGAATATATATTTCAAACTATATTTGGACTCATGACTCTTATTTTCGGAGCCGGAAAAATAGGTTATGCGGTGGCTTTAGTCCTTAAAAAAAGAGGCAAAGAAGTAGTCGTTATTGACAAAAATATGCAGGCTTTGAACAGGGCAGAGAGCATAGGTTGTAAAACTTATAATTTTGATTTCACAAAATCATTTAATCTTATTGGAGTAAATATTTCCAAATTTAAAGAAATAATTATCACGACTTCCGACCACAAGGTCACTATAGACGCTTTGAAAATATCAAGAGAACTAAACAAAGAAGCTTTAATAATTATTAACGCGCCAAGTTCGGAACACATTACAGTTTTTAAAAAACTAGGCGCAGATTTTGTTGTTACTCCAGATAGATCGATGGCTCAAATAATAATAAATCAGCTTGAACTTTCAACTTATTGGAGAAACAAGGACCTTCTAAAAAAACTTCTCGAAAAATCGAAATCATTAGCTATTGTAATGCATGATAATCCTGACCCAGACGCAATGTCAAGCGCATATGCCCTTAAAACAATTGCAGAAAGTATGAAGATAAATGCAGATATTTATTATGGTGGAGAAATTGGGCATGAAGGAAACAAAATGATGGTAGAGCTATTGAAGTGGGATTTTAAAAAGATTACAGAGCATAAGAAATATGTCTTGAGAGAATATGATAAAGTTGCACTGATTGACATGCCAAACCTCTCAAATACGACTATTTTTCCTTCAGAAATAAAGCCAGATATTATAATTGATCACCATTATACTGAAGAAGATAAAATAGGTGCAGAATTTGTGGACATAAGACCTAAGGTTGGTGCTACAGCCACAATTATGACTTCATATTTAAGGGACTTTGGAATTGAAGTTAATGAACTATTAGCCACGGGATTAATGTATGGTATCCTTGTAGATACTAATAATTTTAAAAGAAATTTTGAAAAGGAAGATACAGATGCAGTATACTACTTAAAACCACGAATAAATAAAGAGCTATTGAATATCATTGAAAATCCAAATATTTCTTCTTCAACCCTTGATGTTTTGTCTAAAGCAATAAACAATAAAAAAATATATGACAAATACGTTATTTCTAACGTTGGTTACATAGAAAAGAAAGAAGCGTTGTCCCAATCTGCAGACCTTTTATTGAAGCTTGAAGGAATTACTGTATCTCTAGTTATAGGGATTATTGAAGATCATGCATATATCTCGGCTAGATCTAGAGACCAAGTTATTGATATTAGCCGAGTAATTACTAAAACTTTTTCAAAAATGGGGTCTGCGGGAGGGCATATGAATTTTGCCGCCGCTAAAATTTCTCTAGGGGCTTTTTCTTACACAGAAGATAAGGAAATATTAGCAAGGATTGTAGGCGATACTATCTCTGAATATTTCTTTAAAACATTAAAATTAAATAATAAAGGTTCAATATAAATTGAACCATATCGAAATATATAAATATTAACTAAGACACTCTTATATTGGTGATGTAATGAGGAAGTCCTATATTATACTTAGTGTAATCGGAATTATTGGAATCTTAATAGCTGGATTTTTTGTAGGGTCCATTTTTTTAGGTTCAAATCTTTATTCAAAAAGAGTAACTTATGAAGAAGGAATTGCTTTGCCCGGGGGTTATGGAGGTTCTCCACGGAGTGATGTCTATTCAAAAACAGTAACGCAATCTTACACTGAATCTAGAAATTTGAATTCAATTGATCGCAAAGTTGTTAAAAATGGAAATGCGAACATTGAAGTTGAAAATTTTGATTATTCCATAGCAAAGATCAAAGAATTGACTAGTAATTTTGGAGGATTTGTAACTAATTCTAACATGTGGATTTCAGGTTCAGATACTAAAAGTGGCAATATAACAGTAAAAATACCTGAAAATAAGTTTGAAGAATTTGGAGATTCTTTAAATCAGATAGGCATGATTAAATCTAAAGATACCTCTGCATATGATGTAACTGAAGAATATGTAGATCTTCAAGCTAGATTAAAAAATCTTAGGAATCAGGAAAAGAGATATAATGAACTTCTTATTATGGCAAAGGATGTACAAGACGTCTTAGCAATTGAAGTTCAACTAGGTAGGATAAGGGGTGAAATAGAAAGCTATGAAGGCAGGATAAAATATTTGGATAATACAACTTCTTTTGGTACATTTTATATAAATATCTACGAGCCCCAAAAAGTTGTCCATAAATGGGGTATAAAAAATGCCTTTGATAGAGCTATAGATGCGTTTATACTTTCAATAGCTGGGATAATAATACTTGGTGGATTTTTTATACCAATATTAATCTTAATTGGGGTAGTCTACCTAATAGTAAAATATGTTAAGAAAAGAGTAAAAAAATAATTATATTTATTTTTTTGGAATTGATTGAGGTACATATTTGGTATTTCTTTCATTACCTTTTAACGGTGGTTTGCTCAAGGCATCTTTTTTTCTACTAAGCCCCTCAATTATTGAAAATAATGCTATCAACCCTATTACAATCGCTACGTAAATATAGAATTCCATAGTTTCACCTTGTCATTGGTTTTAAAAAAAAGATATATAAAATTATTGGTTCCTTATTTATTTGCCACAGCCACATCCGCCGCCGCTAGAAGATCCTCCAGCCGAACTTCCTCCTCCTGCAGAGTTACTTGCAGTTAGTCCCATTGCCTCCGTATCTAATACGAATAATTTAGAAATCTTAGTGCTTACTGGACCTTGACCATCATTTGTCCTAAACCAATATTCAATTTCCCATTCCTTGGCCTTAGGAGCCAATTTGAATAGTTCTTCTTGGTCCATATTTAATATATATAAAATTCCATCTTTTGGATTATTATCATTTATGTCTGCTTTAACCATTTCTCTTCTTGAACCATTTACAAAAACAAACATATATCGTGGCATATTTCCGTCGGCATCTTTGTATTCAACTTGAAATTTATAAGAAAAAATATTATTCTTAAAAGAGTATAACAATACACCTTTCTCAAGCTCAGGCACTGAGTTTTCTTCTGCCAATGTCGGGGATACGAATACAGAAATTGCCAATATCAATGTTAATAAAATCATGAATATTTTCTTCACTTTATTACCTCCAATGCCTTTAGAAATAATTATTAAAATATTTATATAAGCTTTTGTATAAGCTAAAGAAGTTTTAAATTTCCAACTACTTTGTCTATTTCGTCTTCTGGAGCTGGACCTATACCCAATACGGTTATTGTTCCAGGAGGTATTTCAGTTAAACCTGCATCTTTTATTAGTTCAGTTATAAGTCCTACACTTTTAGCTTCATTAAAAACTTTAATAAGATCCTCTAAATTATCAATTTTTAAAACAACTTTTTTTTGACCTTCTGAAAACCATTCAGAAAAGTACTTACTTTTGTTTTTTTCAGATTTTATTGCGCAGCTTACGGCTGCATGAGCTACCTGAGCGGAAAGTTTTCCTTTAGATAGTTTTAAATCGTCTCTAACAACTATAGCCATTTTATAGTTAAATTTGTTAAAAAGTCCAAACAACTAGACTCCTCTAAAAAAATCTTTTAATATCAAAGTCTCATCTCTTTTTGGCCCATATGAAATCATACAGATGGGAGTTTTAGTCTGTTCTTCTATGTATTGAGAATATGATTGGATCTGTTTTGGTAATGATTTGACGTCTTTAATTTTATTCCAATCAAAATCTTCCCATCCATCAAATTCTACATACAGAGGTTTACATTCAGAAAGTATGTTCATATTAGAAGGAAAATTGTGAATTATTTTTCCTTTATAATCATAAGCATAACATATTTTCAATTTCTTCAATCCTGTTAAAACATCAATCTTAGTAATTGCAATTCCAGAAAAATTATTCAATAAACAAGAATATTTGACTAAAACTAAATCCAGCCAACCGCATCTTCTGGGCCTACCTGTTGTTGTTCCAAATTCTCTGCCTTTTTCTCTAAGGTATTCGCCTTCTTTGTTTAATAACTCTGTAGGAAATGGTCCTTCGCCAACCCTAGAGGTATAAGCTTTTGTAATTCCTACAATTCTATCTATCTTATTTGGGGATATACCACTCCCAGTACATATACCTCCACCGTTAGTATTTGAAGAAGTCGTAAATGGATATATACCATGATCTATATCTAAATGAGTTCCTTGAGCACCTTCCATAAGGATATTTTTACCTTGGTCATAAGCATTATTTAAAAATACAGAAGTATCTTTTACATACCCTTTCAAATATTCCCTATATGAAACATATTCATTATATATCGATTCAATATCCAAATTGATATCTTCTCCGAATGCATCAAATATTTTTTGTTTTATTGGAACAATTAAATTAAGTTTATCTCTAAATACTTCTAAATCTAATAGATCTGAAAATCTAATTCCAAAACGAGATATTTTATCAGAATAGCAGGGGCCTATTCCTTTTCTTGTTGTCCCCGCTGCATGTGCACCTTTAATCTTTTCTTCTATACCATCAAGAATTCTGTGGTAAGGCATTATGATATTTGCCCTATCACTAATAGAAATATCTGGATTGAATCCATCTTTTTTAAGTTTTTCAATTTCTTCAATAAGAACTTTTGGATCAATTACAACTCCGTTGCCAAGTACAAGAGATTTTTTATGGATTGCTCCCGAAGGCATCAAGTGAAACTTATAAGTTTTATCTCCAACAACTATTGTATGCCCTGCATTATTTCCTCCTTGAAACCTAACAACAATATCAGAATTTTCTGCATAAATGTCGGTGACTTTCCCTTTTCCTTCATCTCCCCATTGACTTCCAATTATAGCTAATAACAATTATCTCCCCTCATATTCTATATCAAATCCATTTTTTATAATAATTGCTCTTTTCCAATTAGAATCTTCTTTTGGGTAATCACTTCTATAATGTGCCCCTCTAGACTCTTTTCTTTCAAGTGCTGACAAAGCCACAGTTTGAGCTACAAAAAGAATATTTCTTAGTTTAAAGTATTCTAAATAATCCTTTGTAGAAGTAATTCTTTCAAATTTATTTTTTATTTCATTAATCAATTTGATTGCAGTCTTTATTCCGTTTTCATCTCTAATAATACCAAGATATATCCACATGATTTCTTTAATATCTTTAATCAATTCTTTTTCTGAGAAACCATTGCCAAGTTTAGGTAGGGAATCAATATAATTCGTAATATCAACATTTTCATACTTATTTGCTAATGCAAAATTGGCTGCACTCTTTCCGGCAATTTCTCCAAATACCAAAGTTTCTGCTAGGGCGTTGCCTGCAAGCCGATTAGATCCATGTACACCACCTGCAGTTTCTCCACAAGCATACAATCCTTTAACATTTGTTTCGCATTTTTCATTAATCTTTATACCTCCCATGAAAAAATGACAAGATGGTTTAACCAAGAGATTTTCCTTAGTTAAATCAATTCCTTTTGATAGGAAAAAATCTAATTCTTTAGAATATTTTGTTTTGAGGATGGTTTCTGGAACTTCTTTACAAGAAAGGTATACCCCACCTTCAATTCCTCTTCCTTCTAGGGCTTCAGTGAAAATAGCCCTTGACATTATGTCTCTAGTAGTTTTTTCTAAAAGATTTGGGTCATACTTTCTGATGAATCTTTCACCTTTGCTATTAAGAAGTGTAGCGCCATCTGTAAATATAAAAGGTAGAACTAAATAAGATTTTAATGCTACAGTGGGGAAGAATTGTACATATTCCATGTCAATCAAAGAGGCTCCAACATCAAAACTAAGGTAGTATCCATCTCCTTGAACGTCTGAAGGATTAGTAGAGTTCCTATAAATGTTTCCTGCTCCCCCAGTACATAGAATAATTGCTTTAAAGTTAATTTCTGAGAAATTCTTTCCATCACATATTATTCCAGATACCGCTCTACCATTCTTTTCAAAGAGTTTTATTAAATGATTTTTTTCAATAAATTTTATCCCACAATTTCTTGCATGTTCCATTAATTTCAAAGGTATTATCCTTCCACATCCAGGGCCCGGTGGTTCTACTCTTACAGTTCTTGGAACTGAATTTCCTCCAGATAAATTAAGTACTAATTTCCCATTCTCTCGTTTAAATTTAATACCATAATCTTCAAGTGAAAGGACTGCCTTTTTTGCATTTTCAGAAAGAGTTATAGCAAGTTTTGGATCTGATACATTTGCTGATCCTTTCATTATATCCTGATAATATATTTCCCAAGAGTCATTTTCGGATAGGGGGGCATTTAGTATTCCCTCAGATATTGAGCTACAGCCCCCTTTTCCTACATAGCCTTTTGTTATGATAGCTACTTCTTTTACGTATTTTTTTGCTTCTATTGCAGCTCTAAGACCTGCAAGTCCGCCACCAACAACTAATACGTCACATTTTAGTTTTTCCATTTGGGACACCTACCTAAAGCTAGCTCTTAAAGAAAGCTTTCTTGGGAGGGGTAATGGTCTTTTTGGTTTTTCTTTTAGCATTTCTAACATATTTCTCTTGAATTCTTCAAGAGTTAAATTCTTTTGAGAAGAGTCTTCTCTTGACCTAATATTTAGAGTGGAATTTTTGATTTCATCTTCTCCGATAACAATAATATAAGGAATCCAATCCTTTTCGGCATCTCTTATTTTCTTGCCAAGCCTCAAATCTCTATCATCTATATCGGTTCTTATTCCTGATTTCTCAAGTTCTTCTTGAACTCTCAAAGAATGTTGAAGTTGATCTTCCCCTACTGGAAGAACTCTTGCTTGGGTTGGGGATAGCCACAACGGAAGCATTGGCTTCTTACCTTTTTTAGATTCCATATAAGCTGTTTCAAGAAGTGCATAGAGATTTCTTTCAATAGCACCAGAAATTGAAGCATGTAACATTAATGGATATTTTTCTTTCCCATCTTCATCAAAATATTTGATTTCAAATCTTTCAGTGTTCTCTATATCTATTTGAACTGTAGATAGGGCTGAAGCTTTATTTAATGAATCAACAAAATTAAACTCAAATTTCATGACAAAGTAAAAAGGTCTTTCATCCCACATTTCAACTAAAACAGGTCTTTGAATTAATGACATTAGCATATCGACAAATTCTCTATTTTCGTCATAAAATGATTTGACAAATCTAATTGCAACTTCATAATTTAGCTCAAGTTCGTCCATCCATTTCATTGATAATTTAAATTGCTCAATGAATTCTTTTTTTGCATCGTCTATTGAAGGGGCAAGAGTATGCATATCTGGCATAGTAAATGCCCTTAGTCTTCTTAATCCAACTAATTCTCCTCTCTGTTCCCTTCTGAAGCTGTATCTTGTAAGCTCATATAGCCTCAACGGTAAGTCTTTATAGGAAATAATCATGTCATGCTTCATTAAATATTGTCCAAAACATGCTGCAAATCTTAAGAAATAATCATCACCCCCAGACTTAACAATATATTGTCTAGCTGGAAATCTATTTAAGTACTTTGAAAGCATTGGATGAGTAATACTATACATAATTGGGGTTTCTACTTCCATCCCCCCGTATTCAAGGATGCTATCTGTAACTTTTGTTTCGAGGAGTCTCTTAATCAAAACGCCTTTTGGGTACCATCTTAAGTTTCCAGGGTCTGAACCTTTTTCATAGTCAACAAGTTCCAGATTTTTCATGTATTCTACATGTGGTGGAACCATATCGACTTTTCTAGAATGAGTAACTTCGTACTCTGCTAATTTTTTTAAAGTATCATGATTTTTAAAATCAAATTTATCTTGGGGAATAAGAGTAAGAGAAGGGTCTAATATATACCAATTGGATTTTATTCTTTCTTCAGCTTTCAATGCTTCAGAAACAACTTCGCCTTTTCCCTGAGGTTTAATACTTCTAGAAAGTTCAGATAAGGGGTGCCCCTTACATGAAATTTTAAATGCTTTATAATAACCAAAAGGAGCTCTTTTTACCTCGAAATTTGACTTTAGTTTTGTTTCAAGATCTTTCAATATTTTTACAGCCACTTCAGGGGGTGCAAGTTCATTGCTCAAATGAGCATATGGGTAAAGAAAAATCTTTTGTGATTTAACAGATTTTGATACTTCTGCTATCTCATTTATTGTGTTATCAATTACTGAGTCGTCATCCCCTTCTTCAACAGCTGCGAAAACAGAAACACAGTCTTCCATTCTGCCCTGTTTCAAAGAATTTTCAATCTCCTCAGCTATTTTAGTCTTTGAAGTAATTTCATACTCTAAATAGTCGCTATGTATTAGAAGAATCCTCATAGATTCACCGTTAAAAGGATTATATTATAGAAGCAATCTTAATGTGTAACTTATATAACTTTCGGAATATCTATGCTTATTTTTAAAAGGTAAATCTTTAATAGTTGCAATTCATATACATTTCATGGAAGGAATTCTTGCTATAACTGGTGCAAGTGGAGTTATATACGGTATAAAGTTGTTAGAAAATCTAAAAGGTAAAGTACATCTGATAGTAAGTGAAGGGGCAAAGGGAATAATAAAAGATGAAACAAATTATGAATTAGATAAATTAAATAAATTAGCATATAAAAACTATAAAAATAATGAAATGGATGCTTCTGTTGCATCAGGTAGTTACCCCTTTGATTATATGATTATATGCCCAGCTTCGATCTCTACAATCTCTAAGATATCTGTGGGAATCCAAGATAATTTAATCACTAGGGCTGCTGCAGTATCTCTAAAAGAAAAGAGAAAATTAGTTATAGTCCCAAGAGAAACCCCCTTGACTTCAATAAATCTAAGATGTATGGCAACTCTCTCTGATGAAGGTGCAGTTATTCTACCTGCTATGCCTGCATTCTACCATAATCCAAAAAATATAGACGACATTACTAATTTTATAATTGGAAGGGTATTAGATCAGGTAGGCTTGGAGCACAACTTATTCAAAAGATGGGGAACTTTGTAAATAATTATCTTAATCTTTTTAGGACAAGTTCAGCACATATTTGAACAGGATCTATTGTGGGAGATATTGGTGGACTATAACAATTCTCAAATTTTGCCAAATCTTTGATTTTAATGCCTTTTTGAACGGCCAATCCGACTGCAAGTGTTCGAGCGAAAACACCTTCTTCGCCAATAGCCTGAAATCCTAATATGTCTCCTTCTTTAGAAGCTAAGATCTTAATTACTATATCTTTGTTCCCAGGATAATATTCTGCTTTGGATTTACCTTTGTATCGAGCCTTAACATACTCTTTACCCAGTTTAGATAAATCGTCTTCTGTTAGTCCAAATGCCCCAATCTTCAAATCAAAGAAATCCATAATTATAATGTTAACTAATGGGTCTAGTTCTAAGTTTCCTCCAACAGAGTTTATCCCCGCTATCTTTCCACTTCTAACTGCATTCGTTCCTAGACTGGAAGAAAAATTCTCTCCTGTGAAAAAGTATTTTATACTTGCACAGTCACCGCAAGCATATATCTTCTCAATTGATGTCTCAAGTTTTGGATTTGTTTTGATTCCTTTTTGGATTTCTATTCCACATTCTTTTGCTAGAGAACTATTAGTGCGAGTGCCAGAGGCCATTACAATAATATCTGCGCCGATGAGTTCATTATCTACAATTAATCCCTTTACTTTATCTTCGCCAGCTATAACAATGCTATCTTTGTCGCTTATCAGATTTATCCCTTTGGATTTTAGGTAGTGTATAATTAATTCGCTCATGTCACTGTCGATTTGTTGTCTTAATGGTCTAGCCTCTTTAGAAACAATAGTTACATCAAGTTTCCTCTTCTTCAGGGCATATGCCATTTCTAGGGAGATTCTACCAGAAATGCATCCTTTACAACCTGCATTGCATCCCCAACCATAGGCGTATATTATTGCTTTTTTTGAACTATCAATTTTTTTAGCTAGATTTATAGAATCCTCTAAAGTCCTAATAAAAAAAATACCTTCAGGATAATTGAAGCCTGACTTATAATTACATGGGATTGCGCCAGTTGCAAGAATTAAAGAATCAAATTCTATTTCAGAGCCATCGCTTAATCTAACTTTTCTAGATTGGGCATCAATTTGTTTTATTTCCTTATCAAGTACTAGATTTATCTTTTGTTTTTCATAAAATTCTTTTGGGAAGATTATGAGATTATCGAAGTTATCTACATCACCAGATAATGCATAGGGTAGTCCACACAAAGAATATTGAGGATACTTTTGTTTTTCAATTAGCGTAATTTCAACGTTTCTATCGAATTTTCTTGCTTCGAGAGCTGCTTCTGAACCTGATGCGCCCCCTCCAATAATAACAAGTTTCATTTAATCTCCTGATATTTATAAAAAATGCTAACTTATTAAATTATCTTTAAATAAAAAAAAATAATCAATGTAATTTATCCAGTCTATTTATGAGATCTGCCTCAATAAGTTTATTTATTGCCCCGTCAACAGTTTCTTCTTCTGTAATTACCGCTCTAATTTTGTTTCTAACAAGATCGTTGTAGATTCCCATCCCCATTCCGTAACAAATGACTAAATCACAGTCTTTAATGTTATTAATCATGCTTGAATGATCACAACTTCCACATTGCCCGTTGCTTTTCCCAATATTTTGTCTGTATTCTTCATTCACTATTTTTTTACTGTCAATATCAAATACTCTAAATCCTAAGGTTCTTCCAAAGTGATGGGATATATTGACTTTATCGTCTGTTGCCACAGCTACTTTCATGACATCACCTTTATGAATAAATATTCATAATACTTATAAAGCTTACGATTATAAAATATTTAAGTAGTAAAAGTTTTAAGTATACTAAAAATGAAATATTTGGTGTTTATATGGATATAGGAACATATTCATTTAAAGATGATTTATTATACTCAAAAACTCATGAGTGGGCAAAGATTGAAGGGGATATTTGTGCTATAGGCATAGATGATTACTCACAAAGAGAAATAGGCGAGATAGCATTTATTGAACTCCCACCAGTTGGTAGTCAAGTTAAACAATTTGGATTATTATGCCAAATAGAATCAGTTAAAACAGTTTTGGATATCTTTTCCCCAATATCTGGAACTATAGTAGAGACTAACAAAGAAATTGAAAATAGACCGGACCTTTTGAATACCAAACCTTACGAATCTTGGATATGTAAAGTTAAGTATTCTGATCTTGGGGAAAAAATCAATCTAATGAGTATAAATGAATATGGGCAATATCTTAAAGACGTGATAGATAAATAATATATACTCCCAAAAAGGACCTCTTTTCAAAATAGGCATATAATCTTGAGATTATTTAATTCATAAAACTCTATGAAATTTATTATTATTGGAAAAATAAAAAATAAATTAGTTAGCACTTTGTGTAACCACAACATTTGCAGCTAACGCAGCCCTCGGAGAAAACTAATACCTCCCCGCATTCAGGGCATTGTGCAGGCATCCCATTATTGTTAGACCCACCATTTGATGTTACTACCATGTCTAAACGCTCTTGTTTCGTATTCAATTCATTCTTAATATATCTGTCCAAAACTATAGCTATTGCGTCTGCACAAGAATGAACTGGCATGCCCTCGTCCCATGTAGGCATTGGGCATCGAATATGTCTTAGTTGTTCTAGTATAGATTCAATTCTTATTCCTGACCGTAAAGCTAATGAGATTAATCTTGCGATAGCTTCGTTCTGACTTGCAGGACAACCTCCAGATTTTCCCATTTGCATGAATATTTCGCAGAGCCCATATTCGTCTTCATTTATGGTAACGTAAAGATTTCCACAACCAGTTCTAATTTTTTCAGTGAAACCCTTAGTAACTTTTGGCCTTGGTCTTGGAGCCTTTTGGATAGAAGTTTCTTTTTTGTTTACTTTTCCAATGTTCAAAACTTGTTCATCCCTAGAACCATCTCTGTATATTGTTGTTCCTTTGAGCCCACTTCTGTATGCTAATAGATACGCTTGCATAACATCTTTTTCTGTTGCGCTCTTAGGAAAATTAATTGTTTTAGAAACAGCATTGTCCGTGTACTCTTGGAATGCAGATTGAATTCTGATATGCCATTCTGGAGTAATATCGTGAGCCGTTACAAAAAGTTTTTTAAGATCTTCTGGAATTTCATCTATATTTTTTAATGTTCCTTCTCTTGCAATCTTCTTCATTAATTCTTGGCTAAATATCCCTCTTTCCTTAGATATTTGAGCAAATACAGGATTTATTTCCAAAAGTTCATCTTTGTCCATAACATTTCTAATATAGGATATTGCAAAAATAGGCTCTATTCCGCTTGAACTCCCTGCGATTAGACTTATAGTTCCAGTGGGGGCAATAGTAGTTACAGTAGCATTTCTAACAGGGGGTTCTTTCCTCTCGTGAAATATACTATTCTCAAAATTTGGGAATGGCCCTCTTTTTGAAGCAAGTTCTCTTGAAGCCTCTATAGCTTCTTCTTTAATAAATTTCATTATATTTTTTGCAAGGTCAACAGCATCTTCTGAATTATAAGGGATCCCCAATTTTAGAAGCATGTCTGCAAACCCCATGACACCTAATCCTATTTTCCTATTGCCTTTTGTCATATCCTCAATTTGGGCTAAAGGATACCTATTAACATCAATAACATTATCCAAAAAATGAACTGATTTCTTAACTACATATCTTAAATGGTCAAAATCTATTTCGTATCCCTTGTTGATTTTCTTCAAAAACTTTGATAAGTTAATAGATCCGAGATTGCATGATTCATACGGGAGAAGTGGCTGCTCACCACATGGATTAGTACTTTCAATTTCTCCTATAGCAGGTGTTGGATTTCCTCTATTAATTCTGTCTATGAATACTATTCCGGGTTCTCCATTTTTCCATGCCATTTTGACTATAAGATTAAAAACTTCTTTTGCGTTTAATTTGCCTTCTACTTTTCCATTTCTTGGATTAATAAGTTCATAATCTTTTCCATTTTCAAATGCTTCAATGAACTTGTCTGTAATAGCCACAGATATGTTAAAATTATTAAGTTTAGTATTTTCTTCCTTACATTTAATAAACTCTAGAATATCTGGGTGGTCGACTCTCAAAATGGCCATATTGGCACCTCTTCTTGTCCCACCCTGTTTTATAGTTTCAGTAGCTGTATCGAATACAGTCATAAAAGATACTGGGCCACTAGATATTCCTTTTGTTGTCAAGACTACGTCATTTTTTGGTCTGAGTCTTGAAAATGAAAATCCTGTTCCCCCCCCACTTTTATGGATAAGAGCAGTATACTTTATTGCATCAAAAATACTATCAATAGAATCTTCAACAGGTAAAACAAAACATGCGGACAACTGTCCAAGCTCTCTCCCTGCGTTCATAAGAGTTGGAGAATTCGGTAGGAACTCAAATTTTGTCATCATTTCATAAAAATCTTTAGTTAATCCCTCAACATCGGCATTACCATCATAAAGAAAATCTGCGATTGCTATACTTTTAGCTACTCTCAAAAAAAGATCATTTGGCGTTTCTACGACATTTCCTTCTTGATCCTTTTTTAGATATCTCCTCTCTAAAACTTTTACAGCATTATCTGATAAATTTAATGGCTCTTCTGCATAATCAGTGTCACCTATTTTATCATAATTAAAACCTTCAGAAATTGCCATGCTAATATATATCCCTCCGAAACATATGTCCAAACTATTTTATTGATTAATTTGTTAATTATAAATCTTTTGGTAAACGATTTTTAATATTTGATATTGCAAAAATTATTCTAGTTTTTCTATTTTATTTTTTTAGATATTCTTAAGTATTGATTTGAATGGCCATATATATAATTAATTATTTAAATCTATTATATTTTTTTATATCATGCATAAAACAACGGACATTACTATTGAAAAAGACATATTAAAAGAGAATTCAATAATTGCAAAAGAAAATAAAGATCTTCTAAAAAAGTATCAGATTAAATCTTACAATGTTATGGGTGCAATAGGCTCTGGTAAAACATCCTTAATCGAGATTGCTATTGATGCCTTAGTAAAAAAGGGAAAGAAAGTTGGCGTCATTGCAGGAGACGTAGTTGCTGAATATGATTCTAACAGATTTAGAAAACATAATTGCCTTGTTATACCTTTAAATACGGGAAAAGAGTGCCACCTAGATGCCCATTTGATATCTCATGAATTGGAAGATCTAGAGGAGCACGGCATTCTTCAAGATCTTGATTATCTTTTCATGGAAAATGTTGGTAATTTGATATGCCCTTCTGATTTCACCTTAGGAGAAGACAAAAGAATTGTCATTGTTAGCGTAAGTGAAGGCGATGATATTGTACTGAAGCATCCAATAATATTCAGGTTTTCTGACATATGTATAATCAACAAAATTGATATAGCCGAAGCTGTTGATGCAAGCCCTGAAAAAATGGAGAGGGACTGCCTATCTCTAAATCCAAAAATTAAGACCATTAAAACTTCAGTTAAGAAAAACATTAGAATAGATGAGTGGCTAAAACTTTTTGATTGAGTCGTTCTTTTCTATATAGATATTATATAAATATATAAAATATTTACAGAATATATATAAATTAAAAAACAAAAGAACTTTTGATGGAGGAATTGGAATCAGTTAACATCTTGTGTCCTGTATGCAAGAAAGTATACAAAATTGAAATATCAAAAGAAATTATTGAAGGTGTTAGTGGATTCCCTTTTCCTATTATAGCAATGCATGCATCGGAGGAAATAGGTAAAATACATACTCTTCTGGTGTATCTTGATGAAAGTTTAAAGTGTAGACACATCGAGCATATCGACAAGAGGGTTTTCATTACACCTTACATCATCTATAATCCCTGTCTGCTAAATGTTTATTGTCATAAATAAAAGAAGTGATAAATTGGTTGCAGTAAAAATCGTATTAGCTGGAGATGGTGCAGTCGGCAAGAGCACGATAAGTAATAGACTTAGTAAAACTTTAAACACTAATGAAAAGACGTCTCTGACACCAGGATTATCCATAAACAAAATCATTGTACCTAAAGAAGATGTTTCAGGAATTATATGGGATCTAGGCGGTCAAAAGCAATTTAGATTTTTGCACAATGATTTCATTAAAGGTGCTAAGATTGTAATACTAGTTTATTCTGTAGAATGGATTCACTCTCTAAAAGGTATAAAGGAGTGGTTGGACATAATACCTAAAGATAAAATTCCTTCAAAAATATACCTAATAGCCAACAAAGTTGACAGTGCAAAAAGAGTCATTACGCAAAAAGAAGGAGAAAATTTTGCAAAAGAAAACAACATAACATATTATGAAATTTCTGCTACAAATGGAGAAGGATTTGAACAATTTGAGGATGATTTAATCGAAACAATAAAAATAATATCCAATCCAGAAAAGGAGCTTACCAAAGAAGAAGTTTTGCCAAGTAACTATTGTTCAATAAGCTCATCAAAATCTTACTTATAATCTTTCAAAAACTTCTTTGTATCTTCAGTATTCATCCAGCCTTCGTCTAATTGTTTTATAATTTCATCAATTCTATCAATTTGAATTAATAAGTTATCTTTTATTTCTGGATCATTTATTCTTACTTGAGTAAACGTGTGGAGTATTGCTAAAGGATTTCGAATATGATCTATAAGGTGTGCAAAGTGTTCAATATTATTTTCTATTTGAACTAAAGCTTTCTTCCTTTCAGTTATATCCCTAAAAGCTGTTACAGCTCCGACAACTTCTCCGTTATCTATAATGAACTTATTATTTGCTTCTACCGTAATATGGCTGCCTTCTTTGTGTTTTAATTCTAATTCTACGTTTACACTTGATTTATTATTAATCCCTTGTCTAAACATTTTTGCTAAAACAGGTACATACTTAACATCAATTATTCCAATATCCATGAAACTTTTACCAATTAATTCATCTTTTTTATATCCAAGTTTAATTTCAACTCTTTTATTAATATCCAATATCTTTCCATATTTATCAACGTAGACTATTATATCTCCCACAGTATCCAAAATAATCTTATGCTTTTTTTCAGCTTCCGACATTACTTCTTGAGAGTATTTTATTCGATTAAATCCACGATTAATTAAGTAATAAATCACTAAAGAAGTCATAAAAATAAATAAGATTCCTTTAAAAGTTTGGAATATGATCAAACTAGAAATATTATTAACGTAAGACGCTAAAAAAAAGTCTGAGAATAGAATCCACAATATCCCAATAACAAAATAAATGCTAACAATTATAAGTGGATTGCCAAAGGATACATTTTTATCAGATTGACCCATAGTCATGCCTTTTCTTTTTAATGTCTAGTCATACTAGCATATAAGATTTTATTAGCTTATTGGTGCAGTTCATCTATAATAAATGGCCAAATAGAATTTTAAAACCTATCAGGATTAAGATTAATCCTCCTAGTAATTTAACTTTATTCTCAAAAAAATGTCCAAATTTATCGCCTATAAAAAATCCAATGAAACAAATAATAAAAGTTACAAATCCAATTATTAGAATTGGTAGAAAAATATTGACATCAAGAAATGCGAAACTTAAGCCTATGGCTAGTGCGTCAATACTAGTTGCTATTGAAAGTACTAGTAAAACTTGGGTATCAAGGGGATTAAATTGCTCTTTTTTGGATTCTTTTTTCATAGTTTCATATATAATTTTAATTCCAAGAAAAATCAAAATAAAAAAGGCTACCCAGTGATCAAAAGAGGAAATAAGATTTGAAATCTTTAATCCGGAAATCCATCCTAATAAGGGCATAAAAGCTTGGAATATTCCAAAAGATCCTGCTATTTTTACTGCATCTTTTATTTGTGGAGAGTGAATAATTAATCCACTTGTAACAGAAACGGCTAATGCGTCCATCGAAAGCCCAATAGCAATTAGTAAAATAGTTATTATTTCCATTTAATCTCTCTATAAATTTATAACACTATGGCAATAGAGAGGATTCTATTTTTAAGAATAACTAAATAGAAATTATTCAATAAAATCAACTATTACTTCTTTGACATCCCACAGAGTTTCTATTTTCTCTTTAATCTCTTCTCTTATAGAGGCGGCAAATTGATGATTAGACGGCAGATCAATTGTAAGAAGTACTTTGCCATTATCAATTTCTATTTTTTTAATTAGATTAGTTCTTACTACGTCAAGTCCTGTTAAAGGATTCATAACTTTCTTCAATCTATTGTTTACAATTTCTATTGTTGTCGGAACCTTTTCGGCTATAATCCCATGTTTTTCCTCATAGTTTTGGATAGCTGCCCTTAATCCCTCAACGGCCAATACAGAACAGTGTGCTTTAATCGGTGGTAATCCCCCTAAAGCTTCTGTGGCTTGCTGCCAAGTGATTTTTTTTGCTTCTTCAAGAGTTTTGCCTTTCGCCATATCTGTAATAATTGAGCCTGTTGCTATATTTGATGCACAACCATATGATTCAAATTTAATATCCTCAATTATATTTGATTGAGGATTAACTTTAATATAAACTGAAACCATGTCCCCACAAGCAGGGCTACCTTCAGTCGCCTTGCCATCAGGATTTTCCAATTTACCCACATTATGTGGACGACGAAAATGTTCCAAAACTTTTTCATTGTATGGAAATTTCATTTTTTATCCTCCTCGTGAATTTTGCCCAAAGGACTAATTTTTCTAAGTTCGCTTACAACTTCAGAAATATTTTCAACTATTGATTCAACGTCTTCCATAGTATTATACCTGCCAAATGTAAATCTAACGGAACCATGAGCCCTTTCGTGATCTCCTCCAATTCCCATAATAACGTGGCTTGCTTCAAGAGATTTACTAAAACATGCGGACCCCGTGCTAACTGAGAATCCTCTCATGTCAAGGTGTAGAGTGATCGATTCCCCTTCAACATAATGAAATGTGATATTGGCATTTTGAGGGGTTCTCTTTTCTTTGTGTCCATTGAGGGTTGTATCGGGTATTTCACCTAAGACTTTCTTAATTAGATGATTCCTCATATTTTGAATATTTTTATTCTCTTCTGGAGTTACAAGTTCGATTGCCTTCGCAAATCCTACTGCTCCAGGGATATTCTCTAAACCGGCACGCTTATTGAATTCTTGGAATCCTCCGTCCATCCACTTTGAAATTTGTGTATTCTTACGAATAAATAGTGCACCAGTTTCCTTTGGTCCATGGATAGTATGGGCAGATAGTGTAACTAGATCGGCAGGAATTTTTTTTAAATCAATTGGAACTCTAGTGAATGTATGTGTTGCATCAGTGTGAAAAAGTACATCTTTATTCTTACATATTTCTGATATTTTAGAGATATCTTGCATAGTTCCAATCTCTTGGTTTGCATGTTGAATTGACACTAAGACTGTATCATTCCTTATGGATTTTTCAAGTTGATCAAGGTTTATTAAACCATATTGATCAACATCAAGATAAGTTATTTCAAATCCCTGTCTTTCAAGGCTTTTTGCACTATTAAGAACTGGAAAATCTTCAATTTTGGATACTATTATATGCTTACCTTTTTTTTCTTTGAGATCCATTGCTACTCCTTTAAGTGCCGTATTGCTTGATTCTGTACTGCCGGAAGTAAAAACTATTTCTTCAAAATCTGCACCGATATTCTTGGCTATAAATTCTCTAGACTCATCTAGAGCTTCTCTTGCCTCAATTCCCAAAGAATACCCAAATTCTGAAGTTGCTACAGCATATACTTCAAAATAATATTTTTTCATTGCTTCGAGAACTCTTTCATCGAGTCTTGTGGCAGCAGCGTTGTCCAAATAAACATTTTTTTCCATGATAACACCAAACTAAATGAACAGTGTCATGCTTGACTCCATTGCTTCTTTAATATAAGTACCAACTGAACAATAATCACTAATTAGATCTTGCCTTAAATCTTCAGGTTTTACCCCCATTACTTCCATAGTCATGTCACATGCCAAGATTTTGCCCCCTAGTTCTTTGAAATCTGTAATCATTTTCTCAAGAGAAGCAACATTTGCTTTATCCATTCTTTTTTTAATCATCATCTTTCCTAGACCTAGCATGTTCATCTTTGAGAGTGGGCCTTTGTCAAGTTCGCCTTTTTTCAATCTCTGAAGTCCAAAAAAAGTGAAATATAAAGATACTTCCATGCCCATTGATAAAGCTCCGTTTCCAATTATTAAAGCACTATAAATTTTATCCATGTCTCCACTGTGGACAATTATCGTAGCTTTATTCAACTTTGGAGTATTTACTGCTTGCATATCCTTATTTTCCAAGTATTGCCCTCCTCCTCAATTGATATTATTTTATATCCCAATGCATTTACGGCCATTGGTATTTCTTTCTTAGAAGCAGGATGTGTTCCCTCGATTTCAACTATGTCCCCTATTGCAGCTTTTCGTAAAGCTTTTCTACATTCAACTAAAGGCACTGGACAAGTTTGACCTTTTACATCAACTTTTATTTCGCCCATTTTCTTCCCCCATAATGGTATAATGATAATAGTTTAATTTAAGTATTTAATAATAAAAGGGTAACGGCAATAAAAAATATAGATAAAAATTTTTATTACTTTTAAAAAAATACAGAATATTATTTTAGAAAATATTCAATATAAGTAAGTCTTAGGGCGTACTTTTATGTAATAAGAAAAATTAAAAGAATTACCTTACTATTGCCTCAACAGGACATATATACGCACAAAGTCCGCATCCTGTACATATGGCCGAATTAATGTTTGAGTGACCATCCCTAAACTCTAATCCGGGACAGCCAGATAGTTTTATACAAGCCTTGCATGCACGGCACATTGATGCTTCAACTCTATAGATTGGCTTCTTTTCAATACCTTTTAATAAAACACAAGGTGCCCTAGAAACTATAGCATAAACTTGTTTGCTTTCAATCCCTCGCTTAACAGCATCTTCAACACTTTTTACATCAAGTGCATTTACAACTTCCACTGGGATGTCCATACCGGCAATTAACTTTTCAATAGAAACGGAGCCAGCTGGATCTCCCATTGCAGTTAATTGTGTACCCGGATGGGGTTGGTGTCCTGTCATCGCAGTAGTTAAATTATCAAGAATAACGGCTACTATCTTTGAATTATTATATTTTGCATTGATTAAAGGAGGTATTCCTGCATGAAAGAAAGTAGAATCCCCTAGGGTGGCAACTATTGGTTCATTTAAAGATTTTGCGAATCCACATGCTATCCCGAAGCTTCCTCCCATTGAGATACACGTGTCAACTGTCTGGAGTGGCCTTGGGAATCCTAAAGTATAACATCCAATGTCGGAAGGAAATATAGCCTTGCCCCTTGTAACTTTCTTTATTGCGTAAAATGTTGATCGATGAGGACAACCTGCACATAAAAGTGGTGTTCTATTTGGAATAACAATATTCTTAGGTTGTTCTTTAGATACCTCAATTCTAAAAAATCGTGAAAGTATTTCAGTTACTAACTCAGTAGAAAATTCACCAGTTCTAGGGAATATATTTTTCCCGTATATCTTTAAGTTAAGCTGACTTTCAGATATTAAAATTTTTATATCGTTTTCAATTACCGGTTCAAGCTCTTCTACTACTATGACTTTATCCAAATCTTTAATGAACGCTAAAACTTTATTTCTTGCTAAAGGATGTGAGATTCCAATTTTTAATAATGGCGGATTTATATTTAGTGCGTTAAGTGCTTCCATTAAATAACTAAAAGACCCTCCAACGACTATAATTCCAGTCTTTCCCTCTCCAGGGATTGCATAATCTAAGTTTGAATCTTCAATGAACTCTCTAATTTTTTCCATTTTTTCAAGAAGTTTTTTATGAAGTACTCTAGCATGAGCGGGAATTGCAACATATCTATTGACATCTTTTGTGAATTTTCCTTCTCTTTTTTTAATAGTAATTTCACCTAACTCTACATCCCCCCTCGCATGACATACTCTAGTAGTTGGCCTTAAGATTACTGGAATAGAAAACAATTCAGAAAGATCGTAGGCAAAGATTGTCATATCTCTTGCCTCTTGGGGAGATGAAGGCTCCAAACATGGAACATTTGCAAATCTAGCAAGTATTCTATTGTCTTGTTCGTTTTGGGAAGAGTGACAGTCTGGCTCATCTGCTGAAACAAGGACTAGCCCTCCATCAACGCCCGTGTAAGCTAAGGTCATTAAAGAATCTGATGCAACGTTTACTCCAACATGTTTCATTGTTACAAGAGCCCTTTTCCCCGACCATGATGCTCCAATCCCTACTTCAAGGGCAACTTTTTCATTAGTAGAAAATTCAACATAAGCACCATACTGCTTAGCAAAACGTGCAGCAGTTTCTGGGATTTGTGTTGAAGGGGTACCAGGATATGCTGCAACAACTTCAACGCCTGCTTCAAAAGCAGCTAATGCTATAGCTTCGTCTCCCATTAAAAGTTCTCTTTTCATGATTTATCAAAGTTAAAGTCTTTTAAAAATCTTATTATTCTTATTCTGAGATTATTAATTATATGATTAAGGTATTTTTTATATTAGAAATTTGTAAATTTATTTTATTTCATTTAAGCTCTATTAATTAATTTGTTTTAATTAAATTTTGTTATTTTTAATTTCAGTAATAATTATATATTATGAATATATAAGTTATACATGAATTCATTTTCTATCCAAGATAAGATAATAAATATCTTAAAATTGGGACGATTCTTTTTTGTTTTAGGTGGTTTCTTCCTTTTTTTAGTGGGTGCTTTATTTGCCGTATTAAATGGGGCAGAATTAAACATTTGGAAATTAGTTTTTGGTTACGTAATTCTTTTTCTTGGACATTTATCTGTATCATATAGTAATGACTATTTTGATTTTGAGGCTGACAAATTAGGAGATAGAACAAATGTAAGTGGTGGAAGTGGAATATTACAACTCGATCCAAGTCTAAGAGAAACGTCAAAAATTATAGCATTGAGTTTAATTTTTATTTCGATTATTCTTGGAGTCATCTTTACATTATACTTCAATTATTCATTAGTTTTCTTAGGTTATGTTATCTTTGGGAATCTTCTAGGGTGGTTTTATACTGCACCCCCCATAAGATTGTCATATAGGGGCTTAGGAGAATTATCAACAATGCTTGCCATAGGTTTTGTAGTTCCCGGGATGGGCTACTATGTAATGAAAGGATTTTTAGATACAAATTACATGTTATTCACTATTCCCCTTTTAATGTATGGTATTTATTTCATCTTAAGCGTAGAAATACCCGATATGGAAGTAGATTCATTAAGTGGAAAGAAAAGCTTTGTAACAAAAAATGGAAGAAATTTAAGTCTTAAATTAATATTTATGGCAGCTTTATTTGCGACTATTATGTATGTGATATTTCAAATGATTAATCCGTTTGACTTTAATATCAATTTTCTTTTAGTATCTGTCCTATCTCTAATACCTCTCTTTTTTAGTTCGTTCGGATTGAACAAGGATACACGGGCAAGATCTGTAAAAATAGCTTTCAACAACTTAAATGGATTGATACTTTTTGCATTCTTAACTAATATCTACTTCTTAATTATTATAACGAGCGGTTAATCATTAGATATTTTTTAAGTAACTTATAAAAACAGATTAGAGATATAAAAAGATTGAATAAAAAATAAAATTAATTAATCTTAACTTCCTTTGAGAATTCCCACAAGCCATGGATATTACATAGTGAAACTGCAAATAGTGTTCCAGATTTTGCAATTTTTATTGATGTTTTTATCTCATGATTTGTATATACTGGGCCATTATTGGGCCCTTGGGGACTCTCGCCATGTGCTGTAAATTCGTAATTTCCTACCTGATAAAGCGCCTTCTCACCATCAGGTTGGTAGTACAACATTATCCATCTAATATGATGTTCAGTTGTATTTGGATGGGCAATATCTTTACCAATTGAAACTTTGACTTCAAATGTTTCATTTGCTTTAACGGAATCTGGACATTCTATAACTGGTACATGTTTTTCTTTTTTCCAGTCAGCTTCTTGAATCTTATCTCCAATTTTAACCATTTTTACCTACTCCTGTAAAACCATTGGTTCTCCACAGCAAATTAATTCTCCGCCACCTACTTCCAATACTTCTACTACATTTCCACAAATTTCACATTTGTAGATTTCTCCAACTTCTTTTACTTGCACCATGTTTAACCTCCTATTCATAATCTAATCATTATTACTTTTCTTTTCTTCAGAAGATTTTTCCATTTTTTCAGACATCTCCCTAAGGCGTTTGTCAACCTTTCCATATATTGTATCTTCGGGGTACTTACCATCTAGACCTTTTTCTCCAGCTCTAACGCCCGTTAGTATCTCAATCCCTTCTTTGATATTCCCAACAGAGTATATATGGAACTTGCCTTGTCTTACCGCATCGACAATTTCTTCCTTAAGCATTAAATTCTGGACATTGCTCCTTGGGATTAAAACACCTTGTTTTCCGTTAAGACCTTTAGCTTTACATATCTCATAAAATCCTTCAATCTTATAATTAACTCCTCCAATAGCTTGTACCTCGCCTTTCTGATTTACAGATCCGGTTACTGCTAAATATTGTTTTATTGGAATGCCTGATAATGCAGACAATATCGCGTAAAGTTCTGTACTTGAAGCGCTGTCACCATCAACGCCTTCATAGTTTTGTTCAAATACAAGCCTAGCAGTTAGATTTAATGGTTTGTCCTGTGCAAAGTTTTCTGCCAAGTATCCTCCTAGGATCATCACTCCTTTTGAATGAATATTTCCTCCCATCTTAGCCTCTCTTTCAATATCAATAATTCCTCCTCGGCCTATATTTACAGTGGCGGTTACCCTTGAAGGTCTGCCAAAAGCAAAATCTCCTAGACTTAAGACAGCAAGTCCATTTATTTGACCAACTTCTTCTCCCTCAGTGTCAATAAGATAAAAGCCACGGGTTACCATCTCATTTACTCTTTCTTGGATAAGATTTGATCTGTAATTTTTTTCTTCAACAGCTTTTATTATATGATTATCTTTTATTACACTGTTTTTATCTTCTTTTGCATAGAAGTTAGCTTCACGTATAATATCTGCTATGTCCGCAAATTTGGTAGATAATTTCTCTTGGTCGTCTGCAAGTCTTGCTCCATACTCTATTACCTTACCTATTGCGGAAGAATCAAGGTGCATTAAATTCTCTTTTGAGCAAAGTGAGCATATGAAAGAAACGTAATTCTTTACATTGTCATCGTTGAAATCCATGTTAATATCAAATTCTGCTTTGACCTTGAATAACTCTTTAAACTCTGGATCAAGTGAAAATAGAGTCTGGTATATCATGGGATTTCCTACAATCACGACTTTTACGTTTAGAGGAATTGGACTGGGCCTCAATCCTTTTGTAGTAATAAATCCAAGTCGTTCTCCTGCTTCTTCAACAACTGCTTCTTCACTACTTAATGCTCTTTTTAATCCATCATATGAGAACAGATTTTTTACTAATTCTTCGGCAGGAATTACAAGGTATCCTCCGTTTGCTTTATGGATTGATCCACCCCTTATCATAGTAAAATCTGTGGTAAGCATTCCAAACTGTGCTTCTTTCTCGATTCTACCGAAAAGATTCTGATAAGTTGGATTTAGTTCCACTACTACTGGCCTTCCTGTAAGTGCGTAATTATCTGTAAATAAATTCACCATGTATTTCCTAAATGGCAATTCCTCTGCCCATGGTGCTTGAACTGGGGCTTGTGGAACATTCGGTTTATAGAACAAAGGTATGTTCTCCAAAATGTCCTCTTGAACTTCTTTAAGATAAGAAATAATGTTTGGATATTTTGAATATTTTTTATTAAGATCCTCTAGTAAATGTCCAATTGTAAAAAGTGCGACTTCCTTATTTAATTCTTTAATTTCTTCAAATGTTTTGGTATCTAATTCTTTTAACTGTCTAAAAACTAATCTTAATTCAGAATTTAATTTATCTCTTCTTTTTTGTATATCTTCTTTCATTTCTGGGTTTAACGCAATGAACTCTTCCTCGGTCATTGGTCTACCATTTGCAATTGGAACAAAAACAAATCCCATTGGAGTGCTTTGGACAATCAATCCTTCTTTTTCTGCTTTTCTATTTAATTCAGAAAATATCTTATTTCTTTCAGCTTCAATTTTCTGGATAGTGGCTTCTCTCTTCAAAGCAAAGTCTTCACTTTCAAAGGCTTTAGGAAGATTTATTTTAGTTTCATTAAGAAAATTTATCATATCTTTGTGAAAAACTCTTCCGTCTCCAGGATCTAATCTAATCACTTTAGGCTCGTAAGGTTCCTGAAAATTATTAACATAACACCAATCAGGGGGTACAGTTTGATCTTCAGCTAATTTATCAAGAAAACTTTTTACCGCAGTCATTTTTCCTGTGCCTGGAAACCCTGCAACAAAGATGTTAAATCCTTTTTCTTTTATTTGAAGGCCAAATTTTAAAGCTTTTAATGCTCTGTCTTGGCCTACAATATCTTCTAGAGGTGAAACTTCATTGCTATTTTTACATTTTAATTTATTTTTATCAAAAGTTCTCCTTACCATATCTGCAGAAAGTTCTTTTGTCATAAAATCACTTTAATACTCTATTGGATAATATTATTTTTAGTTCTAAAAAGGTTTTCTATTTAAAAAAAAGATTATTACTAAATATACCAATTTATTAAAAGATTTATCTTTATTTCCTTAAGAATAGATGTAAATAAAGATTATTTTAATGATTTAAATTTATTAGATTAGTTATCCATAAAACAATATATTTTTTAATATTTGAAATCCCTATATAGTTGGGTTTAATATGAATTTTTTAGATATTATTATATCTAGAAAAAGTATTAAAAAATATAAAAAGACAAGGTATCGGAAAATCATGTGAAAAGAATTTTAGAAGCTGCTATGAATGCACCTTCAAGGAAAAATGAGGGGCCTTGGCACTTTGTACTAATAGATAGTAAGAAAATCTTAGATAAAATTCCTTCTTTTCATCCAAACTCAAAGACGCTATATGAAGCCCCAATGGCAATCTTAGTAGCAGGAGATCTAAATATTACAAGAGATATTTTTATTACTATTGATTGCTCTGCTGCAACTGAGAATATTCTCTTAGCAGCCCATTCACTTGACCTTGGGGCTTGTTGGCTTGGAATATACCCAGACGAAGAAAGGGTAAATAAAATAAAAGATTTACTTAATCTGCCTGGAATATCTTTCCAGTTTCTCTTATATCAATTGGTTATGAAGACGAGGGAAAATCGCAGATAAATAGATTTGAAGAAAGTAGAATCCACCATAACAAATGGTAATTCAAGAAAATTGAAAAATAAATAGGAATAAATATTCTTTACTCCTGATCTGAAGTGTTTGTGGTGTAGATTTTTGGTACCATAGGTTCGTATTGCTTTTGAGCCTTTGTCAATCTCTGAATGTCGTATGAGTGCCATCCTGGAGTGCTTCTTTCATTAGTAAATTCGTAGGATCCAAAATTTTTCTGTAAACTGGGGGATGTCAATTTTACATCTCCAACTGGGGTTAATATTGAGTGTACCAATTTGTTACCATGGAAGTCCATTGTGCCGTTTCTTATGTTATTTAGAAATGTCTTAGCAGCGATTTTAGATAGTACTATTTTTGTACTACTTTGGCATGTTGTATTACTATTCAATTCTTCTGATGTACACGTTTCTCCTATTAAAGGAGCGACTGAGGCTAAAAAAAGACATATAGTCATTATAGCCAATATTTTATTCATGCCTATCACCTCGAGTGCATATCCATAGATTCATTAATTGTATATAAAGCTTTCGATATTGATAAATAAATAAAACAATATTGATAAACAATAATTACATATATTTAATAATCAATGATTAATTATAGAGAATTAAGAAAAATAAACTCTAAATATAAAATAATTAATTTAAGATTCCGTCTCTTTTTAGAACTTCTTCTAGAAATCTTCCAGTATGGCTCTTTGGAGAGTTTATTATGTCTTCAGGTGAACCCTCAACTATAATCTCCCCTCCTCTTTGACCCCCCTCTGGTCCAAGGTCTATTATGTAATCGGCGGTCTTAATTACATCCATGTTATGTTCAATAACAAGGACTGTGTTGCCATTCTCTCTTAAACGTAAAAGAACATCAAGTAGTTTTTTAACGTCGTGAAAATGGAGGCCCGTTGTTGGTTCGTCTAAGATGTAGAGAGTTTTTCCAGTAGCTTTTTTAGACAATTCTTTTGACAATTTAACTCTTTGTGCTTCTCCGCCAGAAAGGGTAGTTGCTGGTTGCCCAACTTTTATGTATGATAATCCAACGTCATGAAGAGTTTGAAGTTTGTTTTTAATAACAGGAATATTCTCAAAAAAGTGTAAGGCTTCTTCAACTGTCATATCTAGCACTTCAGAAATAGATTTTCCTTTGTATTTTACTGTCAAAGTTTCTCTATTATATCGTTCTCCCTTACACTCTTCGCATTTAACATAAACATCGGGTAGAAAATGCATTTCAATTTTTATTAGTCCATCCCCTCGGCAGTTTTCACATCTGCCACCCTTTACGTTAAATGAAAATCTACCTTTCTTAAATCCCCTTCTCTTGGATTCTGGAAGTTCAGAAAAAAGTTCCCTTATTGGGGTAAACAAACCTGTGTATGTTGCGGGGTTTGACCTTGGGCTTCTTCCAATTGGGCTTTGGTCAATAATGATAACTTTATCAATATTTTCTATTCCCAAGATTTCATCATGATCTCCTGGCTCATCGACTGCTCTGTAAAATTTCTTCGCAAGATCTTTGTATAATATCTCATTAATCAAAGTACTTTTACCACTGCCAGACACACCGGTGACACATACGAATAATCCCAAAGGAATTTTTACATCAATATTTTTAAGATTGAATTGTCTTGCTCCTTTTATTGTTAGATATGTTTTACTCTTTTTTCTCTCTTTAGGAACGTCAATTTTAATTTTTCTTGATAGATATTTTCCTGTCAAAGAGTCTGGATTTTGCATTACTTCTTCAGGAGACCCAACTGCAACAACTTCCCCGCCATGAACACCTGCGCCAGGCCCTATATCCACCAGATAATCTGAAGAAAGCATCATCTCTTCATCATGTTCAATTACTATTACTGTATTTCCTATGTCTCTCAATCTTTTTAGCATGGCAATTAATTTTGCATTGTCCCTCTGGTGAAGGCCTATACTTGGCTCATCTAAAATATAAAGAACTCCAACAAGCTGAGACCCAATTTGAGTGGCCAGTCTAATCCTCTGGGACTCTCCTCCAGAAAGCGTTCCCGCTCTCCTATCTAAAGTTAGGTAATCAAGTCCTACACTTAAAAGAAATCCCAATCTAGCTTTAATTTCTTTTAAGATCTGTTTTGAAATAATTTTCTCTTTTTCGGTGAGTTTTTCCTCTAAATCAATGAAAAATTTATAACAATTGCTAATTTGAAGTTGAGTAATATCAATTATTGAGTTATCTTGAATTTTTATAGAAAGTGCTTCAGATTTCAATCTCTTACCTTTGCAAACTTCACAAGGTTTTAATCTGATGTATTTCTCAAACTGTTCTTTTCGATATTCAGAATCAGTTTCTCTGTATACTCTTTCAAGCCAAGGTATTATGCCTTCATAGGTACCTTCATATGACCAATACGAAGGAGTATTTCTTGAACGGTAATTGTATTTTACTTTATCCGTGGTCCCATACAATAAAATATTAAGGTGTTTTTCTGACAAATTTTTAACAGGTACATCAAGTCTAAAATTAAACTTTTTAGATAGAGCTTCCAGTGTCTGTCTTCGAAAACCTTCTAATTTTGTATTCCATACATCGACTGCACCTTCAATTAGAGAAAGATCCTTATTTGGTATAATGAGATCTGGGTCAAATTCTTGTTTAAATCCGAGCCCGTGACAGGAATGGCATGCCCCATAAGGACTATTAAAAGAGAACATTCTAGGAGTTATTTCTTCTAAACTTATTCCACAGTCTGTACATGCAAAATGCTCAGAGAATGTTTTTCTTTCATTATTAATATCAACAAATGCAATTCCTTCCCCTTTTTTCAGTGCAAGTTCAATATCTTCATAAAGTCTCGGGGAAATTCCATCTTTGAGTATAAGTCTGTCGATTATAATATTAATATCATGCTTTTTATATCTCTCAAGTCTAATCTCTACATTCAACTCTTTTATTTCGCCATCGACTTCTGCTCTTACAAATCCTTCTTGATTTATTTCTTTAAGTAGTGTAGAGTACTCTCCTTTTCTTCCACGGACTATGGGGGCAAGAATAGTAACTTTTGTACCTTCTGGATAAGACAATATCTGATCGGTAATCTCAGTAACTGTTTGTTGTTTTATTTCCTTACCACAATTTGAACAGTAAGGAATCCCAATTCTTGCATAAAGAAGTCTCAAATAATCATATATTTCAGTAACGGTACCAACAGTAGATCTTGGATTTTTTGAAGTTGTTTTTTGTTCTATTGAAATAGCCGGGGACAATCCTTCTATATATTCGACATCCGGTTTTTCCATTAGGCCTAAAAACTGTCTTGCATACGCAGAAAGAGATTCAACATAACGTCTTTGACCTTCTGCATAAATTGTATCAAATGCAAGGGAAGATTTCCCAGACCCAGAAACTCCAGTCACGACGATAAGCTTGTCTCTAGGAAATTGGACATCTATATTCTTGAGATTGTGCTCTGAAGCGCCTTTTACTGTGATATAGTCAGTGCCCATGGAAAATGATTTATGAATCTAACTTAAAAATCTCTTTGTTAGAAGTTATTTTTTAATTCTTAAAAAAAACGATAAAGTAAAGGTTTTTTAGTAAAAGAAATTTAGATTAGTTTCAAAATATATTTATCAATATCTGAGAAGCCAAACTTCAAAAAATTATCCAAAAATGATTTTATATCCTAAATAGGAGAAAATAACGCCTACAATAAAACCCCCTACTACCTGGGCTTCAGTATGGCCGAGCAATTCCTTTAATTCCTCATCAACTACTTTCCCCATACGAAGTTTTTTTAAGATCTGATTAATTACTTTAGCCTGCTGACCTGTTTCCCACCTAATGCCAGTAGCATCTTTCATTACTACAAATGCAAATACCAAAGATACCCAAAATACTGTAGACATTCCCTCATGCAAAAAAATTGCTGTTGCCAATCCAATCACTGTTGCTGTGTGAGAACTAGGCATGCCACCATCTTTTATGGCAACTTGAATAGACAAACTTTTATTTTTTAGAGATTCATTAATTATTTTGCCAAAGACAGAGGCCAAGTAAGCAATCAAGGTTGGAGTTATAATAGGATTATAAAAAAAATTTATTATGTTTGTTATTAGAGTCACAATAATACTATTTTATTAAATATTTAAATAGTTTTTGAAAATATAAAAAAATATTATTTTGCTTCTTTACTTATAAGGCATAAGATGCCACCTATGAGCATTATTAAGTCAAGAGGTGGTAAAAGACTCGATATTATTGCATACATTCCTGCTTTGTTGAAATTTTTGAGAGTTGTAGAGGATAATGCCATGAACCCAATAATTAATCCTAAGATTTTAACAACTGCAGCAATAACAAAAAAGAATCCTGCAAATATAGGAAATCTCATGTACCTAAGTGGAAATAAAGCTACTGAAGTAAAGCCTACTAACATTCCCAGAACTCCAACTATCCCCAATATTAAAGATACCAAGATTAAAATTTTTCCAATTTTTGCTTCTGTACTAAGTCCTTCGACATCTAACATTTATTCACCTCAGTCCATTTACAAACATGATACTAAAAATAGTTTAAATTACTTTTGGATTTTTATTTTTAATTTGATCTAAAATTTTAGTGCTTCTTAACTCCTTTAATGCATCGGTAGCAATCCACTTTGCAGATTTGGAATTTATCTTATGTATTTCCATTGCACATTCAATTGCTTTTTTATTTAAAATAATATTTCTCTTACCAATTTGTCTCAAAGCCCAGTTTACTGCTTTCTTAACGTATATTCTTTCATCTGTTGAGCCCTCGTAAATAATAGGAAAATAATTAAAAAAGTCTTCATCTTTTCTTGCTTTGTCATGGACTGCTAAAACAGCCATTAGAACAAAACCTGCTCTTTTAACGAATTCTTCATCTCTTTTGCACCATTCAAAAGATTTGCTGAAAGCCAACTTACTTTTTCCAAAAAGATTATTACACGTTTGATCGCATACGTCCCAAGAATTAAAATCTCTGACCCAATTTTCCATTTGTTCAGAGGAAAGAGTTTTTGGGTCTTCAATCATACTAGCAAGTATTTTAGTTTCATGAAAATGTAATGCCCATAATTCCAGAGCTATTTTATGATTTTTCCCTATTTCTTTTGATAATAATCTTAGTTTAGGAATCGAAACTCCTAAAGCTTCACTTGTATTTATTCCAAATCTTGCCATTCCCTCTAAAGATTTGGGGTCAGAAAGAGAGTATAATTTTTCAATTATGTACTGAATTTCCATGTACATAAATCTATTAGCAAATTAATAAAGATTCTCTAAGAAAAAATTGGATTAAAATATTAAAATAAAAGAAAAAAAATATTTTATTTTACATCATTCCGGGCATTCCGCCAGGCATACCGCCTGAACCGCCCATATCCATGTCATCATCGCCGCCGCCCATTCCTTTTTTCTTACCTATTCCGCTTGCAGCGATAACGTCATCGATTCTTAATATCATTATAGCGGATTCAGAAGCACTCTTTACTGCCTGTTCTTTGATTCTGAGTGGTTCCACAACTCCGGCTTTCATCATATCTTTAACTTTTCCGTCAAAGATATCAATTCCGAATCTCTTGTGGTCTTTTGTCTCATGTGAAGCTTTGAGTGCAACTATAGTATCGATTGGATCCATACCTGCATTTTCTGCCAATGTTCTGGGGATGATTTCCATTGCTTGTGCAAATGCTTTAACAGCTAATTGTTCTCTGCCACTAATTTTTTCAGCATATTCGTTGAGTCTCTTTGATAGTTCCATCTCTGCAGCTCCTCCGCCAGCACAAATAGTTCCGTCTTCAATTGCTGTGGATATGACACCGATTGCATCTTCAAGAGCCCTCTCTACTTCCTCTAAAAAGTGCTCAGTTCCTCCTCTTAATAGTAAGCTTACTGATTTTGGATCCTTACATCCTTCGACAAAAGTCATTTCGTCTCCGCCTATCTTCTTCTCTTCGACAGAGCCTGCATGTCCCAAATCTTTTGCTTCAAGATCTGCTACTTTGTTTACAACTCTTGCGCCTGTTGCTTTTGCTAATTTCTTCATGTCACTCTTTTTGACTCTTCTTGCAGCATATATTCCACTCTTTGCAAGGTAGTGCTGAGCTAAATCATCTATACCCTTCTGACAGAATACAACAGTTGCTCCAGATGCCTTTATCTGATCTACCATCTTCTTTAACATTGCTTCTTCTTGGTCTAAGAATGCTTGAAGTTGATCAGGTGATGTTATTCTTATTTCTGCGTCGGTTTCAGTTTCTTTTACTTCTAGTGCACAGTCTAGTAATGCTATTTTGGCATCCTTTATTTTCTTTGGCATACCGTCGTGCACTCTTTCCTTGTCTATAATTAATCCCTGGATTAATTTAGAATCTTCTACACTTCCACCTTCTTTCTTTTCTACCTTAATGTCATCAGTTTCAACAGAGTACTTTCCATTTTCTTTTACGGCGACCTGTTTAACTGCATTAAGTGCCAGAGGAGCTAAGGTATCTTTTGCTTTTTCTGCGCCTTTTCCTGTCATTGCCGTCTTTGCAATTTCAAGAAGTACTTCTTCATCATTAATAGAAATTTTATCTCCAATATCCTTCAATATTTCTTCAGCTTTTTCAGCCGCAATCTTGTAACCTGATGCAACAACTGTTGCATGTACATCTTGATCAAGAAGATCTTCAGCCTTCTTAAGAAGTTCTCCGGCAATCACAACTGCTGTCGTTGTACCGTCTCCTACTTCTTCGTCTTGTGTCTTTGCTACTTCAACAATCATTTTAGCCGCTGGATGAGCAATGTCCATCTCACTAAGGATTGTAGCACCATCATTTGTAATAACTACGTCTCCAAGTGAGTCAACGAGCATTTTATCCATACCTCTTGGACCAAGTGTCGTCTTTACTGTTTCTGCTACTATTCTTCCAGCGAGAATATTCATTCTTTGAGCATCTCTGCCCATAAATCTTTGAGCGCCTTCAGGTTGGACACTCATTGGTTGTCTAATTTCTGCCATAATTTACACCTCATTAAAAATATTGCTAGTTTTTGATGTATT
>LNJC01000014.1 GCA_001587575.1 Candidatus Methanofastidiosum methylothiophilum
TTGAAGTTGCCCCCAATTGATCATTAGGCCTATACGATGCCCACATAGATGCTGTAAGGTAATTCCCGCATATCAGTGAAGAAACTGCTGTGCCGTGGCCATGGTCATCAGTTGCGTCTGAATCGCTGTTGACAAAATCATATTCAGCTACAACTTTTCCTTGAAACTCTAGGTGAGTTTTTCTAAGTCCAGTGTCTAAAACGGCCACAACTATTCCTTTTCCGGTATATCCTTGGCTTCTAACAGAAGCAGCATTTACCGTATCATTTGCGATAAATCCTTGAATTGTAACTTCACCTTCATTTGCAGTTGAAATATCATTGTTTATTGTAACTATATCATCAAGCCATATTTTTACAACATACGGGTTTGCGACCATTGATTTAATCTCTTCAGAACTCAATGTAGTTGCTACGGACTTAATTGAAGGATATTCGTATTTTATTTGCTTTCCAGTATTAGTAATGATATTTTTTGTACTTTCGTCAAGAATTGTAAATTGTACTATAACATCAATACTGCCTTCTCCATTTTCAACTTTTTCTTTTACAATTTCATCCATTTTTTTCCAGTTCGTATCTTCACCCAATGTGGGGACAATGGAAAAAATAAGTAATGCCATTAATAATATTCCTAATTTTCTCTTCATTTTAATCACCTCGACCATTATAGTTATTATTGGCAAGCGTTCATAATATATAAATTTATCCAATATTGATTAGCAATAACTAAATATTAATTTTAATATTGTAAATATACTAAAAAATGGATAAAAGAACGAAGCGATTTAAAAAATACTGTTTGCTACAATGAACGACGGATGTTTAATTAATTATCATGCTTAAGATATGGCATATGTAAGTCCAACTATTTAATATCAAAATCAGGCAATGTAAAACGACGACAATGATTGAAATGAACGGGAAGAAGTTTGTTGAAGAAAACTAGATTATGTTCAGCTTCAGGGTACATAAAATATAAATTGAATTGTCTTATCGGCTGGAAGATATGTTTTGGTCGGATAAAGGAGAAGAAACGCACAGGCAAAATAGATCATGTGTCCATTCTACACCACTCCATTGTATAGTCTTTTTGATATAAGGGAAACAAACATTCTCCACAACGAGCAAAAAGAAAAATAAATAATATATTTAACAAATCATTAAAAAGTTCGTTAAATATTTCTGGATATTCTATATATACCTCTTCTCTTATTGGGTGCTTCCATCACACCCTAAAACTTCTGTTCCCGTTGGTCTTTTGCTGTCATTGAAGTTCCATATCAAATGCACATCGTTTTTTAACTCGTAAACCTTTATTGCGGTTACAAGGTCGTAGAATCCCTCAGCCTCTATGGTACCCATTACGCTGTTATCTTTTGCGTCAAACATACCGTATATTATTATGTCGCCACTCCTGCACGCTTGCTTTAGATTGACTACCTTTGTTGTTGTTGCACTTGCCATGCTTACTGTTCCTAGAAAGAATAGCAATGCTAACACGAACGCAATCTTTTTCATACGATTTCCCCTCCGTTTTTGATTCAAACTATTATTTGTACTTTCCATATATATAAGAATATGGAAAAAAATGGCTGTGGGACATAATTAACTTGCATTTAGATTCAAAAGATTGTGCCAGAGCGCAATGCAGGATACGGCACAATATATTCTGCCTGTGCGCTTCTGCCCTATTGTCCAGCCGAAGCGTCTCTTGTCTGCGGAAAAAGCTGCTTCAGAGCTTTCTCTTCTGTAGTATTCTTGGAGGTAGCTTTCCGTATCTTTCATAAACTCCTTCAAAGTGCTCTTCCATTTTTGCGACCCTTTGATTGTACAGTTAGCCTTAGGTATTATGTAGACCTTGGAACATTGAAACTTGTCCACATAGAATGGATAACTGTAATATTTGTCAAGGCGAATGCTTTCTACTTTTATGTCAAGAGAATCTAGCATTTCCATCGCCTTTTCAAATGCTTCTTTCTCACTTTTCAAGCTTGCCCCGTATGCAATGTACATGAAAGTGTTTAGATCGAGAAGTGCAAACTTATAGACAAACTCCCTCCGAAGCTGATTTTCTCCGTACTTGACTTCTTTCACCTTGTCATGCCTCTTTTGGACTGCTGAAGAGTAGTGCTTGGATACTGTGAGTGAGTAGCCTGTCCCATCTCCGGATGTGTCAGCATGTGTTATTCCCTTCTTTTTTAGCATCAGAACATGAAGATTGTGGATGGCAATAGCCACTTCTGGGTCAGAATACAGCCTTTCTATTGTTTTGTAGCTGACATCTATGTCATTTAGCATTGAGAAAACAACGAGCATGTTGGCCATCATCCTGTTGCTGTGGCCTACTAGCTCTTTTATCAAAAGAAGAGTCACTCTTTGTTTAAGTGTGAGTTTTCGGATAGGGCCTCTCCCCTTGACTGTTTTTATGCATTTTGTGGCTTCATCTATCAAGGGCGAGATTTCTCTAAATGCTGATCGAATGCTTTCCGATAGCTCTTTCTCATATTCTGGCCAGTTCCGGCAGGCATTTGACTTGACATTGCAATCAGAATAAACGCCAGCTTTAATCTCTTTTAGGCGCTTTCTGACATTCTCTGTCGTCAGCATGTGGCACTAATAACCCAAAGCTTTATAAGGCTTTCCATGGATAGTCTAACCATGCCACGCAAAGTAGAAGCTATAATGAACGGTCCGCTTAGTTTAAGCGAAGAAGTTGTGCAGATTTATGAGCGAAAAGTCACAGCGTATGGAAATAGTGCCAAAGTTGATGCCCAGAAGAAGTACATAGGCTATCGAGCCTATGTGATCATTGTCAAAGACTAGTGTTTAAAATAAATATGTCCCACAGCCGATTTTTTTCCCGTCATTGAATCAATATCAATTCTGATAAGGCAAGTTTTCTCTATTTCCCCTAGAGAATACTCAAAAACGCCTTTAAAGTAATGTGCCATGATAATATCCAGCGCCTGTTTTTTTTCTTTTGAATCTAAAATAAAATATGCTTTCCCAAATCCAACTACACTTTTATATTTCATTGAGCAGCCACATGCATTTTCAGCACCAACGAGCTCTGTATCTATATCAACTTCAAAAGATACGTTGTTGTTTCTTGTTAAGATATCTATTTTCTTTCCCTTTTTTGCACAGTGTATGTATATAGATTTTTCTTTGTAACCAAAGTTCACGGGAATTACATAGGGTAGATTGTTTTCACATAATGCTACCCTTAGTATATTTGCCTTGGCAAGAATTTCTTCAATTTGATTGAGATTAGTTATCTCTCGGTCGCTTCTATTCATAGCTATATTTTGTTTTTCCATTATTTATCTCTTTTCAATTTGTAGGGTAGTCTAAATAAATTAGTAAATCTTAAATATCCTAAATACAATTGAAGAGAGTATGCCGTTAATTAAACTAAATGACATTGAGGAAAAAGAGATTTATCCAGGGTACAAAGCAAGAATTATCCACACTGAACATATGACCTTAGCATATTGGACTATCCAAGAAGGATCTTCCTTCCCAGAACATTTTCATGAACATGAACAGGTTTTAAGCATAATTGAAGGAGAGCTCGAATTAAAATTAGGCGATGAAACTATAATATTAAAATCAGGTGAAGTTGGAATTATACCGCCTTATATTGCTCACTCTGGGAAAGCAATTAATAAGACTAATGCCATAGATGTATTTTATCCAATTAGAAGGGACTATGTTTAATTTTAATTGAAACTAAAGAGATTAACTTAATTATTTTAATATATTTATTTAGGAATCCTTATATACTAGAGCTAAGAGTGAACCACTGTGATTTCAGTAGTAATTCTCTTATTTGTATTTTCATTAATTGCAGTAAGGCAAATAGGAAAGATAAAATTAGAGATATGGCAAGTAATGACATTTGGGGCTTTGGCTTGTCTTATAACGGGCCAGATATCGCCTATTGAAGCTTTGAGATCAATTAATCTTGACGTCATTCTTTTTTTATTTGGAATGTTTGTAGTTGGAGTTGGTCTTGAAGAAAGCGGTTATCTTTCTCATATTTCTTATAAGATTTTTAAGCGAGCAAAATCTCCAGACGAATTATTATTCCTTATACTTTATGTAATAGGTATAGCTTCTGCTTTTTTGATGAATGATACTCTTGCAATAATTGGAACTCCTGTAGTTCTTCATCTAAGTAGAAAGCATCAAACTTCGCCTAAACTTTTACTCTTGACACTTGCATTTGCAGTCACTATTGGCAGTGTCATGAGCCCAATTGGAAATCCACAAAATCTTCTAATAGCTCTTGAGGGAAGTATAAAAAATCCATTCGTTCTATTTTTTAAATTTCTTTTAGTACCAACTATGATTAATTTAGCAATTGCTTTTTTTGTATTAAGATTTTTCTATAAAGAAAGTTTTCATAATAATTCTCTAAATCATTCACAAGAGCCAATAAAAAATAAGAATCTCGCAAAGCTTTCCAAGGGGTCTCTGTTTCTTATTGTTGGAATGGTTCTTCTTAAGATATCAATAGTAACTGCGGGAATAGACATTGATTTTAGATTGACTTACATATCATTAATTGCTTCTATGCCCATACTTATTTTCGCAAAACAGCGACGTCAAATTTTAAAAAATGTAGACTGGAAGACATTGATATTTTTCGTTTCAATGTTTGTTCTAATGAGAAGTGTTTGGGACAGTGGGTTTATCCAATCAGTAATCAATAGTATGGAGATAAATATTACAAGCCTTTCGATGATATTAGTTGTAAGTATAGTTTTAAGTCAATTTATTTCAAATGTCCCTCTTGTTGCACTTTATCTTCCAATGTTACTTGAAGCGGGTGCGTCTTCAAGAGAAATGGTTGCTCTTGCTGCAGGGAGCACTATTGCAGGGAATCTATTTATTCTGGGTGCTGCAAGTACTGTGATTATAATACAAAACGCTGAAAAGAAATCAGGAGAAACAATTACATTTATAGAATTTGCAAGGATTGGGATACCCCTAACAATTCTGAATACGGTAGTATACTATATTTATCTATCATTATTTTGACTTGCATTTTACTATTCCACGTTTATGAAAGTATTTTTGATGGTAATCTTCTGCCTTGTAAAATTTACTTTCAGGAATTATTTCAGTGACTATTTTTCTATTAAATCTACCTGATTTTTCAAGTTTCTCTTTGTATGCCAAGGCTTTATTTTTTTGTTCATCGTTATGGTAAAATACGATTGACCTGTACTGGCTTCCTACATCTGGCCCTTGCCTGTTAATGGTAGTTGGATCATGTATATTCCAGAATATTTCCAAAAGCCTATCATAAGAAACTACACTTGGATCAAATTCAATTAATACAGATTCAGCATGCCCAGTCTTGTCTGTACATACTTCTTCATATGTAGGATTTTCTGTATGCCCTCCAGAATAACCTACCTGTGTTGAAACGACTCCGTCTATCTGGCAGAATGCAGATTCTACTCCCCAAAAACATCCAGCGGCAAATGTCGCTTTTTCAAGTTTGCTCATAACTAAAATAATCTCTACAATTACTTAATTCTATTTCTTATAAATAAAAATCATCAACTAATCTAAATATATAATTAAAAGAAGAATAAAAATAAAAATTTCAGTATGTTTCACACTGTCTTTCAAAGTATGCTTTTTCGTGATTGCAAGAAGGACAAGCTTCTGGTGGCTCATTACCTTCATGAATATATCCGCACTTTCTGCATACCCATACAACTTTTTCTTTCTTTTTGAAGAATGTTCCTTCTTGAAGCTCTTTTAGAAGTTTCTTATATCTACCTTCATGATGTTTTTCTGCGACTGCAATTGCTCTGAGTCTTGTTGCAACATCATTGAACCCTTCTTTATCTGCTGTATCGGCAAATTCAGGATACATGCGGGTATACTCGTAGTTTTCGCCTTCAATTGCCCCTTTTATGTTCTCGATTGTGTTTCCAAGAATTAATGGAGCCTGTGCTTCTACTTTTATTTCTTTAGGGCTTCCTTCTTTCTTTTTGATATCATTAATCATTCTAAAGAGCCATTTTGCATGCTCTCTTTCATTGTCGGCTGTTAGGAGAAAGAGTTCAGATATCTGATCGTATCCTTCTTTTAAGGCAATCTTAGCATATATGGTATACCTATTTCTTGCCATACTTTCTCCGATAAAAGCCTTGGTCAAATTTTCTAGAGTTTTACTCATTATATCCCTCTATTACTATCTAATAGAACTACTATTAAAATTTTCTCTTATTTTTCATAAAGAATCCCTCAAGTATATAACAATCCTAAAATAATTTTTATTCAATTTGAATTTAGGTACGATTCATCTTCAATTAATAGTCAAATATTTATTATTGGAAAAGTTATTTAAATTTGAACTTTAAATAGATTCAAGGTGTTTTTTAATGATGCCTCTTGACGGAATTAAAGTAATAGATTTTACAGGAGCTTTGTCTGGACCTTACTGTAGTATGCTTCTGGGCGATATGGGTGCTGAAATTATTAAGATAGAAAGACCAAAGAGAGGAGACGACTCTAGAGGTTGGGGGCCTCCATATATATCAGAAAATTTAAGCACATATTTTGCAAGTATCAATAGAAACAAGAAGAGTATTAGTTTAAATATAAAGGACCCCGAAGCTAGAGAAATAGTTAAGAAATTGGCTAAAAATGCTGATGTTTTTTTAGAAAATTTTAGACCAGGGACTATGGAAAAGCTCGGCCTTGGATATGAGGATATGAAAAGGATAAATGAAAAATTAGTCTACTGTTCTATTTCTGGATTTGGCCAAGATGGACCTTACAAGTTTAAACCTGGTTATGATCTCATATTACAGGGTATGGGAGGATTAATGAGTGAAACAGGTGAGCCAAATGGTGGGCCTGTTAAGATAGGTATTGCAGTAACAGATATTTCAGCAGGCATGTTTGCATGTTATGGCATTCTTAGCGCAATTATTGCACGGTCAAAAACTGGCAGAGGCCAATTTATTGATATTTCTATGCTTGATTGTCAAGTTTCATGGCAGACTTATTTTGCAACTGGATATCTTTTTGCAGGAAAAATTCCTTCGAGAGTAGGTAGTGCACATTCATTCATTTGCCCTTATCAGTCTTTCAGGACAAAAGATATTTTCATTAACGTTGCTGTTGGAAACGAGGACATGTGGAAAAAGTTTTGTGAAGTTCTTGGACTTGATATTGCGGGACATGAAAAATTTTCAGATAATGGTAAACGTCTGAAGAATAGAGATGAACTTGTTAAGATAATAGAAGAGGTACTTGTAAAAAAGTCTGGAGATGAATGGCTTGTTCTTCTTGATAAAGCGGGTATCCCATCTGGCCCGATTTATACAATTGACAGACTATTAAATGACCCACAAGTGATCCACAGAAAAATGATAGAGGAAGTTACTAATCCTTTATATGGCACTATAAAAATTCCAGGATTGCCTGTAAAGTTATCTGAAACTAGTTGTTCAATTAAACTATCGCCTCCAATGCTAGGAGAACATTCAGAAGAAATCCTAGAGAAGCTTGGATATACAAAAGAACAGATAAAATCATTGAAGCAAAGAGGGATAATTTAACATACTCTTGGAACAGGATCTGCAACAGGGGGCTCTAAAATTCTTTTTCCCCCTATTAATGTTTCAAGCAATACTTTCTCTCCTTTTTTTACTTCTCCAATAATAGCTGCATTTTTTCCTAGACGCTCTTTTCTTATAATATCAAGAACCGTTTCAGAATCTTCTTTGCTAACGGAGACCAAAACTTTACCTTCACATGCTATCTCCATAAAGTTTAGCCCTAGAATATCACAGATAGCAGATACTTCATCCCTTACTGGAACTAATTCTTCTTTAATATCAATTCTTACCCCAGATTTTTTTGAAAATTCATTTAATGCGTTGGCAATTCCTCCCCTTGTAGGATCTTTCATTGCATGGATTTGATGTGGAAGAATTTTCTCAATCATTTTATTAAGAGGTGCAACATCTGATTTAATATTTGATAAGAAAGGGATATCTTCTCTAACAGAAAGCATTGCAGCCCCATGATCTCCTACAGTTCCAGAAACTATAATTAAATCTCCTTCTTTAAGGCCTTTATCGGATAATAAATTCTTTGTATATCCGACACCCGAAGTGTTTATGAAAAGGTCGTTGCCTGCAACTTTTGTATCTCCTGTTATCAACGGCACACCTGCTTCCTTTAAAGTTTCGTCCATAGATCTTATGACTTTTCGAAATTGTTCTGTTGGAAACCCTTCTGGCAGGATAACTCCTGATGAAAGAGCTAAAGGTTTTGCGCCCATTACGGAAATATCATTTATTGTTCCAGACACTGAAAGCCTTCCAATATCTCCTCCTGGAAAAAAAAGTGGAGTTACAGTGTGAGAATCAGTAGTAAAAACAATTTGGCCCTCGCAAAAAGGTATGGAACCTGAATCATCCATATCAGATAGCCCCAATCCTCCGGCAATTTTGTTCAAAGAAAAGCCTTTCACATAGAGAGATTTAATCATCGTTTCCATGATCTCTCCTCCTCCGCCGTGTTCAGACTTGATAATGTCAGAAGTAAATTCATCCATATGAAATAAAAATATGGGAAAACTTTATAAACATTGTTAAGGCTTTTAGGCAAGATATAAAGGTGATAATTTGTCAATTTGGCAGGCTAGATCAAAAAGAAAAGCTACTGGGGGAAGAATCACCCAGGCAAGGAAAAAACTTAAGAGAGAACTTGGTAGAGAATCAACTTTTACGGTTATTGGTGAAGTTAGTAAGAAAAAGGTAAGATGCTTTGGCGGAACAGACAAAATGAAACTCATGAAGGCTGATTACTCCAATCTTTTAACAAAAGAGGGGTACAAAAAAGCAAAGATCACGGGAGTAACAGACAATCCAGCAAACAGGCATTTCGTAAGAAGAAGCATCATTACAAAAGGCGCCATAATAACTACAGAGCTTGGAAAGGCGAGAGTTACTTCAAGACCTGGCCAAGACGGAATAATTAACGCCGTTTTAATTGAATAATCTTATTTTTGAATTTATTTTACGTCTTTTTTAGAGAAAAGTTTAAATAAGACTTTTTATTAGTAATTTTAAGTTTAATTTTTGCCTTTTTCGGCAATCCAAGGAGGTATATTTATGAGAGAGCCAGAAGAACTTCCTCTAGCTCCCCTTGAAAGACTACTTAGAAAAGAAGGGGCAGAAAGAGTTTCAGAAGATGCATGCAAAGTGCTTGGTGTTGCTCTTGAGGACTACTCGAGAATAATAGCAAGAAAGGCGAAAGATTATTCAGCTCATGCAAAAAGAAAGACCATAAAGGCAGAGGATATAGAACTTGCCTTAAGGGATTTAAATATATAATTTTTTTCTTTAATAGACAGAAAATTTTATATTTGAGATTATTTCCCGATTGGTGAGGCAAATGGAAAAAAAAATTAAAAAATGCAAGAATTGTCAGACTGATTTCGATATAAAAGACAGGAACAGGATAGTCCTAGAGTTTTGGAAAGATAAAAAACACCTCACTAGACTTTATTTTTGCAGTAAGAACTGTTTCGTTTCTTTCTTAAAGGATAAAAAAGTAATATGAGGTAGTATATGTCAAAGGAAACACTAAAAAACCTAAGAAGGTCTCTATTAGAGCAAAAGTATAGATTTGATCTTGGTAGGCAATTTTTAGTCTATGTAAACTTTGCTCTCCTTATCATCGCAGCTTCTGATAAGATTAAGCTAATAATTGATCTGAAGACATCGGAACTCTTATTGATACTTGTTCCTCTGTCATTTATAGCGACTTACATATTGGGATATGTTCTTGATAAATTTGTTAAGTTTCCGCAAGCTACCCAAATGGTAGAGGCAAAAAGAAGCCCTTATACCATGATGACGCAAGAAAAACTTGACAAAATTATAGAATTACTTGAAAAACAATAGGAAAAACTTATATTCAAACAATGCAATAAAATTATATTATAAGGGGATATTATGGGTAAAATTGCAGCAACTAGATTAAGAGACAAGATGATTGTAACAGAACAGGGGCACGAAATAGGAACCCTTTTTGACATGGTTATAAATGAAGATACGGGAGAGCTAATAGCTCTCGTAGTTGAACCTACAACAGATGTTATTTTGGATAATATGATAACAGACAAAGAGAACTTAGTTCTTGTTCCTTTTAGTGCAGTAAGGGCTGTAAAAGACTTCATTATAGTTGATGTCAGAAGAATTCCAAAGAAGAGTGAAAGAGTAGGGATGTTTGCAAAAGTTCCCGAATAAATTATTTTTTTATCTTATTTTCTATTCTGTATCTAAGAATTTTCTGCATTGCCAAATAAGCTATAGAAAATGTAATGGCGCCTATTATAGGTATTTTGTAATTATTATTTTTTAATAAAAAGAAATTAATAAACATACTAAAAACAAAATAGGATAATGCCAAAACAATTGCAGAAACAAATGAATTCATTTCGTTTAATCGCATGAATCAAAGTATTCATTTTAATTTATATTTCTAGCTCTTTTAATAAAAAACTTAGATAAATATTTATGCAGTAAAATCTAAATTATTTTATGAAACTTTTAGGATTTATCGGTGGAATGAACTGGCGGTCAACAATTGAGTATTACAAAACAATCAACTATCTGGTCAATCAAAAGCTAGGCGGGAATCATTCTGCAAGAGTTATCATTTATTCAGTTGATTTTGAAGAGATTCTGACTCTTGAAATGGAGAATAATTGGGGGATAATCAAAGATAAAATGGTTGATATATCAAAATCTCTTGAAAGTGCAGGAGCAAAAGGGATTGTAATATGCTCAAATACTATGCACCTTATAGCTGAAGATCTTCAAAAAATGATAAATATCCCTATAATTAATGTGATTGATGCAACTGCAGAAGAAATAAAAAAGAACAAAATAAATTCAATAGGTCTACTGGGCACTAAGTTTACTATGGAAGGGGAATTCTATAAGAAAAGATTAGAGAATAAACATCGACTAAGAGTATTGGTTCCTGATTTGAAGGATATAGAACTTATTAACAATATAATATACAAAGAACTAGCTTATGGAGAAATAAACTTAAACTCAAAAAAAGAGATCATAAGGATTATAGAGCGACTTTCTATAGATGGTGCCGAGGGAATAATATTGGGTTGTACTGAACTTCCGATGATAATAAATTCTAAAGAAAATGAGTTACCCCTCTTTGATACTTTATCGATACATATGGCTGCTGCAATGAATTTCTCATTAAAGGATTAAGAGTAAAATATATTAAGGAGTCAAAAAATCTTTTTGAAGAGGAGAACATTATGAAAAAAGAAAAAATTAAGGAACAGAAGATTAAACAGAAAAAATTCAGATCCGAAGGAACAAATATGCTGATAGGTATCGGGTTAGGTATCGTCTTTGGCTTAATATTCAATAATTTCTTACTTGGGGCTATAATGGCAATAGTAGTAGCAACAGTTCTAGAAATCGGTGTTAAGGACAAGTAAACTTAACATAGCTTTCTCTGGCTAATTGAACTCTTGATATTATCTAAAGTTTTCCATTCTGTCCTCACAAAATCTGGAAAACTATTATTTTGTTTGTAGTAATCTTTAAGGAAATTGATAGTTTTGGGGTCTCTTGGATAGCCACTTCCAAATGAAATTCCGGCCTCTTCCTCTATTTTTTTAATGAGATCATCTCTCTTTACTTTTGCAAGTATTGATGCAGCTGCAACTATCGGGAATTTGTCCTCTGCTTTATGAGAAGCTATGACTTCACATGAAGAAAATGCTTCTCCAAGAGAATCTTTAAGATTAAGGGAAAATCTATTAGAATCAACGTCACACGAATCACATATGGCTTTTTTTATAGGGAGTTTAAGTCCGAGAATTGCATCTTTGAATGCGAGAAGCTCGATATGATTTAAAGTATATTTTTTCATTTGTTTGTTAAGAAAAGTAGGAGTTAATATTTTAAAATAGTATTTTCCAGGGAGATTAATAATTTCTGAATATAGTTCCTTTCTTTTTTTTGCAGTAAGTTTCTTTGAATCTTTAACTTGAATAGATTCTATTTCATTGAGTTTTTCTTCAGGAATAGAAATAGATGCCACTACAAGAGGCCCAATTACTGGCCCTCTACCAGCTTCATCTACCCCACAAACATGCATTTAGTTAAACCTCCGCAGATAGTAGTGCGTGTCTTACTGCCTTGACTCCCGATATACTTTTCAATTCTGTCAAGAATTCTTTGACTTCTTTTGTTTCTCCTTTTAGAATAAATATTTCGAGACAGTTCTTATCATCAAGATGTGTGTGTAATGTTGTTTCAACTACACTTTCATATTTATGGTGTATAGTATTTAAGGGGCTTTCTGATTTTTTACTCGATATAACCATCCCCGTAACTACTAAAGGACCTTTACCCTCTTCCCAAACTTCTGTTGTGACGTAATCTCTCAATGCTTCTCTAAAGATTTCAGACCTAGTTGAAAATCCTTTGATTAGAAGCAATTTATCGAGTTTATCAAGTAGTTCATCATTTATAGATATACTAATAACTGACATTTACTAATCTCTGTATTTATTTATTAATTAAAGATTTAATTCCTAATAATCCCAGATAAGATATTCCTGAAACAAGAACTATTGTTGCACCTGAAGGCTGATTCAAAAAGAAAGACATAGCTATTCCCATAATCATATATGCCACTCCAATTAAAGTAGAGAATAGTATCATCTTTTTGAAACTGTTTGTAAAAAGACTAGCTGTTGCTGCTGGAAGTGTAAGAAGCGCCATTGCTAGGATTATTCCAACTACACTCACCAAGACTACAACGGTTAATGCAACAAGAGATAATAAAACAATATACGTTCTCATTACTGGGACATTTGTTACTTCCGAAAATTCCTCATCAAATGAGAAAGCAAGAAATTCATTGTATCTCACAAAAACGATTAATGCAATTATAACATTTAGAACAATCATAATCGATATATCTGTTCTAGAAACAGTAAGTATATTCCCAAATAGATAGCTCGAAAGATCAGGTACATATCCAGGTGTTTGATATATCATAAATATACCAAATGCCATTCCAATGGCCCACATTGCCCCAATTAAAGTATCTTCTCTCTGATATGCTTTTTTTGATATTATCCCAAGTACAGAACTAGAAAAAACACTAAAGAGGATGGCAGTTAAGAGGGGATTGTAACCTAAAAACAATCCTAATCCTATTCCGCCAAATGCAGCATGAGAGATTCCCCCAGATATAAAGACCAATCTTTTGACAACTACATAAGATCCTATCACTCCACATGCGATTGCGGCCAAAATACCTGCCATCAATGCGTTTTGGAAAAAGGCGTATTGATATACCATTAGTCACTATGCTCCTTTAATACTCTGTGAGGTATTCCATGCCCAATCAGTTCTATTGGGCATCCATATAATTTTTCAAATACTTTTGGAGGTATGCTTTTCTCACCGTGATAATGTAATGTTTTATTAATGCATCCAATTGTTTTAACGTGAGAAGATATTGCCCCTGTATCATGTGTAACTAAAATTATTGCCATTTTTTCAGAAAGACCATGAAGAAAATCATAAAAATTAGTTTCCGCTTGAACGTCAATATTGGCCGTTGGTTCGTCAAGCAAAAGGAGTTTAGGTTCTGTTGAAAGCGCTCTTGCAATTAATACTCTTTGAAGCTGACCCCCAGATAATTTCCCAATTTGAGTATTTTTAATTTCTTTTATCCCCATGATGTCCATGGATTTTTCGGCAATTTTTCTATCTTTTTCAGAATATCTCCTTAAAAAATCTGTTTGGCCAATTCTCCCACTAAGAACAACCTGTTCTACATTAATTGGAAAGTTTCTGTCAACTAAAGTATATTGCGGAACATACCCTACATATTTTCTACCTTCTTGTGGACTCTTATTAAAAAGTAGTATATTACCTTCAGTAGGGGTAAGAAGGCCAAGAATTAATTTCAACAGTGTTGACTTTCCCCCTCCATTGGGGCCTATTATGCCAAGAAAATCATCATCATAAACTGTAAGAGTTATATCCTCTAAAACTCTGTTATCCCCATAATCAAAAGATACTTTTTCTAATTTTATGATTTCTTGTTTCATGTAATTACTTCTTCTTTATTTTATCTGTTGTAATTTTAAGATTTTCTAAATAATTTTCTGCTAGAGGATCTATAACTTCAGTTCTTCCACCTATTTCCTTTGTGATTATCTCTGCCGCTTTACTACTGAATCCTGGAGAAACAAAAATAGTTTTGAGATTTTCTTTCTTTGCTTCTTCTATTACTCGAGCAAGAGATTGAAGAGTTGGTTCTTTTCCTTCAACTTCTATAGCAATCTGAGTTAAATTATAATCTTTTGCGTAATACCCCCATGAAGGATGAAATATCATGAATGATCTGTTATCCATATCTTTTAGTTCATTTTTAATATAGTTGTCTGCTTCATCAATTCTATTCAAATAATCATCTCTATTTTTCATATAATAATCTTTATTTTCTGGGTCAAGTAAAACAAGCCCTTCGTAGATGTTTTGAACCATTATTTTCCCATTTCTCAATGAAGTCCATATATGGGGATCTTTTCCCCCTTCTGTTTCAATGTGAGTTTCTTCTTCAGCTTCATGATCATGTTCTGCCATCTCGATTAATTCAATTCCTTTCGAACTATCTACAACAAGCATGTTCTTATTTAGATCCCTAATCTTACCTATAGATTTTACTTCAAATTCAATGCCTGATCCAACCATGAAGTAGACTTTAGCTTTAGATAATTCAACTAATTGATTTGGTTTTAAGTCGGCCGTATGAGGATCACTACCTTGAGGAATTAGAATACCAACATTAACTTTATCCCCTCCAACTGCTTCAATCATTTCTTTCTGAGGGGGTATAGTTGCATATACTATAAGTCTTCCATCTTCTGGAATTTTTTGATTTGCACATCCTAATGATAAGACCAGTAGAAATATCAAGAAAATAGAGAATAAATATTTCTTCATATTATGGCCTCTGTAAGAATATGAGCTTAATAATATTTAAGTTTTTCTATAATAAAAATTAATAAAAGATAAAAATTAATTTAATAAATAGAAAACCATTAAAAGAGTTAAAAACACTGACTTTTGATGAATAAAAGACTGGGATTTTCTTCGTTAGCATTTTATGAAGATTCTCTTGAAAACGCTCTTTCGTGGGGAGAACTAAATAACTTTGGTCTTTTAGAGATAGTTGCAGAAAATAATCACGCGATTGATGAGGAAACTTTGCCACGTATAAAAGATTTATTGGCCTCATATAGTTTTGATTATACCGTGCATTCACCTTTTTCAGACATTAACATATCTAGTTTGAACAAAAGTATAAGAAAAGAATCCATAAGACAAGTGAAATACTCTATTTTTGCTGTTAATGAGATAGGGGGAAAAGTAATGACTTTTCATCCAGGTAGACACTCTGCTGCCACAAGTAAATCTAGAGAAGGCACTAAAAAAATTCTTTTTGATTCGCTTAAGGAGATATCAGATTATAATAAAGACTATGGAGTTACAATAGCTCTTGAAAACATGCCTGATACATTTATCACTACCATGAAAATATCTCAAGAAGTTTTAGAAGTTTTAGAAAATAAACAATTATCTGAGATAAAGCATACTATGGATGTGGGCCACCTTGAAACCAACAATGTGGATATAGGGGAATATATTCACGATCTCAGAAAGTATCTAATACATATGCATCTACATGATAATTTTGGAGAGTTCGATAATCACCTCCCTCTTGGGGAAGGGAATATTAATTTCCAACTTATATTCAGAGCACTTATGGAAATAAACTATTCGGGGAGAATAATACTTGAAATGGCAAAAACTGATGACATCTTGAAAAGTCGTGAATACCTAGAAGAGAAAAAATACCTAATATAATTTAATAGTTAAGGAATTTAACAGTCATCTTTGACATGTTCTTATAAAATTCGTTTTCAGGTTTTTTGCCTTTTGGTTCTATGAAAAGCTTGTCTAATCCTGTCCAGAAGCTAAACCACCCTCCTGGCTCAGTTATAATTAATGGTAAGTTAAAAATTGGATTTCCTTGACGAATGAGGAGTGTGGACAAAAAAGATAAAGAAAAACCAATAAGAATCCATTTTCCTCCTTCTCGCCTTGATTGATTCAATTCTTTTTGTTTCTCATTTGCCTGTTTTAAGAAATACTCCTTTAATCTTCTTTTTATTATAGTTTCATCTGACGTTTTCCTTTTGTATTTGGGTAATAAAAGCCTAAGCTCAAGATTAGATATTTCCCCTTTCTTTTCCCTAACAACTTTTTTACATTCTGAAATAAAATCATCTGAGAGAGTTCTCTTGGAATAAGGCCGGGGGTCAAAATCAGAGAAAAGATCTTCATACCCATCCAATACTAGACTGATGTTTCCCTGTTTTAGATATGTTTTTAGGGATTCACTAGGCAATTCTTGGTCAGAGTCCATATATATCGTCTCTTTTCAGCATAAGCTATTTATTGTACCTTTTTAAATATTATTAAAGATGTTAGAGAGTAAAAATATGGGAAGCCACGAGGATAAGAAACACTGGTATGACGGAAAACTGTATAACTATTTTATTGATCCTGCTACAGAAGAAACGAGAAGAATTATTTCTAGTCTTATTGAAGATAATTCCAATGTCATTGATATTGGATGTGGAACGGGATCTTTGGCTTTGTTCCTTTCAAAAAAATGTAATAATGTCTTAGGTTTAGAGCTTTCTAAAAAAATGGTTTCCTATGCAAATTCAATTAAACAAGAAAGAAAAATCATCAATGTCCATTTTTTACATGGAACTGCAGAGAATGTATCCCAATTGACAAATGAAAGATTTGATTATGCAATTTTTTCTTTATCACTTCATGAAATGAAATCTGAAACTAGAATCAAAGCTTTGGAAGAAATAAAAAAAATAGCAAATAGTATCATTATCTATGATTATCTTGTAAAGAAGAATACTTCTTTCAAGGGAGTATTGAATTCAACTATAGAGTTCCTTGCTGGCAAAGATCACTTTGAAAACTACAAATCTTTTCAAAAAGAAAATGGTATTTTTGGATTATTAGAAAAAAATGGATTTATGGTAGAAAAAATTATAATTGATAAAGATACTTATGCTGCAGTTAAGGCAAAATTGAAATAAACTTAAAAAGAAGTTTTGTAAAAATTGAAACATAGATAGTGATTTAGATGTATAAAGTTGTTCTCTTGAGACATGGTGAAAGCACTTGGAATAAGGAGAATAGATTTACTGGTTGGACAGATGTAGACCTTTCTGAAAAGGGGATTATAGAAGCCAAAAAATCGGGTAAAGTATTACTAGAATCAGGATATGTGTTTGACATAGCATTTACTTCTGTTCTCAAAAGGGCAATAAGAACCTTGTGGCTAACTTTAGATGAGATGGATCTAATGTGGATACCAGTAATAAATTCATGGAGATTAAATGAGAGGCATTATGGTGCTCTTCAGGGACTCAATAAATCAGAAATGGCCAAAAAATATGGAGAAACCCAAGTGTTAGTCTGGAGAAGAAGTTATGATATAAGACCTCCTGCCCTAGAAAAAAATGATAAAAGGTATCCAGGTTTTGACCCACGTTACAAAGACTTGCCTAAAGATCAGATTCCACAAACTGAATGTCTTAAGGATACAGTTGAAAGATTTTTACCTTATTGGCATGAAACAATAGCCCCAACAATAAAGAGCGGAAAGAAAGTTCTAATTGTGGCACATGGAAACAGTCTTAGGGCGCTTGTAAAATATCTTGATAATGTTTCTGAAGCAGAAATAGTAAGTCTGAACATACCAACAGGCATCCCCCTAGTCTATGAATTAGATAAGGACTTGAAACCTATAAGGCATTATTATTTAGGAGATGCTAAAGAAATTGAAAATGCAATTAAATCAGTAGCAAACCAGGGGAAAGCAAAGAAATAAATAATACAAAGCTTTATAAAGAGATTCATGATTAAATTTTTTGGTACTATGAGCTTAAAGCCATCCAATACAACCAAAGTAGTCACAAAAGACTCTTTTCTTAAATTTTGGTGGTGGCGATACTAAGCGACCTACTTTTAGGTTTTTCGCTTACTCATAGGAATTTTAGTGTAAATTAGACGTCTAGAGATTTTTAGAGGTCTTAGTTTTTTTAGTTAGAATATTTTAGATTTTTAATAAACTATAAGGGAGGATAAAATATGGAAAGAACCAAAATATTTTTGGACGAAAACCAAATGCCAAAAAAATGGTATAACATACAGGCAGACCTGCCAAAGGCCCTGCCGCCAGTATATAGCCCTAGAACCTTAAAACAGGCTACATTGGAAGAGCTTTCAGTACTTTTTCCAATGGAAATTCTAAAACAGGAAGTATCTCAAGAAAGATGGATTGATATTCCACAGGAAATACGTGATATTTACGCAGTATGGAGACCTTCTCCACTTTACAGAGCTCTAAGATTGGAAAAGGCCCTAAAAACACCTGCAAAAATTTACTTCAAATGGGAAGGAATTTCTCCTGCAGGTAGCCACAAACCAAACACAGCAGTGCCACAGGCATACTATAACATGAAAGAAGGTACACAAACAATAACAACTGAAACCGGTGCAGGTCAGTGGGGGTCTGCATTAAGTTACGCAACGAGTCTATTTGACATAACATGCAGAGTTTACATGGTAAGGGTAAGTTACGAGCAGAAACCTTACAGAAGAAATCTAATTCATTTGTGGGGGGCAGAAGTGTTCCCAAGTCCGAGCAATAAGACAAACGCAGGAAGATCTATTCTAAAAGATAATCCAGAGCACCCTGGAAGTCTTGGAATTGCCATATCCGAAGCTGTAGAAGATGCGGCAACACATGAAGACACGAAATACTCTCTTGGAAGTGTTTTAAACCACGTTTGTATGCACCAGACAGTAATAGGTCTTGAATCTAAGGAACAATTGAAGATGGAAGAAAAATACCCAGACATAGTAATTGGTTGTGTTGGCGGTGGTTCTAACTTTGCAGGTATCTCATTCCCATTCTTACATGACAAGCTTAAAGGCAATAAGAAAGATCTAAGAGTTATAGCTGTTGAGCCACATTCATGTCCAACACTAACAAAAGGCCTTTATGCTTTCGATTATGGTGACTCAACAAAGTTAGGTCCTATTGCAAAGATGTTTACTTTGGGCCATGACTTTATTCCACCAGGCATACATGCTGGAGGATTAAGGTACCACGGAGCCTCGCCTATAGTAAGTTCACTAAAAGACCAAAACATTATCGAAGCTCAAGCATACCACCAAACAGAAGTATTTGAAGCTGCAATGCTATTTGCACAGACTGAAGGTCATGTTCCGGCACCAGAAACTGCTCACGCGATTAAATCTGCAATAGAAGAAGCAAAAAAGTGCAAACAAACTGGGGAAGAAAAGGTAATTCTATTCAATGCAAGTGGTCATGGACACTTTGATCTTAAATCCTACGAACTTTTTATTCATGGAAAACTAACAGACTATGAATACCCTGCAGACCTTGTAAAGCAGTCTCTTAAAAAACTTCCAAAGATTAAGGAGGATTAATCCTCCTATTTTTTTTATTTTGTGGTAAAATGAAAACTCTTGGTTTCTTGGTCAATCCAATCTCAGGGATGGGTGGCTCTGTAGGATTAAAAGGTACCGATGGACTTTATGAAAAAGCTCTAGAGCTTGGTGCTGAAAAAATATCTAAGAAAAGAGCTCAAGTATTTTTTGAATATCTTGGAAATACTAAAGATGTAAAGCTCCTAGTTCCCTCAGGCGAGATGGGAGAAGACCTTGTAAAAAATAAGGGATTTGAATATGAAGTAGTATACAATTTTAAGGGATTAAGTAGTAGAGAAGATACAATTAAGACCGTACAAGAATTCAAAAAAAGAAAAGTTGACCTAATAATATTCTGCGGCGGAGATGGAACGGCAAGAGATATATGCGAAGTAGTTTCCACAGAAGTCCCTGTAATAGGAATGCCCGCGGGAGTAAAGATGTTTTCTTCAGTATTTGCAATAAATCCAAAAGCAGCGTCAGAGATTCTTAAAGCGTTTTTAGAAGGAAACTCAAGATATAAAGATTCAGATGTCCTTGATATAGATGAAGAAAGTTACAGGGCAGATAAATTTAAGATGAAATTATATGGGTATCTAAAAACTCCCTACATTCCAAATCTAGTACAAGATGCCAAGACACTATTTGAGGGTCAAGATGAAGAAATGGCAAAGGAAGGCATAGCTATTTTTGCCAGTGAATTCATGTCTGACGGCTCTTTGTATATAGTTGGTGCAGGTTCTACGACTGCAAAGATTGCAGAAGTTATGGGCCTAAAGAAAACCATTCTAGGAGTAGATCTAATAAAAGATGAAAAATTAGTTGCAAGCGACGTCAATGAGAAGGCAATATTAGAACATATCAAAGATGAAAAGAGTGTGAAAATAATAGTGAGCCCAATAGGTGCTCAGGGATTTGTTTTTGGAAGGGGAAATCAACAGCTTTCAAGTCAGGTCTTAAGAAAAGTTGGAAAAGAAAATATCATTATTATAGCAACTCCTCAAAAACTTGAGAACACTCCATTTTTATTAGTTGATACTGGCGATGATGAATTGGATAATCAACTATCTGGTAAGACTCTTGTAGTTTGTGGCTATAGAATGGCCCAGAGGAAAGAGATAAGAAAAGATTAAATTTAAAAAGCATTAAAATCAGGTTATTCTGATATTATGGATGAATCTGTTGTTACTCCTTGGGAAGTTGAAGGAGAAATTGATTATAATAAACTCATAAAACAGTTTGGAACAGATGTCCTTACTGAAGATCTATTGAATACTATTAAGAAATATACTGGAGATTTGCATCCTTTTCTAAAGAGAAAATTGTTCTTTTCCCATAGGGATCTTGGTTGGATCCTAAAAAAATATGAAGAAGGAGAAAAGTTTGCTCTTTACACGGGAAGGGGCCCTTCTGGCCATACCCATCTTGGCCATTTAGTACCATGGATATTCTGTAAATGGCTCCAAGATAAATTTGATTGCGAGTTTTATTTCCAGATGACTGATGATGAAAAGTTCATGATGAGACCAGATTTGACACTTGAGCAAACACATGCTTTTGCTTATGAAAATGCCCTCGATGTGATTGCTTTAGGATTTGACCCAAAAAAGACTTTTATTTTCTCCGATATTGATTATGCAAAAACTCTTTATAAAATATCGATCCAAGTTGCAAAGAATGTGACTACATCAACAGCAAAAGCAGTTTTTGGTTTTAAAAATTCAACTAATATTGGTATGGTTTTCTTCCCTTCAGTTCAGGCCGCACCTTGTTTTTTGCCCTCTGTTTTAAAGGGATACAATGTCCCTGTTTTAATTCCAGCGGCAATTGATCAGGACCCATACTGGAGAATTACAAGAGACGTGGCTCCGAAACTTGGTTATTATAAACCTGCAGCCATCCACAACATGTTCCTCCCTGGCCTAGAAGGGCCAAGTGGAAAGATGTCCGCATCAAAGAGCGATACCGCCATATTTTCTATTGACCCTCCAAAAGAGGTCGATAAAAAAGTAAAAAGAGCCTTCACAGGAGGGGGGCAAACAATAAAAGAGCATAAAGAAAAAGGTGGAAATCCAGGAGTCTGTACAATTTACCAGTATCTATATTTCATCTTTGAAGAGGATAATAAGAAGATAAAAGAGATACATGATGGATGCAAGCGCGGTGAAGTATTCTGTGGGGAGTGCAAGAATCTATTAAGTGAAAAACTTGTTAAGTTTATCACTACACATCAAGAAAACAGAGAAAAGGCTAGAGACGTCCTTGATAAATTCCTTTTAAAGGATTAATACTTTTTTATTAACTCTTTTTTAGAGTTTTAAATAATAGTTTTTATCGACTTATAATAGTATTAACTATAATTGATATTAATTAATATAATAATTGCATTAATGCTAATCTATACAACCAAAAGATTTATATACTAATGATTATCAATATTAGTAACTAACATTTGAGAGATGATAGTTAGCACTAAAGGTGAAAAAATATGGGATGGAGAAGACAATTTGAAACAAGAGAAAAGCGTATCAACGAATTAAGGATTCTTCTAAAACAAAAGCTAAACAGTGGGAGAGACTACTTCATTCAAGAACTTGTTAACGATACGGATATACCAAGAAGTACCGTTGAAAGATATCTTTATGAATATTTAAATGAAGAAGTAGAAATATACTATGAAGGACCTTTAAAAAAGATACGCTATAAAGGAGCAGGAAATTAATTTAAGAAAAGATTTTTTTTATCTTTTCTTTTTTTAAAATTATTTTATTATTTTTCTATAGGGGTAACCCATTTTTCATATTTACAAGTATAGTTTCCAACGAGTTTTGCTTCTGCAATTTTATGATACTCTATTAGTTTAATTAATTCAGTTTTAGATAAATCAGGATCAACATCTAGTTTATCATCTAGTGCGTATAATTTGAAAACATATCTATGTGTTCCCCAAGGAGGGCATGGACCGCCATAACAATTTCTTTTCCAACTGTTAAGTCCTTGTTTTACTCCTTCAAATAACTCTTTTTCTGGCGGCAAACCTTCAGGAAGTCCTTTTAGAGTTATTGGTATATTATATACTATCCAATGTATCCAGCTAAACATTGGAGAGTCTAGATCTTCAAGAATTAAAGCAAGGCTTTTAGTTTGTTTAGGTATAGAATTCCATTCAAGAGGAGGTGATAAATTACCTGCTTCATAAGAATATTTGAATGGAATACTCTCGCCCTGACTAAAGGCTTTACTTAATAATTTCATCTTATCAACCATAGGTAATTATCATTTCATCTATTTATTTTTTACGGTTTATCACAATAAACCTTAATAATCTTGAATCGTATCTATTTAGGGGGTTTCTATGGAATTTATGAAGGTAGGAAAAGTATCTGAAATTAAAGAAGGGAGTATGAAAAAATATTATATTAACGGAAAGGAAATATTAATTTCAAACATAGGCGGCAAATACTACGCGATCAATAATAAATGTACACATAGAAATGGCGATCTTTCAAGTGGGAAGTTAGAAGGAAGTGTAGTTACCTGCCCTAAGCATGGCTCAAAGTTTGATGTAACTACGGGAAAATTAATTTCTGGGCCTAAAATACCATTGATAAAACTTAAGATAAACGATGAAGAAAAATATGAAGTTAGGTTAGAAGGGGAGTATATCTTAGTAAAGGTATAATTATTAAATAATCTAATATTGAGGTGGGGGAAAAATGAGTGAATTTTGGATTGAAAGAAAAGTTGCAATATTTGCATTTAATGGAGACCCAATGTGTGTGGTGCACGCTTTGATCAATGCAATTGAATTCCATGCAAAGGGTTACGATACTAAATTAATAATAGAAGGCTCAGCTGCTGGACTAATTGGAAAGCTAAACGAAGCAGGTAATCCCCTACATTACTACTACGTTAGGGTAAAGGATGAAGGATTAATTGAATGTGTATGTAAGGCGTGCGCAACAAAGAATGGTACTGTTGAAGAAGCAAAAAAACAAAATCTTAATCTTTGCGATGAACTATTTGGACATCCAAGTATGGCGAGATATATGGAAGAAGGCTACGAAATAATTGCTATTTAAGGAGGCTAATTATGGTCTGTATTTTAATGTGGGTTGCTCAAGAAGGATTTAGGGATGAAGAATTATTTATCCCTCAGTCGATATTCGAAGAAAAGGGATACACTGTAACTGTTGTTTCACATAATGAGGGAACAGCTTGGAGTAAATTTGGTAAAATTATCGAAGTTCAAGGAATTGAAGATATTAATCTAGAGGATTATGATGTTTTTTTATTGGTAGGTGGTCCTGGGACCTTTAATCTTAGTGACGACAAAACTCTTCATACATACTTGAAAGAGGCTGAAAAGAAGTTACCTTTATTTGGGGGTATATGTTACGCACCAAACATAATGGCAAGATCTGGAGTTCTGAAAGGTAAGAAAGCTACTGTATGGGGCGGACCTGATATTTTTGAAAAGAAAGGAGTTATATTTGAAAGCAAAGATGTTGTAAAGGACGGGAATATTATCACTGCTAATGGTCCTGATGCGGCACTTAATTGGGCCAAAGAAATAACTAAATATATTGAATGTGAGTTAAAAAAATGAATTAAAATTTTTGACAAAATTTAAGGGCCTTGGGAATTCTCTCTATCATATCAGAGCTTCTAAAGTTATACCCCATTTCTTCTGCCGTTATGTCTCCCGCTATCCCATTTAAGAAAGTACCTGCGCAAGCGGCTTCGAGAAGTGTTCCTTTTGTTGAAAAAGCAGTTATTAGTCCTGCTAAGATGTCTCCTGTTCCTCCTGTTGTCATGCCAGCATTGCCTGTGAAGTTTTTAATAATGTTTTTCCCATTGGATATTAGGTCAACTTCCCCTTTAGCAACTATAGTTATTTTATATTTTTCAGAGTTAATTAATAAATTATCTTGAGTTAAGGGTTCCTGAAAAATCATGCGGTATTCAGAATGATGTGGGGTTAAACAAACATCATTTTTCTTTACTATTTCAAGATTATCTTTAATTGCATAAAGGCCATCGGCATCTATTATAATCTTCTTGCAAGAGATGCTTTTCAAAAATTCTAGTATCGTTTCTACAGTTTCTTGTTCTCTACCTGCCCCCACTCCTAAAAGAATAGAGTCAGCTTTTTCAGAGAGCGCTTTTAGTAGTTCAATATCTCCTGGGATGAAATGGCTTTTTTCTGTAGGAAAAACTATGAAATCGGGAGAGTATGGCTTTATTACTTTAGCACATTTTTTTGGAGATGCTACATATACCAGATCACATAGATATGATGCTGCCATTGAAGCGTATATCGGAGCCCCATGATATTCTTTTGATCCTCCAATTACTAGAATCTTACCGTTATCACCTTTATGTGAATCAGTCGCTCTTTTGTTTAACTTATTTACATAACCTGGGCCTGTCAAGTAATTGAATTCTTTAGGAATACCTATATCAACAACAGTAGTCGCACCTTCTTTAGGGGTATGTAAGGATATTACAACATTTGGCATAAAGTATGGAGATGCTACGTCAATTGATACTTTGACGCCGTTGATTTCATTTATTCTATTGATAACATCAGAATATGGGCGCCTAAGAGTTCCTTTGACACCGACCCCAAATATTGCGTCAACATAAATTTCAAAGTTAGACCTTATCTTCTCTATATCGGAGGAGTCCTTAATAAATATTTTTTCTATATTTAAATGATTTAATAACTTCCATTTTGAAACTGCCGCACCTTCTTTTATATTATCTGGCTCCCCAATTAAATAAACGGTGACTTGATTCTCTTTAGATAAATATCTAGCACAGACGAATCCATCTCCTCCATTGTTACCAAGACCACAAAAAACTGCTATCTTGTTTCTTGTGCCAAATCTCTTTTCAATTTCTGACGCTACCGCCCTTCCGGCATTCTCCATAAGGAGTGGAGTATCAAGTCCATAATACTTACAGTTTGAATCAATAATATAGGTATCCATATTGCTCCCATAAATACTTGTGAGTTTGAATAGATAAGTTTTTGCATGTAGGGAAATTTTATAAAGAATTTGAATAAGAATTCTCTATGGTCAAGGTGCTAGAATGCGAGAAATGTGGTTACAAGGAGTATTTATTTTCTGAACAGAAGGATTACGATAGATGCCCATCTTGCAAATCATTAGTTATTGGCCAGGAAAAAAATGAACTGCCCGAACAACTACAAGAGATAATTAACATTGCAAATGAAAACTTTTCGTATGGAAATGTCAAAACTGACAATTATTCAGCCTTGTTTGAAGTAAGGGAATTATTCAAAAAACCAGAAGAGATAATTTCTTCTTTTGAAAAGATCAATTTTTATCCGTTCATTAGAAAAGAAGAAGGGAAGCTCTATGTTTTGTTAAGGTCTTCTTCTCCTAAGAAGGATTTTAATTATAAAAAAAATCTGATTTTATTTATCTTGACAGTCATATCGACAACTATTGCGGGTTATTTCATGTCTGTGCCACATGTTGAGTATGGGTTTATGGCAAATCCTTGGGTTGGAGCGATAGCATTTTCTTTTTCAATAATGGTGATTTTGGGAACACACGAAATGGGGCATTATCTTGTTGCAAGAAAAAATGGGGTCGATGCAACACTTCCCTATTTCATACCTGCTCCGTTTATTCTAGGAACTATGGGGGCAGTTATCAACATAAGGTCATTTATTCCCACAAAAAACAGTGCTATTGAATTGGGCCTTTCAGGACCTCTTGCGGGTATATTAGTTGCAATACCAATTACTATAGTTGGAGTCGTTATGTCTCCAGTTGTTCCTACTACAATTTTCGAAGGAAGCTCGATATATCTTGGTGAACCTCTTATTTTCAAGTTTATCGCCAAATCTATCGTAACTGTAACAGAAGGTAATTCACTTTATTTACATCCAGTTGCTTTTGCAGGATGGGCGGGGATATTTGTAACTATGCTTAATCTAATTCCTATGGGCCAACTAGACGGCGGCCACATTGCAAGGGCTGTACTAGGCCCTATAAATCACAGATACCTCTCATTTATTGTTGCAATTCTATTATTTGGTATGGGGCTATTAACTTGGGCTGGTTGGAGTCTTTGGGGAGTAATAGGGTTTTATCTAGCGTACAGAGGGCATCCTGGATCAATGGATGAGATTACTCCTATAGAAGGAAATCACTGGATTATGGTTGGTCTTGCCATAGTACTGTTTGTTATGTCAACTATGATTGTGCCAATAAAAATAGCGTGAGGATAAAAAAGATTTAAATATAGCTAATCAATCCAAAAGGCATGCTTAATAATATCCGTAAAAATAAATCATTTGTATCAATTGTTAATCTTATAGGGCAAATTTTTAGATTCCTTCCGCCAAATCTTATAACAACCATCAGTCTAATTGTTGTATTCTTTTCAGGTTACTACTACTATCTTGGGCTTACTTATATTGGAGCTGTTATTCTTGCTATTTCTGGATTTCTTGATCTAGTTGACGGCTCAGTTGCAAAATATACTAAAAGAACGACAGTTCTTGGCGGCTTTTTAGACTCGACGTTTGATAGAATTGGAGATGGAATTATACTACTTGGAATAGGATTATCCTATAATCTAACTCTTTGTTTTATTATAATGATCGGAGCTTATCTAATAAGCTACATGCGTGCTAAAGGGGAAGCGCTTGGAGTAAAGGTAATGGGTATAGGTATTGGAGAGAGAGCAGAGAGAATATTGATAATATTTGTATTTTCTTTTATCAATTTAGAGATAGGTCTTTATGTGCTGCTTGTTGTTGTCTATATAACAGTCTTTACTAGGTTCTACTACATCTCAAAGGAGTTAAAAACTAAGACTTAGAAACCTTTTTATATTCCCATAACCAACTTTTCATTACGCGGGGGTTGCCGAGCATGGCTAAAGGCGATAGACTCAAGATCTATTCCCGCAGGGGTCCAGGGGTTCAAATCCCTTCCCCCGCACTTTTTTATAGTTATTGGACCTGATTAAGTAAAGTTATTTAACAATTCCAATTTTAAAACTACTAAAGTGATTATTATGCTTGATAAAATTGATTGGGAATCTGCGATAAATGTCCGTCGATCTGTAAGAAGTTATGAAATGCGTGAAGTTGATAAAGACAGTATGGACAAACTTAGGGATTTTATAAACAACATGAAAGCTCCATTCGCTCACGATACAAAAATAAGATTCTTCAAGGCCAACTCTGACAAAAAACTTTACAGTACGTTTAATTCACCTCCAGATGGAATGGCATTCATCTCTAATACAAATATAGAATCAATCTCAAAAGTTGGATTCATTGGAGAAATGATAATACTTTATGCCACTAGCTTAGGACTTTCAACATGCTGGTACGGACATTACTCTATTGAAGAGTTAGAAAGAATTATGCCTCATCTTGGAAATAATAAAAACTTTGATAGTCCAAAATGGGGATACGGGAAGGGGGTAGTCGAAGGTGAACGCGCAATTTGCATATCTCCACTTGGTTACTGGAAAAAAGAAGGTCTAAGACTAACAGATAGGGTAACTGGATCCTTAATGAGCTACAAGAGAAAGGATATTAACGAATTACTTGAAGGAATCACGAAAGAATCTCTCACTCCTGAACTTTTATATGCACTTGATCTCGCAAGGAAAGCTCCATCTGGAGCAAATAGCCAGCACTGGCGCTTCAAAATTTCTTCAGATCTAAAAACTGTTTCTATAGCAATGCCAGTTGGATATAAGCATATTAAGTGGGAACACCCAGATGTTGATATAGGTATATGTGCCTGCCACTTCTGGCTTGGATTAATGATGAAAAATATAGAATGCAAAGTTTCATTAATCGAGGAAAAGGGAAGAGCAGTCTGGAAGTTTCAAATTTAATTATGAATAATATGAAATACTAGAAAAAACTATTTTCAATATTTCTTCTAGATTCTAGGATAATTTTATTTGTGCCAAAATAATTTCTTAAAGGAAAAGAGTTATATATATATATATTCATTATTTTTGACGTAATTTAAAAACTAATTTTAGAAATTAAAGAATATCGTCAAGAGGAATATGGAGGTAAAAATAATGAAGAAAATAAAATCAGCGATTGTAGGAATTTTATTAGTAGTATCTTTGTTAATAGTAATAAATCCTATCAGCGCTGCAACTGTAACGATTAGTCCTGGAGTAGAGATACAGGCTGCTATAGACGCAGCAAGCCCAGGCGACACAATTCTAGTTAATCCGGGAACTTACTATGGAAACATCATAGTTTACAAGCCAGGGCTGACCATTAAATCAACTGGAGGCCCAGCAGTTACTATTATCGATGCATCAATGTACTGGCCATGCAACTATGAAAGACCTGATTGCGTAGCGGCGGGCGGATGTAAGGTTAAATACACAGAAACAGACCTAAATCACAACGGTTTCTTAGTTTTTGCTGACAATGTCACAATAGAGGGATTTACTATTATAAACGCAACTTACTCTGGAAATTATAATAGAGGAATAGGGATTCTAATAGGTAGTATTAGCACAACTTACTTTACACGTATTCCCTACAATATAGATATATGGGGTAATGCAGAACCAGTTACAGAAGAAAGACTAGCAAGACCTACAGGAGTAATCGTAAGAAACAATATCGTTGACGGTGCTTCTGATGGTATATACATATGGTCAAGTAACGGAAACTTAGTAGAGTACAACGTTGTAAAAAATCTTATTCCTTTAGGTGGGGACGGAATAATTTTGTACGATGGTGGAAAGAACAATATAATCAGGTGCAACACAGTTGACAAAGCTTACGGCGGCGGCATTAAGATAATGGGAAACACATGGAACCCAGACTTATTAAAATTATACCCAAATCATAAACAGTTTGACGTAACTGGTACTCAAGTCTACTGTAATACAATTACCAATACTTCAAATGCTCCAGGAATTAATTTTGGCTGGATAGCGGGTACAAACATTGTTGCATATGGCAATACTGTTGACGGGAATCTTCAAGGAATTCGTTTAGAGGGATTAGCTAACGCTGCTACACTCAATATCTACAGCAACAATATTATCAATAATGGTATAGGTGGTATCAACACATCAGATAAAACACCATTTGATCTGACAAACAACTACTGGCAAGGAAACACAACTTTGACAAGTGGTGATGTTTTAACATCTCCAGAAGGCCAAAGGTCATCGTGCACTACAGAATGCACACTACGTCAACAAAAGCTTCCAGAGAACATTCTCTACCCAAGAGTAGATATACAGACCTTTTCAATAATAGATGGTCCTGGAATAATTATTAATGGAAAGGTAGTTTCTGGATTTAATGTTGTTCCAGGAACACAGCAGACATTAGTTCAAGTTAAAAATAGAGGAGTTTTCACACAGAACGAAGTTAGAGTTAAATTTGAAGGTTTACCTGAAGGAGTAACTGCATCAATTACACCTAATGTTCTAAAACTAAAAGGATTGGGCACACAAACTTACAGAATAACATTCTCAATTGATCCAAACGTTCCTTCTGGTACATACGACTTTAAAGTAGTTGCATACTCTGATAAAGGGGTCTTTGACACAGCAGGAGTAAAACTAATAATTTCTTAATTTTATTTTATATTTTAATTAATTTTTTTTAATTCTGCGTTATTTTCAAAAATTAGTTTGCCGAAGTTATAACTTTTATAATGTGCTATATAACTAAAAGCGAATGGAATGTCTTCTGCATCATTGGGCGATAATCCTACATTGCCTTTTGATAGAATCAGCACATTGTTTCCAAGACGCCCAAAGAAAAATCTACTTTTTGTAGTATGATCCCCTGTTGGGTCAGCAGGCACCCATCCATAAGGAGGCAAATAAATCTCAGCCCACATGTGCCCAGCTGATGTATCAGTCCCATAAAGATAACCATGAACTAATCTTGCAGGAATACCTTGAGAACGGCACATTGCAACAAATAAGGTGGCAAATTCAGTACAATCACCTTTTCTATTGTAAAATGCGTACCTTGCACCCAGCTCTTGGTCCTGTATTTCATAAGTAATATTTTTTACTACCCAGCCATATATCCTGTCAGCCTTTTTATATGGATTTTTTTCATTTCCAACTACCTTTTTTGCCATGGCAATTATATCTGGATCATCGGATTCTACCCTTTGGCTTGGTTTTGTATATTCATTATAAATTCCCAAGTAACTATCATAGGGCTCAATTAAAGAAGGATCAATAGACGTAGTAAACGGATTTGCAACAAAAGATATTTTCTGAATTATTACTATTGAAGAATTTGTGGGAAGAGAACTATTAAAGTCCCAGTAACAAACTCTTGTACATGCTTCTGGAAAGATGTCAATCTTATTAGGTTCTGGATCAATACTTATAATTGAAACATTTTGCTGTGTTCCACAGTCGATTGGTAATGCCACCCATAGTTTTATCTCTCCCACATCGGCATCTATATTATTAATCTTAGTTGTTATAACAGCACTATACTTCTGAGGAAGTTGGTGTTCAATAGGGCTGTTTGGATTATTTACCAATCCTAAGTAATAGAAAATCGCAAGTAATAGCATAGCTCCAAGAAGAATTGAAGATATCGCTTTGAATTTTTTCTTTCTGAATTCTTCTCTTTCGATTTCTTCCGAATATTTTTCTGCGTCCCCTACTTTTTCAGATTTTGGATTGTCACTAGTTGCGTATATCTTTATAGGTGCGCCACATTTAGAACAGTAGAATAATTCTTTACTATTATCACTACCACATTTAGTGCATTTGATTATTTCCTGTTCTAAGGGGTAATTGCCGCAGTTAGGGCAGTAACTTAAATCCGTGTCATTTCCACATAGAAGGCATTTCATAGGGCACCATAAATAAAAGTAATAATTTAATTTATAAATATGTTAGAATAATTTAGAATAAAGTATAATTTATAATATTTTTTGCATCCAAACAACATCAAAATATTTATCAAATTTCTTCCCTATTTTCACAAATCTTCCACATTCTTTAAATCCATTTTTTTTGTGAAAATTTATACTTCTTTCATTTATTGAAGAGATGCTAGCTAATATACTCGATATGTTCAATTTTTTTGCTTCTGATTCTATATAATCTAAAGTCTTTTTGCCAATTCCTTTTCCAGTTACCTCTTCTTTGATAAAATAAGATATTTCGGCAGTTTCTTTAAATACTGAAAAGGGGCTATAAGAATGGATTAAACTAAATCCTATTGCTTCATTTTTATCAGATTTAATTACTACTGCAGGATAATCCTTCGTAATTATAAGAAACATGTCATAAAATTCATATGGGAGTTTATTCTCAGGATATGCTGCAAATCCATTTTCAATATAGTAATTAAAAATATCTATTACGTCAGTTCTATGCTCTTCGCCCATGCGCTCAAATTGTATTTCCATAATGTCACTAAAACTAAGTTTAAGAATGATTTTTTATAGATTTCGATTATAGGAGATATTAATGGAATTAGGTCCAATCTACACTTTGTTCAAAGAATTAAGATTTATTTTCATTGTTTATTCCAATATTAGATAAAATATTATTAAAACAAATTAATATTTCTAATAAATTTTCATAATTACAAAATAATCAGAAATTATATAAATGAAAAAGAGATAATTAGATAAGTGTTACAATGACAGATGAAATCAAAAAAGAGTTCTTTGAAGTGCTGCGATCAGTTGGGCCAGTTTCAATCGTTGTGTTCTTATTTTTGTTTTTTATTTCAAAAGGAGAAATATTAAATTTTACTATTGGCTTCATAATGGTGATTCTTGGAATTACTCTCTTCTTACTTGGCATTAATCTAGGTTTTTTGCCATTTGGGGAGGCTATTGGATCAGAGTTACCCATGAGAGGTTCATTGAGTTTTTTATTGATATTTTCATTTATCATAGGATTTATTACTACCATTGCAGAACCTGATGTGCGGGTGCTTTCAACTCAAATAGATTATGTTTCCAATGGTGCCATACCCCAATTTTTGTTAGTCCTTTCCATTAGTTTTGGAATAGGCATATTTGTATCCTTGGCAATGTTAAGAATTATTTATGGGATAGGATTTCCTTATCTTTTCATAGGCGGGTATGTAATCATAATACTTCTCTCTCTTTTTACCCCTCAATCGTTTGTGGCAATAGCTTTTGATGCGGGTGGCGTGACCACGGGCCCAGTTACAGTCCCAATAATTCTATCTCTGGGTATTGGGATTAGTTCAGTTTTAGGTGGAAAATCAGCCCTATCTGATGGTTTTGGATTGATTGGCCTTGCTTCAATGGGGCCAGTGATAAGTGTAATGTTATTGGGGGTATTGTATTCATGAATTCAATACTTGGAGACCTATTCAAAACTATCTACGAAGTCATTATTCTATTATTGCCTTTATCAATATTTTTTATGCTATTCCAAAAGTTTTATCTTCACCTTCCAAAAATATACATAGAAAATCTTATTAAAGGTATTTTTCTCACTTTTTTAGGAATGGTATTATTCTTTGAAGGCGTAGAAATAGGTTTTCTACCTGCAGGGAGAACTATAGGAGAATATTTTGGAGGTCTCGATTATAATTGGATTTTAATACCATTGGGATTTTCGATGGGATTTCTAACAACATACGCTGAACCTGCAGTAATGATTTTATGTAATCAGATTGAAAAGTTCTCTAATGGATTCATCCAGGGAAAAATAATCAAATATATCTTGTCTTTTAGTGTGGCTTTTTTTGTTTCACTTGGAATGGTGAAATTAGTTTATGGTTTAAATCTTTTATTAATTATTATAGTAGGTTACTCTATTGTACTTTTACTTACTTTATTCTCAGACAAGGAGTATATTGCCATTGCATTTGATTCTGGAGGAGTCGTTACAGGTCCAATGGCAGTGACATTTTTGATGGCTATGGCACTAGGCGCTGCTTCCACTATGGAAGGTAGAAATCCATTGATTGATGGATTTGGCCTTATCTCACTTATTGCCCTAGCTCCGATAATTCCTGTAATGGCATTTGGATTAATTATTCGTTATAAAGGAGGTATAAAAGATGAGTGAGGAAACAAAGGGATGCGACCTTATAGTGACAATAGTAAAAAAGGGATTTTCTGAACAGATAATACAAGCTTCAATAAAGGCAGGTGCTAAGGGGGGTACTGTAGTTTTTGGAAGAGGTACTGGAATCCATGAAAAACAAAAGATACTTGGAATCCCAATTGAACCAGAAAAAGAAATAATTTTTACTGTGGTAAGTAAACAGCAAACTGAGGATATTCTTGAAGCTATTAAGCAGGCAGGCGAATTAGATAAACCAGGTATGGGCATTGGATTTGTGATCTCTCTTGATAGGGTAATTGGAATGTGCCATTTACTATCAGATGGAACCATGATATGTAAATATTAATAAAATAAGTTTAAATAAAATAAATGTGTTATCTGCCAAATATTTCGCCAAGCTTTAAATCAATCTTTTGCCTTAAATGGCATGAAGCTTAAGGATGCAGATCTTGAGGCGATTGTACTTAGGGTAACAAAGTACAAACTCCCCACAAGAGTTGTTGCCTCTCAGTTTAGAATATCTCAAAGGCGAGTCCAGCAGATAGTCAAGCTTTCAAAGATAACTGGTGAATTACCCAAACACAAGCAGCCTGGAAGAAGGCCTTATGCAATATATCCAGTCACCTTGAGAACAGATATTATCCAAGCTAAACTCACTCTTGATCTTTCCGCCTCTGCCATCTCTAAGCATCTAAGGAAGAAGCGGGGGATTAGGGCTGATGTTAATCTGGTCCAACGGA
>LNJC01000015.1 GCA_001587575.1 Candidatus Methanofastidiosum methylothiophilum
GCCGAGCTTGGCCAAAGGCGCAGGATTCAGAGTCCTGTCACGTAGGTGTTCGTGGGTTCGAATCCCACTCCCTCCACTTCTTTTATGAAATGGGGATTAGGCAAAAGTTTATATAACTCTAGAATTCTAACTAGTAACTACAATGTGATTATTATGAAGAAAATATTAGCTATAGTAATAAGCTTACTATTTGTAGTAAGTGTTTTTGGTGTAGCTCAAACGATGGCAAGAGAACCATGTAAATCTGAAATTATCGGCCCAACGACTGTCCAAGTTGGAGATACGTTTCAAGTCAAGGTACTGTTCATAGAGGGAGACTGTTGTATGACCTATTCTATGGGGATAAAGGGTTCCATTGAATATGTTTGTAGCAAGCCAGTTTGTGAAGGACCAGAGCCAATCCCTGGAGGATACCTCTTTACATTCAAAGCGCTAAAGCCAGGTACATATAAATTTATTTCTTCTGGCTGTCCTGAAGATGAGAAAGTTTACTATACTGTGACGGTAATACAAAAGGAATACCCAATGCACCAGTTTATGAAGATACTTGGATTCGGTAAGAAAAAATAAATTTAATATTATTATTCTTTCAATTTTTTAGATTCTTCCCTTCCTTTAGATATCAGATAAATTCCAGCAGCTAAAGATATGGCTAAGACGATGATATCTAGAAATTCAAAATAAAAAGCGTTTGTGAATCTGTAATATAATACAGATAATCCCGATCCTATGCAAAGGCATCCAAGTAATAGTTTGTAGTTCATATTCAAACTGCATATGTGCCACTTAAAATAGTTTCTATTTTCTTAAAACAGATTCAACTTCAAATTTACGCATACCCGGCCTTAAATCTTCAGAATATAATATCTCAATCATTTTCCTATCGAGTTCAGAGTACCCCTGAGTTTGGGTCCACCCTTCATAGAATATGCTATCTCGGTATTTTAATGAGTCTTTCATAAGCCCAAGAGACTGGGTTAGTTCCTCCCTTATCATATGGGATCTTTCTTCTTGGAATAAGGCATCATCAGTTGCAATGCATATATCGCATTCATAGATAACATTGTTTCTCCATTTACAGTTAAAATACCCATAATTCCCACGGGTGGCCTTGCATATAGAAAAGTCAGATATGGGAACAAAATTTATAGTGATATTCTGATTTGAATTAACAATTGTAAGATTAATCTTATCTCCAATAATCTCATTAATATCTGAAATCACAAGATTCAGTGTTTGGAGATCCCTTTCAGTTGGGTTCCCATTAATTTTTATCTTGATATCAGAATCCCACTTTCTTATTACCTGGGTAGAGCCGCCATATTCAGTTCCAAGGGCAATTTCAGTGAAGTATTCAATTTCCCTCTCAGTATACCTCAAATTTAAATTACCAGTAGAAATGGGGGCGTTATTACCCTCTTCAAAAAATAAACAGCCAGGATAAAATATGATAGAAATTAATGAAAAGATAATTATTTTTTTAATCACAATAAATAATTAGGATTAGAATATATAAAATAATATCCAATAAAACAACTAGTCAAAAAACATAAGCTTAATATACTATTAGTTAGACCTCTCATTGACTATTATGACAAGTGATACGCATAGAGAAGCTATTAAAAATCTTCTTTTAGAGATTATATGTGCAATCGATTCTTCAGAATACCAAATTTCAGTTGAAGAAGTAGAAGAAGAGATAGAATCAGGCAGGATTATGGAATTTCTGGGGAAACGCATAAGTATAGTGCAACTTACTACAAGCGAATGTGAATTGATAAATGAAGAGCTGAAAAAGCTATTAGATATTGCAAGGCCCCAGATAGAAAAATATTGGGGTATAAAGAATTCTGGACTGTGTTATCTAACTTCTCTGATAATAGAAGCATTTTGGAAGTAATTATTTCTTTTTGTTGTTACCTTTCTTTTTATAGAAGTATAGGACTACGACAAATAACAGTATTGGAACAGATATCCTAAATAAAAGCGCAATTACAAAAGTTTGAATTGGTGTTAATTCCATAAAATCTATACCTCCCTTTCAATGAAATAAAGGAACAATGTTGCACTTAATAGATCAGCTGAACCACCCGGGCTTATGTTCATTTTTAAGAAATCGGTACCCATGTCTATAATTTTCATCATGCCTGGAGTAGTTAATACCCCACCAACTTTTAGTATTTCGTCTGCTTTTTTCTGTACGTTGTAATAAACATCTATTCCATTTCTCGAGATAATGTTTGTGTCTTCAGCCTTCGACATTATGGCAATTAATGCATGAAGTGAGGATTTGTTTAGGTCTTGAGTTTTTTCATAAGCTTTCTTAAATTCAGGAAGCCCTAGTTCCATGACTGTGGGAAGCCCCTTTTCTACTTCGCCTCTAATCCCAGTTATACCATGTTTTAGAAAGGTATTTTCACCCTTTGAAAGAGATTTCTTTCCTTTTTTAATTGTACCAAGTTCTTTATCTGTTATGCCGGCAGTTATTTTTGAAACTGCGGATGAAATATTTTTAGGGGAAAGTCTTCTTTTGTTTAGTAAATATCCTGATGCGCCTAGCATGAGATAAAATAGAAATATTAATCCTTTTTGTGTATTTACCCCGTTTGTCACTTGAAACATCCTATCTTCTACATCAAGACCAAGTTTTCTTAAAGGGGGCAGCATTTTATTTAAGTCACCTTTATAGTTGTAGCCAAAGTGAGATACTTCCTTAAATCCTTGACTCAACACAGCTGTGCTTTTCAAAAACAATGTGAAGTCCATATCTCTATGGGCTCCTGGAGAAAATGGTGTTACAAGGCCAGGTTTTGGGTGTGTTGACACTTCAAGAAGAATGCTTCTTGTTGCTAACTCCCCCAGTAAATCAACTTTTTTCATATGTATGCCTCAATGCTCTTTCTATCAATTAAAACGACGTCTCTTAATCCTTTCCCAAGCAGTGTATCGCTTTCAGATGCATACTCTTTAAGGTTTATGCCATAGCCTGATTTTAGATGTATTTCAACGTCAATTTTAATTCCAAGACCTGACTCAATTTCATTGCATAATGATAAGAGCTCTATTAATTCTTCATGTTCATAATTTTTTACTATCAAATCAAGATCTGATTTATCATGTGTGAAGGGCAATCCAGTGATTATTTCAAGTGATGTTGAGCCCCATACACCTACTTTAAATTCGTCAGTTATCTGGTACAATGCCAATAGTGCAGGAGTTCTCTGTTCAAATTTATATTTTGAGATCTCGTAAGGAGATACTAGTTTAGTTATTTTATTTCCAGGAACGGATGTTGCAAATCTAAGTCGCCTACCGTTTTCAGTGTAAGGGTAGACAAAACCTATAAAGACCTTTTCATTTTCTGAGTAGTAGTTTTCTCCAGGTTTAGCTTCTAATTCATCGCGCCTTACAATCCCGGGCAAAATATTCTGGAGTATCAGTTTTTTAAAATTCTCATTTTTTACTAGTGATGTATCTATTATACTCCAGTTTGAAAAAACAAGGTCATGTCTCTGGAAAATCATGATCAGATTTACCTATCCTTTACCCAGCACGGATCTTTGACGCTTAAAGTTTGGTAGTCAAGCTGCGCTTGAACAAGTAAGTCAAACATCCTTGTCTTAATAGGCCCTTCAATCAAAATTGGTTCGTTTTTTTCTTCATAATCTTTCGGAACTATTGAAGGCTTAAGTTCAAGAACAGTTCTATCTGAGTTGAGTACAACATCATCGGGGACCTTTGCCACCTTTGATTTTATTCTCAAAATACTTCGGCATGCCCTTTCAATAGTTTGTTTTGCATTCAATGTTGTTTCTCTGACGTAAATCTCATAATCGGGTTGAGTTCTTGCCCTCATGTATGTAATTATTTTTCCATTCTTGTCAAGTGCGTGTCCTGATTCAACTACAGGGAAACTATCTCCTGTGGGGAGCCCTCCTACAACGGCTTCTTTGAAATCATGCCCAACATCAGATCTTACGAATTCAATGTCTTCCCTAACGGGGTTACCATTCATTGTGATCCACCCAAATTCCTGGGTGCCGTAAATATCATTGACCCTTGCACCTAAAATGTCTTTTATAATGTCAACAGCTTCTAAATCCAAAGGAGTCCCTATACAATTCACTATCTCAACTTTTGGGAGGTCATCAGCAATATTTAATTTTATAGCGTCTTTTAAGGAAGCTTTAAGGAAAGCAGATTCGCCAAATATTACATTTGGTTCCTTGTAATATAAATCCATTAGAAAAGAATCTCTAGAAGATTTTGTTAGAAAAGTCCATGTAACGCCCAACTCTTCCAATGCATTTCTAGTTATAGCATTTAAAAGTGGAGGATAACAAAACATAGCTTTGTGCCCTTCTTTCACTCCTGCCATTTTTAATGCATTTTTACCAACATTTTTTCTGTATTCTTTTTCATTAGGTGTAATTCCAACTAGATTCTGCCAAGCAGTTGTTCCAGTAGTGAAGGTGATGTATGCGTAATTTAGAGGTGTGTGCACCTCTTCTATTACATGGGCTGCTGTGGGTCCATTAATCCCCTTATCAGCAAGTGTTCTGCGCTTCATTTCATTGAAAGCAGGAACAGTAGAAAAGGTTTCAACACTATCTTTTAACTCTTCAAAATAAGGATTTGATTTTTTTTCCATTTTAATTCCTCAAAATAAAAAATTTAAAATAAAGGAATTGATTATAAAAGCTCAGGTAGTATCTTTTCGTATTCTTCTTGCATCTTCTTTATGGCTTCCATTCTCTTCTTTCTGCCGCCTCTCTGTGCACCGATTTCTCCTCTGTGCCAAATTCCAAGCTGGTCATCTTTACCCTGCTTTCTTAAATCTCTTACTTCCTTTACTGTCTTAATTATGGTAGTTCTCATTTCCTCAGGTTTCTTTACCATTTCGTCTATTCCACCAAGGTCATAGAAGAATTCTGCCCCTGATGCGAATACTGGGTTTGTTTTGACAAGCTCGTTTAGTCTCTCTAAAGGAATCTTTGTAATTACTGCAATACTTGTTGTAGGCATAACGTGAACGATTGTTCCATATTCTTTTGGAAGTGCAAGAATTCTGTCTGAAAGAAGTCCATGGCACAAGAATCCACCACTTACGGCTCTACCAATAATCATTCCGATTACTGGGTGGCCTGCCAATCTTGCGTCTTCGATTGCAAACTGGTAGGATGCTGTCCCTTTTGTCATTCCGACAATTTCCTCGATTTTTCCTGGACTGTTTCCGGGTGTATCGATTAAAAGGATTATAGGTCTCTTCTTATCTTTTGGTCTGTCTTTGTCTGCGTCTATTGTAGCATAAATTGCCTGAGAGAATTTGTAAGCTTCTTCCATTCCCAAGATTCCGCTGTAAACTACTCTAAATCTGGGATTTGGCCTTCTAGAATTGTTTGCTAGAACTGAACATACCTCGCCGTCTAACATTGCCTGACCTACCATTACTGGTGGCGCAAGCTCAGGGTCTAGACGTGTAGTGCCGATAACGTTTTCTTGGAAGGTATCTTTGTCAAAGATCATCTGGATTGCTTCTTCGGTCTTTCCAATTAATGTTGTTACCATTTAAATCCTCCTTGGCCTTCTTTTTACAACTGAAAGAAACTGGTCTTGTGGCATCTCTGGTATTTGGTCAACGTTCTCATTTCCGTAAATCTTCCATAAGTCCTTTGAATCTTTTATCTGTTTTTCAGCTGCAAGTTTTACTACTTCAAGATTTTCTTCAACAAGCTGTGGTGAACCGACTTTTCTTGTCCTTGAAATCTTGCTCATAGGTTCGTCAACTATGTTTGCTATTGTATCCCTAAATGTACCTATTGTATCTTTTACTAGATAGTCAACGTCACCAAGTATGTATTTTGACCTTGCACCCATTGTTCTCCATATGAGTGCTCTGTCTGAAGCATCAAATTCGTCTTTTCCTACTTCCTGCTGAATAACTTCTGGTCCGGTAAGACCTATTCTTCCAAAGTCGTTTGCTATGACAACATCAGCGCTTAAACATACGAATCCCTGTGCACCGTATGCACCTATTGTGCTACCTGTAAGTGCAATGTAGGGTACCTTGTTTTGAAGCTCCCAAATAGTTTCCATAGATTCAGAGTGCATTAATAGTCCAGCGTTAGCTTCGTGAAGTCTAACTCCTCCGGAATCAAATGATACAATGCATATTGGTTTTCTGTCGTCAGGGACTGTGCCGTATTTTTCTTTCATCTTCTCATAGGTTTTTAAGGCAAGTTTCATTGTGTATGCCATCTTGGCTCCATTTACTTCACCAAGTGCTCCACCAACGAACTTTCCTTCTTGAGAAACAACAAATACTGGGTGTTTTTTTATCTTACCAACACCAACAGTGATCCCATCGTCAAATTCAACAGCTTCTCCGAGAATTAACAAGTGTGGACTTGTCATTTTATCTCTTGGACCAAGGAACTCCTTAAAAGTGCCTTTATCAACAATTCCGTAAGCTCTTTCCCTTGCAGTTGCCTGGTAAAAGCTCTTACCTTGAAGATCTTCCCAATTAATTTTCATAAAATCACCTTATTGGAGACCTCCTCCATTATCTACTGCCTGTTGAAGTCTTCTGATAACTACTGCGGGTGTGGCTGCGTTGTCATTTATGCTAACTTTGACTCCTGATAGCCCAGTTTTATCAATGAATTTCTTTACAACTGTTTCCCAGACGTCGTCAAAACCTACTACGGTAGTTAAAATGTGGATCTTAATACTTCCTTTCAGAGCTTTTTCCTTTTCAATTAAGACTTCAAGATCACCGCTCCCAACAACACCAACGTGAGACCATTCTTCAACGATTGTTTTAGGGGTTTCGGGCTTAAATTCAAAGTTTAATTCTGTTAAAGCCATTTATTCCCCTCCATTCTTTGACTTGTCCATATGTTTGTCTATGAAGTCTGTGTGGAAAACTCCTCCCCTGAATACCTGATTTTTCATAACTTTTTTGTGGAATGGAATTGTTGTGTTGATGCCCTCTACGATAAATTCGTCTAGTGCTCTGTACATTCTGTCAATTGCCTCGTTTCTGTCTTCTCCCCATACAATCAATTTTGCAATAAGAGAATCATAAAACGGTGGAATCTGATATCCTTGGTAACAGGCTGTGTCAATTCTTACAAAAGGTCCTCCTGGTAATATAAGTTTTGTAATTTCTCCAGGTGATGGAACGAATGTGTTTGGGTCTTCTGCGTTGATTCTGCACTCGATTGCATGCCCCATTATTTTAACATCTTTTTGTGTATATGGCAATTTTTCTCCGGCTGCAACTCTAATTCCAGTTTTCACTATATCTATGTTAGTGATCATTTCAGTTACGCAGTGCTCTACTTGGACTCTTGTGTTCATTTCCATGAAGTAGAAATCATTTGCTTTATCATCGAACAAGAATTCAACTGTTCCTGCACCTTCATATTTAGCAGCAAGTGCTGCTTTAACTGCTGCTTCTCCCATTCTCTTTCGTATCTCAGGGGATACTGCAGGTGAGGGCCCTTCTTCGACAAGTTTTTGGTGTCTTCTCTGGATAGAACAGTCTCTTTCTCCAAGGTATATTGCGTTACCGTACTGGTCAGCAATAATCTGGATTTCAACGTGTCTTGGCTGTTCTATATACTTTTCAATATATACATCTGGATTTCCAAATGCAGCTTGGGCTTCGGCTTGACAAGATCTCAAAGCAGATTCTAATTCTTTCTCGGACTTGACAAGTCTCATACCTTTTCCACCGCCACCAGCTGATGCTTTACAGATGATGGGGCAACCAATCTTCTTTACTAGTTTATCGGCTTCTTCTATTGTTTTAATAATTCCATCAGAACCAGGTGTAACAGGTACACCACCTTTCTTCATTGTATCTTTTGCTGTTGCTTTGTCTCCCATTGCGTCAATTGACTCTGCACTGGGACCTATGAATTTGATTCCATTGGCTTTACAAAGCTTAGAAAATCTAGAGTTTTCTGCAAGAAAACCGTAACCTGGGTGAATACCTTCTGCGCCCGTTACAATTGCGGCGTTAATGATATTCATCATGTTTAAATAACTCTTAATTGATGGAGCTGGTCCAATGTTGACTGCTTCATCAGCGAGTTTAACATGAAGTGCATCTTTATCAGCGTCAGAGTAAACAGCTACTGTTTTTATTCCCATTTCCTTACATGCCCTGATTATTCTTACAGCAATTTCTCCTCTATTTGCAACAAGAACTTTCTTAAACATATTAATCCTCCTTACCAATTTCTAAATCTGACTGGTGGCTCGTATAAACCTCCAGACCATTCTACAAGTTCACTCATGCTCTTTGCAGCAAGTTTTGATCTTTTAGCATCATTAAATGATAGGTCTAAATCTTCAGGAAGTGCGACGATTCCAGCTTTTCTTAATTTTTTAGTCTGTGCTTCATCGGCTGCAAGTCCTAGTGGAGTGTAGCCTGCAACAGCTTTTATTGCGTCCATTCTTTCCTTTAATGATTTACATTTGTGGATGTAGGCTATACCTTCTTCAGTGACTATGTGTGTAATATCGTCACCGTAAATCATGATAGGGGGTATCTCAAACTTTGCCTGTGCTTGTAGTTTGAACGCATCTAACTTTTCTATAAATACTGGAGCCATTCCTTCTCCAAATGTTTCTACCATCTGGACAACAAGCTTTCTTCCTCTGTATATTGGTCCAATTAATGATTCTCTCATTCCATCTTCTTTTGAAGCCATAAGCCATCCTTTTGAGGGGTGTCTTCTTCCTGGGGCATTGCATGCCATATTTGGAGCTCCACCGAACCCTGGAATTCTTCCAGCGGTTGCAGCGGCACTGTTACCAAATTGGTCTATCTGAAGAGTTGATCCAAAGAATGCGTCAACTGCATAGTGACCAGCGGCTTGTGACATCACTCTGTTTGACCTCATTGTCCCATCTGGACCGATTGGGAATATATCTGGTCTTGCCATAATATATTTTTCCATACCGACTTCACTGCCAAATGGCATGAAGGATTCTGCCCATCCTGATTCAATTGCTGGTATCATTGTTGGATGTGGGTTTAATGCCCAGTGAGTACAAATCTTTCCTTTAAGTCCCATTTCTTCTCCAAATGTTGGAAGTAAAAGTTCAGCTGCTGCGGTGTTAAAACCTATACCGTGGTTTAGTGTTTTAACTTCATATTTAGCGTAGACTCCGACTAAAGCCATCATGGCTATGAATATCTGGGATTCTGTGATTAATCTTGGATCTCTTGTGAAAAGAGGTTCAATGTAATATGGTTCTTCAGTGGGTATAATAAAGTCAACCCATCCTCCTGGAATATCTACACGAGGTACCTTGTTTAAAACTTGATTTACTTGAACTATTACAATACCTTTTCTAAATTTAGTAGCTTCAATTATTGAATGGGTTTCTTCTGTATTAAATCCAGTGTAAAGATTTCCTTCCTTGTCTGCAGCATTTGCGGCAACTAAACATACTCTTGGTGTGAGGTCAAGATAAGTCCTTGCGAACAATTCCATGTATGTGTGGATTGCACCAATTGTGATCTTTCCGCTCATTACCATATTTGCAAGTCTTGTTGCTACAGGGCCTGAATAACAGAAATCGACTTTTGAGGCTATACCTTTATCAAAAACGTCTAAGTGCTCAGGTAAAGCAAGTACGGATTGAACCATGTGAATATTATTTACTTTTGAAGGGCTTACTTTTGCAAAGGCTTTTGCTAAAAAGTTTGCCTGCTTCTGATTGTCTCCTTCAATTGAAACTCTGTCCCCTGGTTTAATGACTGTTTCTAAAAGAGCTACAGCGTCTGCTGGATCAACAATTTTTGTACCTGATTTAACAAATCTCTTTGCTTCGGAAAGTCTTTTTTGTGTATCTTCTCCTCTTTTGTCCCATCCTTTTTTTGCTCTCTCTATTCTATCATCTTGGGGTATACCTGACACTTTGCTGGGTGTTTGAAATATATCCCTTAGGTAGTTTACATCTTCCATAAGTATCACCTTAATAGGGAGTACCCAGCTTAGAGAGGCTCGAGAAGCATTAGTACCTGTCCGACTTTGACAAGAGTTTCATTTGTTACTTTAATTTCTGCAATTCTTGCTTTTCTTGGTGCTGTTACTTCATTAAACATTTTCATAGCTTCGACAAGTGCTACAACTTGTCCTGCTTCAACTATATCCCCTTCCTTTGGAAGTGGTTTCTTATCAATTGTAGTTCCTGGGAATACGTAGGATACTCCTGGTGTTGGTGCTGTAAGTTCAATCATGTTTGAAGATGCAGCTGCCTTGGGTGCTTCTTTTGCAACAGGTGCTGACGTTTCTTCAACAGATGCAGCAGACGTCATTGCTGCAGGTATAGAAATTTGAGGTTGAGTGATATGAGCGGCAGCGCCACCGCCGGCAACAACAGTTCTAATCTCAACGGAATCCTTTCTGACTACCAACTCTGCAATATTATTTTTTTTACAAGCTTCAAGAATTGATATTAAAGACTCTAAATTCAACATTTATTTTCCTCCAAAATTATTTCTCTTACCTCTAAAGGGTAGTTGTTTTAAGAGATTAAAAATTCCTTTAAAAATCTTTTGTTTGTTTTCAGTGCAAACTGCAAAAAATAACATTAAAATAAATAAAAAATAATATTCTAAATATATGATTTTGCAATTTATTGCCAAATTCACTCTATGATTTCTAATTTTAGGCCTAAATATTATGTCATTTTTATGAATTGATATGTCATCATTTTGTATAATAGCTTACTTGCAACAAACTCTGAAACAGCTGAAGATTCTTGTGGTGCTACTTCGACTATGTCGACTCCAATTACATTTCTATTGAAAAAAACTTCTTTTAGGAACTCACAAGCAAGATACCAAGATAGGCCCCCAGGTTCTGGTGTTCCTGTTCCTGGGATAATTGAAGGATCAAAAGCATCGATATCGAAAGTTACGTAGACATTGTCTGATAGTTTTTCAATTGCCCTGTTAAACCAGCTTTTATTGTCATGAATATCCTTTGCAAAAAATATATTGTAGTTTCCATTTTTTATTTTATCGTGTTCCTCTTCAGAGAAGCTTCTTATTCCGACCTGGACTATTGGAGCTTCTTCTTCTATCCTAGACATTACAGATGCATGGCTATACTTGTCTCCAAGGTATGCATCCCTTAAATCCAAATGCGCGTCAAACTGTAGAACAGAGATATCTTTGTATTTTCTTTTGGCTGCTTTTACTGGGGCTTGAGAAACTGAATGTTCTCCGCCCAAAACACAAAGAAATTTTTTATCATTTAATATTTTGAAGGATTCTTCTTCAATTTCATGCATTACTTTTTCCATAGATTGATTGCAATTAATTTCGTTTTTTGTGTGAATTCCTAATGTGCAAGGAGAAACAAAAAACTCTTCATCAAAAAGCTCCATATTTTGACTAGCATTGATAATTGCTTTTGGCCCTAATGATGTGCCTCCTTTGTAGGAAACTGTTTTCTCTAAAGGTACTGGCAAAACAACAAAATAAGAATTCTCATAATTTGAGAAGATCTCTTCAAGTCCGCCATAGTTGTCTGGTACTTCCATATTTAATCAACTATATCAAAGCCTTTAAGAATTTTTAAAGTATCGGCGAATTTTCGTGCATAAATCCTGCATTGTTTTTCAGCTCTTTCGTCGGGTGCACCTATTGAAACTGGGCCAAAGTGATCTGCATTGTGTACGCCAACCACAACCATTCCGTGAATCAACATTGCCTTTAAAATTGAAAGAAGCGTAGTTTCATTACCTCCTCCAATATATGCGCTAGAGGTAAAAGCTCCTCCAAGTTTTCCAGATAGTTCTCCATGGTATTTTACACTTCTATCTATTAAGTCCTTCATTTCTGCGGCCATGCCTCCATAGTAAGTGGGGGAACCTAGTATGATCCCGTCATAATCCAATAAATAATCTGGTGAAGTTTCAAGTGCATCCCTGACCTCAACGTCTATTTTTTCACCTCTCAAGGCCCCTGCCAACATATTTGCCATTTCTCTAGTATTCCCAGATTTTGTATAATATACTATTAATACAGAAACCATTTTAATCATCTATTTCAATTTTTATTTTTCCTTTTTCATAACCTCTAAGGGAAGATACCATACCTTTTACAGTATTTTTTATGACCTCTTCCACGAAAGGATTCAATTCAATTTCTTTTCCATTTATACTAACTTCAACTTTCGACATTTTCATCCCCGCCTATATTAGTCTTATTTATTTATAAATATCTCTATTTTTAAGATCAAATACTATTAATTAGAAAAATTGATCTCAAAGTAATTGTATGATTGATAAATTTTATATATATTAAAACCAATAAATGTATTTGGAGATAGTTTGGTTACAGAAAAAATCCTTGAGAGGGCAAAGCAGCACCAAAAAAGGAATTATTTTGTTAGAGATATTTTTATTTCTAGAGAAGAAGTAGATAATCTTCGGCATGTTAGTCTGCCTTCTGGAGTCCATTTAGATATTAAAAAGTTAAAACAAGGTTTTGTTGCACGCTTTTCTGGCGAAACAGAAAAAGTAATAATGGTTGTAAAAACTCTCTTTGACGATTAAATTATAAAAATCCATCCAAACTAGATTGATTTTTGTCTTTTTTAATCAAATGTACTTTGCCATACATTCCCCCGCCGCCAGGTTCAATGTAAATATTCCCTTCCCTAAAATCAACTATTGCTTGGGCTACTTTTTCACCTGCTACTTTTTCAATTTCTTCTCTTGGAGTAACAATTAGAACATTGATTTCATTTTTGAAGGATTGAACTAATAGTTTCCACATATCCTGGACTTTTTTTGCATTTACTGATGAAAGTCCAATCGACTGAACTAAAATTTCTGCTAAGGGGATGGTTTTGATGTACTTAGGCCTGTGAGGGGGGTGAGTAACTTCTTGATCACAAAGCTCTTTTACCCTTTCAACGACGCCTTTTTTTATCAATCCTCCACATGAACACCTATTTTTTGTTTCAATTGCTTTTTCCATAGAATATTTCTTATAGCATCTAGTGCATGCAGTCATGTGATATTTACCAAGGTCAGGATCAATTCCTACATTTAAAACGAACTCATTTCCCCCACGTCTTTTTATGGCTTTGACTATTTCATCATAATTATTATCTTTGACCTTCAATCTATTAAACTCTCTACCTATCCTATGTGGCCATGGTGAATGGGCATCTGAATTAGTCATAAATGTTACATCTTTCAATTCGGATATACAATCTGCCATATTAGTATCAGCAGAAAGGCCAAGTTCAAGAAAAGGAATGTTTTTAGTTTTGTAGCAATCTTCAAGACTATCATATTCTTTGTACATTGAAGTCCATGGAGTAAAGGCATGAGAGGGCCCTATTAACCCATCTAATCCTGTGACAATATCCAGCAATTCATCTCCACATAAATTGATGTTGCATCTGCCATCGGTGTCTAGATTTGGAGATTTATCTTTTATTTTATAACGAAACTCTTCAACGGCTGAAAGAGATGGAAATATGATTACATGGTGGACTCTTCTTTGATCTTCAACTTCAGTAGTCAGAATAAATCTTATTCCACTTTTATGTTCAAATGTTCCTTCGTCTATTTTGTTGACTGATGAAACAAAGTGATCAAGCCAGTGCTTATTTAGACAGTCACCAGACCCTATTGTGTTTAGACCTTTAAATTTTGATTGTTCAGCTATAACTGGTATCTCCATGTTACCAGAAGTTCCCCCAGAATACATTGAATGAATGTGAAAATCAACATTAATCATAAATTAATTACAATAATTAGTCTTATAACTTTTATTTATGTGGGTTATATATCACAGATAGGTTTAAAAGAATGCCCAAATCTTAGATTTATATGGACGTTTTTGATGTTGCTATTCTTGGAGGGGGTCCCGCCGGTATTTCTGCTGGAATATATGCGGCAAGGTTTAAGTTAAATGCTGTGATTATAACTAATTCATTAGGGGGAACTGCACAGACAGCACATCTTATAGAAAATTATCCAGGATATGGAGTTATATCTGGATTTGAATTGATGCAGAAATTTAAAGATCATCTGAAAAGTTTTGAAGTTCCAGTAATAGAAAAACATGTTTATTCTGCAAGTAAAGAAAATGATTTTTTTAAGATTAAATTAATTGATCAAGAAGTTAAAGCTAGATACATCCTTATTGCAACGGGAACTAAAAGAAGAAAATTGGGAGTCCCTGGAGAAGCACAGTTTTATGGAAAGGGAGTAAGTTATTGTGTTACGTGCGATGCATTTTTTTACAGGGACAAAACTGTAGCTGTTGTGGGGGGAAGTGATGCAGCAAATATGGCAGCAATACTGCTTGCTTCAATGGCGAAAAAAGTTTATGTCATTTATAGAAAAGAAAAATTAAGGGGGGAGTTAGTCTGGATTGAAAGAGTAATAACTAACCCTAAGATTGAAGTTTTGTATAATTCTAATGTTATAGAAATCAAAGGTAAGGATTTTGTTGAGGGTGTAAAGCTAGAAGACGGAAGAGAAATCTCCGTAGATGGAGTATTTGTTGAGATTGGTTCAATACCGGAATGTTGTTGTGCTAATGATCTCGGAATTGAAATTAATCAAAAAGGTTACATGCAAGTAGATTCTTCGCAGAAAACAAATATCGACAGAGTCTACGCAGCTGGAGATGTAACTTCTGGATCCAATGGATTTCAGCAGATTGTTACTGCTGCAAGTGAGGGCGTAATTGCTATAAAAAGCATTTTTGATGATATGGAAAAATCAAAGGTGACGTTATGGAAAAAAGAATAAAGTTTGGTATAATTTGTTTAATGCTAATAGGTACTTTATTAATGGCAGGGTGTAATGAATCTAATCCCGATAAAATACTTTCTGAATCTGATAAAACTGAAATAAAGAAAATTCTATCTAACATGGATGGAAGAGTTGATATACTATTATTTACTTCACAGTCAGGATGTTTTAGTTGCTCAAAGACTGAAACGCTGATGAAAGAGCTTGATGGACTTTCTGATAAAGTAGCCCTTAAAACTTATGACACTGAAAAAAATAAAGATATGGCTACGAAATATAATATTGAGTTAGTTCCAGCTATAGTTGTAGTTGGAAAAGAAGACTATGGCATCAAACATTATGGATTTCCGGGGGGAAAGGAATTCAATCCTTTAATTGAAGCTGTAATAGATTCATCGAGATCAAGGCCAAGGGCGCCTGAGGAAATAGAGAGAAAAATAAAAAGTATAACTAATCCCGTTGAAGTAAAGATATTTGTTACTCCAACGTGCCCATATTGCCCAGATATGGTAAGAGTTGCAAATGCTTATGCGATTGTTTCAGACAAAGTATCCACGGTCACAATAATGTCCAACGAATTCGAAGATTATAGCAAAAAATATAAAATATCTGCAGTTCCAACAACAATTATTAATGATACATTTAAGAAGGAAGGAAAGATTGAAATTGAAGAATTTATAAATTATCTTGTAGTATCTTCATAGGAGGAATGATTAAACTGAAAAAATTATTAGTTATTATTATAGGGGCCATTATATTGTTCGCAGGCTGTACTTCACAGCCAAATACAAACACGAACAATAATACGAATAATCAGAATAATGGAACTCAAACTAGGACTCTATATGAGCAGATAGAAGCGGAGGCAATTTGTCCATGTAGCACACTATTTAATCTTAAAGACTGTAAGAAATACTTCTCAGATTGTCAGTACACACCAATAATTGATGCCACTATACAGAATATGATCTCCGAGGGTAAAACAAAAGATGAGATATTAAAAGCTGTTGATCAATACAATATCGGCATAATTGAAGGAAAGTTAAATGATTTCAGAAAATCTCAGAACGAAAATCGTGTAATAGTACTTTACTTTAAATCCACTCTATGTGAAATATGTCATGAGAAAGAGCCAGTCTTAAATGAGATAAAGGAAAAATACAAGGGAAAAGTCGACATTTACGAATTTGATAGAATTAATGACGGAGTGCTATTCGACTACTTTGTTGTTGACAGGATCCCAAGTATAATATTCTTCGATGGAAAGACAAGACTAAATGAGGTTCCGTTTAATAATATCAGTGTTGATGGTATAAGTTCATTACTAGATTTTACCTTAGATAAAAAGAAATGAGCAACAATGGCTAATACCCAAATACTTTTAAATATCACTATTGTTAATAGGATGTGATAAAGATGAAGGTAGTTAGTATTATCGCCTTTATAATGGCTTTTGCCCTTCTTATTTCTGGTATTTACGGATTTAATATTGGGCCTGTTTCAATTGAAGGGCGGCAATATCAACAGGCAAATCAAATTGGGTCTTATATTTGCCTATCTTGCTTAGGATTGACAGGTAGCAGAGTAAGTCACGCCTTGACGGAAGATACAATTAATAGACTTAAAAGAATTGATTATCCTGTAAAAATTTGGGTATTCACTTCAAATGATTGCCCAACATGCCCTGATGCTAAGGCAATAATACTAAACTTCACATTAGAAAATTCCAACATAACATATGAAGAGATAAAACTTGAAACTCAGGGTCAATTTTTTGATACCTATTCTGTATCAGAACTTCCTACAGTTATTTTCTTTAATAAAGACGGTGTTGTCCTAAGAAAAAATAATTTTGTTCATAAGGTAGTTGGCATAGATAAATTACAGGAGAAAATAATCGAAGCTATTGAAACGGTGAGTTGATGGGAAAAATAAAGCGATTAAGGACCATATCCCAGTCAATGTCTTTAATTTTGATAAATCTTGGTTTTCTTGGAATTTTCGTTAAACATCTCACCGGTCCTGTTTTCAATTGCTATGCATGCCCGTGGGCCTCGATAAGTTGCCCTATAGGTCTGTTGCAAAATTTTGTAATGAACGGTCAAGTTCCCACATATGTTTTGGGAACAATGGGGGCAGTTTTTGTATTTGTAGGTAGTGCATTTTGTGGGTGGGTCTGTCCATTTGGATTTTTCCAAGATGCTATTGACTTTGTAAAAAATATATTTAAGAAGAAAAATAAAAATCCAAAAAGAAAGCCTAAATTAAAAAATAAGTCAAGGGATTTCTCCCTTATAACTAGGTTAATAGTTCTTGTAACTACATTAGTTCTTGCTATAAGATTTGTCGATACAATATTCTGTAAATTGTGTCCAATAGGAACTATAGAAGCGACATTTCCATATCAAATAGCAAACGGATTTTCGTATAATATTTGGTTAGCGGCAAGAATAGGGATATTAGTAGTATTAATAATTATGTTCTTTATTATAAGCAGATTTTGGTGCAGATATCTATGCCCAATAGGTGCTCTTGCTGGGCCTTCAAATAAAGTCAGTCTTCTAAAATTATACCATAATGGCAATAATTGTCAGGGATGTAATATCTGTAAAGATGTATGCCCCCTAGACATAGATGTTGTAAATGATCTAAATTCAACAAGATGCACTAGGTGTGCGGATTGTGTTGATAAATGCCCAAAGGGTCATCTTGCTTTTGGTCTTGATATATTTGGCCTTGTAGCTATTTCACCTTTTAAAAAGAAAAAAGAAAAAACTGCTCAAAAGAAAATAGTAACGCCCACAACCGAAGGAATCCCCGGAGTAGAAACGCCATTGGAGCCAGAAACTGTTACTACTGAAGATCAAGATGTATTAGATGAATTCAAATATAGGGAAAAGGGCACTCTTGTTGAAAGGCCTGCCTATATGGGATTCAAGAAGGGAGAAAGGGTGTACTTACCTTACGATGAAGTTAAAAAAATAGGAGTGAGGCCCCCAAAAACTCCTCTTTCAGTTCTTTTAAAGCAATATTCTGAAGGTCGACTTGCAGAAGATTATAATGCTCCTGAGGCTTTTGTTGAAGAAAAAATTGAGGAGAAAATAAAAGAAGTTCCTAAATCAATACCAAAAGAAGAAATTGACAAAAAACACTTTGAGAAATTTAGAATTCCTAAAAGAACTGAACTTCATTTAGATCATCTAAAATATCTAAAAGAGTTAGATACCCAAATTGAGATTAAAGCAATAGCTAATAACAGTAGTGAAGTCCCAGCAGTATTACTTGCAATTGTGGATGCTACTGATCAGATTAACTTTGAATATATTAATCCAAGAGATCATAGGGCTGAATGGTACTACAAAGAATACTTACCTTCAGTATATATTAATGGAAAATACTATAATCATTCATTTTCTGAAGATGAACTAATTTACAAAATTAAAACTGAAAGGTACATAATTGAAAATGTCAATCTAATAATCGATTATACAAGATGTATTGGATGCAACTCTCAAAGCTGCAAGAAAGCTTGTGATATTTTCAAAAAAATCCCAATATTAACCGAAGGTTATGGAATATATCCTCTTTCAAACATCGGATGCTCACTTTGTGGTAAGTGTTTGATAGAATGTGATAGAGGTGGGGTTTCATTTATCTTTGGAGATAAACTAGTTACAGATTCTAATTTCAGTATTGAGATGATTAAGAAAAATAAAGAATTAATCTCAACAATCTATCCTGAAACTGTCATGTTATTCCTTGAAAAGAATAAGAAACATTCGAACAGGGCACTTAATTTCACAATTGCATTGTCATATCTATCCCAAGGTAAGCTTTCATATCAATTGATTGATGTTGCAACAAATCAGGAAACAGTTTTAAAGAGGAAGATAGGTGCAATACCTTGCTTCTGGGTGTCTGACAAAGTACAGATTGCAGGTATGGTTTCTGAAGCATCAATATTGGCATTTATACGAAAGATTTCAAAGTGGAAAGGATGAACTTTATTGAATTAATCATAGTAGGAGCTATACAAGGATTTTTAGAATTTTTACCTGTGTCAAGTTCAGGTAACGTTTCTTTGATTCTTATGAATTTTTTGAAGCTATCTCCTTCGGAAAGTTTTTCATTGTCACTCTTTCTTCACCTAGGCACACTTCTAGCCGTATTGGTCTATTTTAGAAAGGATATTTTTAGTATTTTAAAAAATATCAAGACAGATAAAACATCACATTTTCTTATTGTATCTACTCTAATTACAGGGATTGTAGGGGTTCCAATATATATAGGATTAAAATCAATTTTTGAGAATATTCAAATAGAAGTCGGTAATATTATTATCGGTCTTTTCCTTATTGGTACTGGGATTTTTTTAAGGTATAAACCAAAATCTGGATTTAAAAAAGTCCAGGGCTCAAATATGTGGGACATGATACTTGCAGGTGTTGCACAAGGGATATCTATAATACCAGGAATATCAAGATCTGGCTCCACTCTTGCAGTTCTTTTAGGAAGAGAATTTGATAAAGAAGAGGCTTTGAGAATATCTTTTTTAATGTCAATACCTGCCATACTAGGGGGTATTGTTTTAGAAGCAGAAGACACCACATTTTTTATGAATACTTTTCCTGCAATAATTGGTGCATTTATTACTTCTATTATTGTAATAAAAGGATTATTAGAGTTTGCAAAAAGACTAAATTTTTCTTATTTTTGTATCGCTTTTGGGGCTATTACAGTCATTATATCTTTACTAATTCTTTAAGATTAGTTTTACTATATCTCCTGATTTCAAATTAAAACAACTATTTGCATTTCCTAGATATTTAGAAATTTCAAGGTGGCCAGAGGAAGAGTATAATGAAATCAAATCTAGGTTACGCCCCTCTTCGTAATGCGTCAGGACGGGAATTTTAATGTTTGAGAGCTCAATATCCCCGATTTCAATATCATCTTTCTTTAAATTAAGAATTATGTTACCAAATGAGTCTATGTAGAGAACTGATAATATTGCGCTGTTTTTTGTTATTTCTTTTTTATATGGAAGCGTTGAGATTATACTTGTCTTTTCTAAAAAATCCATTTCTCCAATATCTAACAATGCAGCTGCAGGAGCAAATATGTCCCTCCCGTGAAACGTCTTAGAAGTACTTTTTATACCGTATTTTGATAATTTAGATTTTAGTTTTTCTAAATCTATTTTAAAAATATCTCCTTTAAAAAGAGAAAAAATACCATTATCAGGGCCAACAAATATGTGTTCATCATATTTTATTACTAGAGGTGCTCTTTGACTTCCCACGCCCGGATCGACTACAACTACGTGAATTGTTCCTTTTGGAAAATAGGAGTATGAAGTAGATATTACATAAGCAGCATCGTATATAGAATGTCTATTAATTTTATGAGTAATATCAATAATTTTAGCATCGGGATTTATTTTATAAATTTGGCCTTTCATTTGCCCAGAATAGAAATCATCGAAATCTGTAGTAAGGGAAATCATGAAATATCTTTTACTTTGAAACTATTAAATCTACCCTTTATCTAAGAAGTTAATTTTAACGTTTATATAGATTAATTGCGAAACATTTAAATAAGTTAACTAAGAGTTAAGTTATAGTGAAATTATGGCAACGACAGAAGAGATATTTGATATATTGGGCAATCAAACAAGGAGAATGATCCTTGAAATGTTAGCTACCTCTCCTTGTTATACTACAGAGATAGCTGAGAGACTAGAAATCGGTCAAAAAGCCATAAATGAACATCTTAGGATAATGCAAGATTTGGGCCTTATAGACCTATTTATTTTAAAACAAAAAAGAGGAAGTCCCAGAAAATATTTCAAGATAAAAGATAATATTAGAATGGAGCTATTTGTCGCCCCTAGGGTATTTGATGCATCTATCAAGACAGAGGAAATTGATTTGGAATCAATTTTTGAAAGATATCCTGAATACAAGGCATTTTATGAAGAGATTAAGTTTGACTCAGATATTAGGATGATAAGTAGACTAAAAGAAAATCTTGATTATCTAAAAAACGAATTAGCTGAAATTGATAATGCCAAAGCATTCATCGAAAGATCTATTTCAGAATTAAAAGAGAAGATATTGACCACTATGGAGGACTTGAATCTCGGTGAAAAAGAGAAAAAAGTACTCATTGAGATGGTACTAAAAGAATCTTTTTCTGTCAAAGATATTGCTAACAGTTTAAACTTAGAATTAGATGAAGTCAATGAATCTATTAATAAACTTAAAGATAAAGGAGTTATAGGATAATTTTTTATATTATGTTAATTTAACTCCAGAAGGTGCTATTGATGGCAGAAGATCTTGGAGTTACCATTTCTAGAGATGAAGATTTTTCAGAGTGGTACAATCAAATTGTTGTAAAAGCAGGTCTTGCTGATTATTCACCCATTAAGGGTTGTATGGTTATTAAACCATATGGCTACGCAATATGGGAAAGTATTAAGGATTATCTTGATAAGAGAATTAAGGATACAGGTCATGAAAATGCCTATTTCCCTCTATTCATCCCTGAAGAATTTTTTGAGATGGAAAAAGAACATGTTGAAGGTTTTACGCCTGAAGTTGCTTGGGTAACTCATGGAGGGGATACTCCTCTTGAGAGAAAACTTGCCATAAGACCAACTTCTGAAACGATAATGTATTCAATGTACGCCAAATGGATAAGAAGTTGGCGTGACCTGCCCTTGTTGATAAATCAGTGGGCTAATGTAGTGAGATGGGAAACCAAAATGACAAAGCTTTTCATAAGAACAAGAGAGTTTTTGTGGCAAGAAGGTCATACCGCTCATGCGACGAAAGAAGAAGCTGAGGAAGAAGTAAAAAAAATGCTTGGGGTATACCGGGAAGTTATGGAAGACCTACTTGCGATTCCAACAATCCCAGGATATAAAACAGACAACGAAAAATTTGCAGGTGCGGTATACACTATGACTGTCGAAGCGTTAATGGCAGATAAAAAGGCCATGCAAGCTGGAACTTCTCATTTATTAGGCCAACATTTCTCTAAAGCCTTCAATATTATGTTTGAAGATAAGGACAAAGAAAAGAAATATGTATGGCAAACTTCATGGGGAATGACAACTAGGACAGTTGGTACATTAGTAATGGTCCACAGTGACAATAAAGGTTTGATTTTACCTCCAAGGGCGGCTCCATTAAAGATTGTGATTATCCCAATTATTTTCAAAGAGGGTAAAGAAGAAGTTATAAATAGATGTAAAGAGGTTCAAGAGTTACTTGGTAAAAAATACAAAGTTAAATTGGACGATAGAGAAGGTTACACTGCCGGATTTAAATTCAATGAATGGGAATTAAAAGGAATACCCATTAGGATAGAGATAGGCCCAAGAGACGTAAAGGAAAACAAAGTGGTTATAGTAAGACGTGACAATTCCCAGAAAATCTTTTTATCTATGGAAAATCTCAGTGAAGAAATAGATAAAATACTTGAAAATATCCAGAAGACTCTTTTCTCAAATGCAAAAGAATTTCTAAATAAAAATACATTTTTACCTAAAGACTACAAAGAATTATCAGATGTCTTAAACAATCAAAAAGGAATGGCAAAAGTTAGTTGGTGCGGAAGAGGTTGCTGTGAAGAAAAAATAAAAGAAGAAACAGGTGCAACTTCATGCTGTATACCCCTAGATCAAAATGGATTAGGGAAAGAATGTATTGTATGTGGCGAAGTGGCGGAAAAAATAATTCTTTTTGCCAAACATTACTAAAGTAATTTTGACATATAAGGCCCTTCTTTTTTATATTTAAATTTTCTATAATATTCTCTTGCGCCGATGCCGGAGATTATGACCATCTTTTTTAAATCTAAATCTTCTTTAGCAATTTTTTCTGCTTCAAGTAATAGTTTTCTGCCGTATCCTTGATGCTGCCACCCAGTTTCTTTCTTATCACCTATGCGTACGAGTCCTCCATACACATGGAGTTCTCTTATTATACCAGTTGGAATCTTAGATATTTCTTTTCTATGGGCATATTCTGAAGGCTTTCTTAATCGTATATAACCTATCAATACATCTCTCTCTAAGTCTTCAAAACTTATAAAATACTCCAAACCTTCTGATGCCTCATATTTTTCAGCCAATAATTTAATGTCTTGAAGCTGGGGTTGCACTCCTTCTTTGTGTATTTTTCGCCCAACTTCTCTACACCTAATACATTTGCATTGAATATTCCTTTTTTTAAGTTCCTCCTCAATCATCTGCCCCAAATTAGATCTTTTGACACCAGATTGAACAAGTGTGGAAGGTATATCTCTTTGAATTCTCATAGTCCTTACCCATTTAGGCATGAACTCTTTTATCTTTAGAATAAGTTCCATTGCTTCTTCTGTAGTATATGGTACATATTCACCTTTTTTCCACATCTCGTATAATTCTGTTCCTTCAAGAACAAGACATGAATAAAATTTAACCATATCCGGCATGAATTGCTTGTTAGAAAATATAGTTCTGAAAGTATCAATATCTTTATCAAATGAAGATCCAGGCAAACCTGGCATCATATGATAATTAATCTTAAATCCTGAATCTTTTAGAATTCTTGTTGCTTCAATAACATCAGAAACTGTATGCCCCCGATTAACTATAGTATATATTTCATCAGAAATAACTTGAACTCCAAGTTCAACTCTAGTGCCTCCATAGGAAAGCATTCTATCACAATGAATTGCCTTTGCCCAGTCTGGCCTTGTTTCAAATGTCATACCTATACATCTTATTTTTGACTTTTCGTTAATTTTTTGAGCTTTATCAAGAGTTAATGGTTCATTTTCTAAAACATATGCTGAGAAATCTGAGGAATAAATATGGTTGCTAAATCTATCTTTTAGAGAATTATTAACATAATTGATATCATACATATTGTCTAAACTTTTTTCATCAGCTTCTGGATCAAAATAATTCATTGCATTGAGACATTCCCTAATGAAATATTCCTGATACTCAAAAGATTGTGAAGGGAATGTTCCACCCATTATAATAAGTTCAACTTTATCGATTTCGTGCCCAGTATTATAGAGTTGTTTTAATCTATGAAATGTTTGAAGAAAAGGATGAAATTTAAAACTAAGGGCCCTCATTGTTGCAGGCTCTTTTCCAGTATAGCTTTGGGGGGTATTTACAGCATCGCCTGGGCAGTATATACACCTTCCGTGAGGGCATTTGCTTGGCAAAGGCATTACTGCAATAACTGCTACTCCAGACATAGTTCTTATTGGTCTTTTAATTAGGATATTTACAAATTCTTCTTTTCTATTTGTTAAATATTCTAAAATGTCAGAGTTTCTTGGAGTCTTATTCAAGTTAAAAGCACTAGCAATTTCTGCCTTCTTTAATTCAAGTTCGCGGGAATTTTTAATTTTCCCTTCCAAGAATTCTTCAGATAGTCTTTTACATGCCCCATTATAATCCATAATATTAAATAAATAGTAAGATTATTAAAATTGACTGTTTCATTTTTTGAAACTTTCAATAAAACCGTTTCAAGATAATCTTTTTATATTGTTTCAAATAAGTAATTATGTGGTAAAAATGAATAAAACAGTGAAAATATCTATGCTAATCTTAATACCGGCATTACTCATATGTGCATTTCCTATTAGCGTGCTTTCAGAAGACTACAAAAATGCCACGACTTCTGCGATTTTATATCTAGAAAGGATAGATCCAGAAAATCCCTACCTCGCCCTTGCAAAAGATACAGAAAATAATAATCCAAAGATGTCAATAAATTTTGCATTGAAGGGAATTATTGAGAGTAGCAAGGGGAAGAAAGAAGATAATTTGAAAAAAGCGTTGGAAATAATGAATTCTCTTAATATAATACCAGAAGACAGAGAAGACATATTCAATGTTTTGCTATTTGAATACAATCTTACACGTTCACAAAAATATATTGATGATTCTACTAAAACTTCTAATCTAAGATACATCGCTAATTCAGGTGAATACTTGAGACAAGCAAATGAAGACCTTAATGGAAGTAAGGGGAATGGATTAGAAGAAACTGATACAAAGCTTAAGAGAATATCTGAGAACTATTTGAACAAATCAAGTGATTTCTCAAATCTATACAAAGAAATGGCATTAATTTCCTATGCTGAAAACAGATATCTGGCAACTATACTTTTCTCTATATATGCTAAAAACGACAATAAGGTTTTCAATGAATCTTTGGACGTTATACTGACAAGATTTGAAAATGAATGGAACTCTTTTGTTGATTCAGATGCTTTCGATAGTTCTACGTTTAGTCCGGATTCGCTAAAAGAGCTTAAAAGAAAAGCAGTTAAGTATAGAGAAGAAGGAAACGTCGATTTCGCAAATGTTATCTCAGACTATATAAAATTCCAGGCTGTATCTTATACAGAATTTATTAATGCTATTGAGGAGGGGGGACTTTAATGGCAGAAGACGCAAGATGGAAAAAATATTCCAGAAGATGGGAAAAGAAAGCTAGAGACTACAAACAAAAAAAAGACGAAATAGAATCTAAATTCAATGCCATCAGTCAGGAAAATGAAAATCTTAAAAAAGAATTAATTTCTACAAGAGAAGAAAGAGATAAAGTTAAGGAAACCTTCAAAGAAGTCGAGAAAAAAGGAGAGTTTGGCACAGTTGCCATAGCAATAATTCTTATTCTTGGTATTCTTTTTGCAGCTTCAGTTGCAGGTTTAGCATTTCTATACAATTCAAACTTAGCTTTAAGTTCGGCTAACTCTGACCTTACAGTTGAAGTTTCTTCATTGAAAGGTCAAATTTCCAAACTTCAATATGAAAAGAGTGTATTAGAAGCGGAAATAAGGAGTTACAGGGGCGAGATAACAGACATTGAAAAAGAATTAGAAAAAGTCAAAGGAGATAGTGATGCAACAATTAGACTTCTACAAAGAGAAGTTTTGTCTCTGACATCAAAAGTGTCAAGACTTGAATCGGATGTAAAAGCAAAAGATATCTCTATTGCATCTCTACAAAATCAACTCGCAGAATGTGAATATAGAAACAGGTGCTTTACTGTAAGTATTACGCCAACTTCAAGAACTGGTGCTACAGGTACAGATCAAACACTAAGTTATACAATGTACGTCAATTTTGCAGGATATGGATGTGGAAGAAGGATTGAAATCCCAATTACACTAAACTACGATTACAACGCTTCAGGCTCTAACACAGATACATTTGGACTTCAAGCTTCATCAGGGAACTGGTGTTGCAATTAGTTATCTAATATATTTATCTCTTTTTTCACTTATTTTTTTACCATAAAAAATCGGATGTTTATCTATTACTTTTTGCCTGCCTTCAATTCTTTTTGAATAACCAACATGGCCTATTGTATAAACCATTACTACGAACAAAATTAACAAAAAAGCATTAATCAACAGAAGTTCTGCCATTTTTTCAGTGTGATTTCCTTTTATAATTTCTCTAATAGAAACTCCGACAAAAGAAACAATATATGTGAAGGTAGGAATCTCAACAGAAATCATTAAGGCTTTAATTTTGTCCATTATATCAAATAATAAAATAATCTGTATAATATAAATATTGGGGTAAAAATAAAAAAATTAATCTAGAAAGTTAACTGAAGATTCCTTTATTTCAGGGATGTAATTGGAAATATCTGATTTAATGAATTCTTCAAGAGAGGACCTATAAGGTGGATTGATTCCTTTAAGACCGATGTTAACTTTATCTTCCTCAAAATTGATATTTTGTAAGGAAACATCAATTCCTGGAGCCCTGACCTTTAAAATAGCATTAATTTTTTCGGTTAGATCTTCAATTTTCTTAAGGACAGTTACCTCATACAATAGAATTTTCCCAGATAATGGGTGGTTAAAGTCAAGTTTAACTCTCCCGCTAGAAACACTTCTCACTGTTGCCCAGTGGCCATTAATTTCAATTTTTAATCCGGCTCTTGGGAATATACCGTGTTTTTTGAAATCATTCAAAAGCATTATTTGTAATAAAGAGGGGTCTCTTTTTCCAAATCCTTTATCAGGAGTAATCTCAAAAGTTTTAGTCTCTCCAACTTCTATGTCTAAGAGGGCGTCATCCAATCCACTTATTACATGACCGGCGCCTACTATAACTTGTATAGGTTCGTATTTATTTCCCTCGGTATAGACGTTGGCTTGTTTTGCTTTTGTTTCGTCTGTAACATCAAAGATTTTACCAGTATCTTTGATTTTTCCAACATATTGTATTTCAACAAAATCTCCGTTTTTCAATGAATCACCTATTTGTCTTCGATTCCATTTTCAGTTACAAAGAATATTGCTTCACCCTCAGGTAGATTTGGAGAGTCAACAAGTCGTGCTATTCTTTGTCCGCCTTTTCCTTTTCTTAAATATAGTCTAATCGTAGATGAGTGACCTAGGATATGGCCTCCAATAGGTCTTGTGGGGTCACCGAAAAAAGCATCAGGTTTAGCTGAAACTTGATTTGTAACAAAAACACAAACATCTTGATTAGATGCAATACTATGTAAAGTTCTTAAATGCCTTGCGAGTTTTTGCTGTCTTTCAGCTAGAGTTCCCCTTCCTACATATTCTGACCTAAATGAAGAGGTAAGGGAGTCAATTACAAGTAATTTAATTTTTTCTGATTCGATTAATTCTACTGTTTTTTCAGTTAGTAACATTTGATGGTCAGAATTGAAAGCTCTTGCAACTCTAATTTTCCCTAATACTTCTGTTGGATCTAAACCTAATCCTTTGGCCATTTGAATGATTCTCTCAGGCCTAAAAGTACTTTCGGTATCTATGAATATGGCCCCTGCATCAAGTCCACCTTTTTCGATTGGTAGTTGAACATTTACACAAAGTTGATGTGCAATTTGGCTTTTACCAGAACCAAATTCTCCAAAGGCCTCAATTATCGCTTGGGATTCAAAACCTCCTGATATTAACTCATCAAGTCTTTTACTCCCAGAAGTAATTTTACCAATAAATTTTCTTTTCTCTAAAAGTTCATTGGCAGTTAAAAATCCGCCAACGTCGGCTGCCTCTCTAGCAGCTTCAATTATTTTAGAAGCCGAACTTTCACCAATTTCTGCAATTTCAAATAATTCTTTTGGTGAAGCTACAGCTATTGACTCCACAGTTCTAAATCCGGCCTCTCTTAACTTTTCCGCTGTCTTAGGCCCTATACCTGGAAGATCTTCAAGATCTTTTATTTTTTCCATCAAATCACCATAAAGATATCTTTAGCTTTGGATGCTGGATTAATTTCTTTTATATCGTATCCATAAAATTCTTTCAAGTTATTATTTTCAAAAATTCTAGCTTTAATATCGTATTCCTTCCATGATTGTACTTCTTTTTTAACTTTGCCCCTAATATTGCCATAACCATCATCGCATATAACAATGTAACTGTCTTCTTCTTTAACGACATGTTTTATTAGAGGGGTAATTATACAATAATCATTTTTCAATAATTCATCAATAGTTTTCGAAGGAGGATTAATAATTGATTCAAGGGTTGGTAAATTGTATTCTCCTTTTTGAATTGAAGTTGCTTTAATAAACAAAACATCGGAATCTTTTTCAAGCGTTCCAATAACTTTAATTGAATCTCCAATATTATAGTTTTTATTAGTTATATGGTTCAAAGAAACAGGGATATTGCCAGATTCGTCAATAATAACTAAAAAATCACCTTCGATGCCATTAACTCTCGCAAGTATATTGACATTATCTGATAAATTGTATTCTGCTATCTTCTTTTCATCAATTTTTTCTTGAGATTTCAAAGATTCCAATCTTGAACCAAGACCAAGGTGTGCTTCAAGCCCATTGTTAAATCTAATGTTACAAGATTCAATTCTTACTTTAGTACCGGGAACAAGGGTTGCGATATAATCTGCTTTATCGTCCCATAAAACAACTTTAATTTCATTTTTGTCATCACTTAATAAGAATCTACCAACTTTTCCTGTACCATTCTCTCTTGTAAAAGTCCTAATGTCATATAATTCTTTGACGTAACCTTCAATGTTAATACCTCTCATATTCTCTTTAATATCTGATAAAGGAACATTTGAAGATTCAGACTTGGGTATGTCTTCTCTTTCTATTTTTTCAAAAAGAATGTTGGATGTTGCCCCAAGATTTATTTCAACTGAATTAAGACCCATTTTCGAATAGGCATTTTCTATTGTAATTAAATCATTTTTTACAAGTTTGTTAAGTAGTTCAGCTTTTTTATCCCATAATGTAACTCTTATTTCACCTGTTTCGTCCATTATGACAAAACTGCCAACTTTTCCTATAGACCCATCTTTTTTAGAAAATTCTCTAATTCCATAAATTGCAGAAACTCTACCTGTTAAATCAATATTGCTCATCTTGTCTTCAATATCTCTTATTTTAAGTTTGACTATATTAATAGGTGGATAATCTGGACTATCTTGACCACTGGTGATAATTCCGTCTTTTCCAAGGCTAATCTCAAATTCATTATTAAGACCCTTCCTCAAATAACCGTTTCTGACTGTTACAACGTCGCCCCTTTTAAATTGTTTGAGTTTATCTATCTGGTCATCCCAGAAAACAATGCGAATGCTTCCAGTTTTATCGGCTATGACAATGTTCTGAACTCTTCCTTCAGATCCAGTTTTTCTTTGAAAAGTATTGATATCAAAAATTCTCATTATTCTTCCACTAATATCAACATGCTGCATGCCTTCATTGATATCTGAGATAAAAAAGTGTTTTTTTTCTTTAGGTGGTTCTTCAATATTTATCCCTAATTCTCCGGCAATAAGGAGTAATGCTCCTTCTTCCGATAATAGTCCACCAACAGATTGAATTTTTTTATCAATTCTTTCTTTTAATTCGTTCTCTGAAATTGATTCTAATAATCTTTCATAAAGCGCTTCCGCTGTCATAGGATACCAGAAAGATTAATTTTTTGGTGTTTATAAAATTTGGGGTATGTTTATGAATAACTGAAAATATAAATTCAGTTATTGAAAATTGATATTTATAATTTAATAAAATTAAAAGATAAGCTTTTAAACTATAATGGGTTACGATATTTATGAATATCAATAGAAAATGGATATTCATAGTTATTGCCGCAATATTGGTAGTTGGAATCCTATACTTTGGGCAAGAAAGTATCTTTAATTTCAAAAATAATCCTAAGATATCTGCCAATGTTAATGTTTTGAGTTCTAAAATTTTGATTACAAATGAAGAAATTGGAATCCTTAGTTTAGAGAATAAAGGTAAGAGCAATGCTATAGAAATTGAAGTTGAAGAAATATCACCTTTTACTGTTACATTTGAGTCTGATCCACCCTTACTACTTGAAAAAGGAAAAACAATAGCATTAAAATTCAAATTAGTTCCAGAAAAAGAAGTACTAAAGCTTTCTGAAACAAGGAAGAATATTCCTTTAGAATTTAAGATTAAATACAAGAACAATGAAGGCGCCAGCATGAATCCGGTTACTGTAAAAACTACAATTCAGGTGTATAGGCCAAAATTTGAAATAAAAAAAATAGATCTGGGCGGACTTCTTAAAACAGAGTTAACTCTTAAACACGATCAAAATGGACTTTTAATGATGGAAATTGAATCTGATCAAATTTTTAAAGAGGGAGATTATTGGATAGAGTTTGTATCTGATTATCCAGACTTAGAAATAGAATCAGTTGACAAGTATCCTTCAGAAAAGATATATGGTGGTTACAAATTCATTTTTCAGGATATACTTCCTGCTAACAAAAGAATTTCAAAATCATTCTTATTGAAATCAAAAGTGCCACCAGGTAGCTATGAGACTAGATTCACAGTCAACATTAAAGTATTTTGGAGAGGCATATTACTTGATCAAGAAAATGTGAAAGTAGTTGTATTAGATTTATAAGAGATTTTTAAGAAAGTAAACCTTTAATTTCTTAGGATACGTTAAAAAAATCAGATAATTGCGAAAATAACCAAAAAGTATATAAATAGGCAACGAAACTTTTTCATGCTAGTTCTCTAGCGTTTTACAATGAACAATGATTAGAGGGATATTATGGATGTACTTGTAGGAAAGAAAAAGGCAATGGCGTATGTTCTTGCTATAGTCACTGGATTTAATGCTGGTGAGAATGAGATAACCATAAAAGCTAGGGGAAGAAGTATATCTACTGCTGTGGATACTGCAGAAATAGTAAAAAGCAGATTTGTTCCCGATGCAAAAATTACCAACATTAAGATTGGAACAGAGCAGGTTGAACAGAGAGCAGTCAGTACTATTGAAATAACGATGAAAAAATAAAGTTCCTTGAGGGATATAATGGGCAAAAGGCCACGAAAATGGAAAAAGAAAGGCAGAATGCGCTGGAGACACGTTAAGAAGAAAATGAGAAGAATGAAAAGAAAAGCTAGAAAGCAATAAATTCATTCTTTTGCCCCAGTTTTGTAGATACTTTTTTTAATAATGTTTATTTCTTTCTTTTATGAAGAGAAAAGAGATTGTCACATCATTTTTATTTAAGGATGGAAAGATCTTACTACTTAAAAGAAGTAATAAAGTAGGCACTTTTAGAGGGAAGTGGGCTGGTGTTTCAGGGTATATTGAAAATGAAAACAGCCTTGAAGCTGCGCTAAGAGAGATAAAAGAAGAAACAGGCGTTGATAGTAAATATTTAGAACTTCTAAAGATTGGAATACCTTTTGATGTTAATGATAGTATAAATGATACAACATGGTCAATTAATCCATTTCTATTCTTATTCAAAGGAGATGAAATAATTATAGATTGGGAACATGATACATATGAATGGATATACCCAAATGAGATGGAAAATTACGACACAGTCAAAAATCTTAAAGAAACATTATTTAATCTTATTGAGAATGCTGATCTCAAATAGTGTATTGAAAACCTTAAATTCTAATAATTGGTAGTATAATTATGAGAAAAGTTGAAGCCCTCCCATATACAATTGAAGAATTAATTAAGAAGGTAAATCTGGCTTTGGGTAAGGCAAATATTGAGTACTTCACGGCAGGTAGAGAATTTTATATTAATGAGGATCTTCTTCTTAGTGAAACTATAGGGGGAACTAATAAATCATTAATACATAAAATAAAAGAGTATCTAAGAAACGAAACTGAAGCAAATTATGCAATAATTTCCTTTGATAGTGCCCCTAAGGGATGTTATATGATTATAGAATTCAGCGAACATGCTACTTTTTCAGCACTTGCAAAGATCTTCAGTTTAAAAACCGATGACGAAGTTTCTGAGCAGGTTCAGGTAGAGGAAATAAATGATACAAAGTTAGAAAGAGAGCTACGAATAATAAACAAAGATATTTCAGGAAAAGAAATAGAGTCTGATGATGAAGAAGATGGTGAAGAGGAATATGAATATATTGATTTTGGTGAAAGAACTTGCAAAGTTTGTGGATCTATCATAAGAAGGATTACAGTTCAGGAGAGTGATGGAAAAGTGAGAGATGGATACAAATGCATTAACACAAACTGCCTAAAGATTTATATTATCAGGTAATTTTATAAAACATGCACTTTGATATTTTTCTAAGCGGGGGTTGCCGAGCATGGTCTAAGGCGCCGGACTTAAGATCCGGTGACGCAGGTCTTCGAGGGTTCGAATCCCTTCCCCCGCACTTTTTACTAAAGCTAATGCGGTATTGTTTCTCTCCTAATTTTAATATATTGAATCTAGAAAGCTTAAAATTAAAAATAATTAATTATGTAAAAGATAATGGAAAACTTGTGAATAGATGCTAAAGAGTTTTAAACGGGAATGAAAAGAGGGATTTAATGGGAAAATGTCCAATCTGCGGAAAGGAAACGATCAGGGGCAACGTGCTCTGCATAGACTGCTACATGAATAATAGGACTCTTGATAAAGCCAGTCAGCGGACTCTGGATCATCCAGAAGAGTCGGAATAAGATTATTATAGGATTAAATATAATATTTTTTTATAAAAATACAAAAAAGAAGTTCCTAAATAGTTCACTAAAATAAAACGACATTATATCCCTTTACAGGAAGATTTCCGAATATAATATAGATTAACCCTGTTATACCTATAGGATGTAATCTATATGCTTATTATACTTGAAAAGTGTCAAAAACCCCTACAGTCAGATACTAAATATTTCAAATATTATAAATATAAATAGAATATCTTGCATATAATAAATAACCAATGGAGTTATATAAGCTAAGAACTATTAGAATATTGCACAGGTCGAAACTTCACTAGCCTAATGCTGAAGTAATTCCTTATTAGATTACATAGTCTCTATGTAACAGGCGTCAAAACTTGTTATTTATGCTTTGTGTCCATTAAGGCCTACGCTCTGGTCATGGTCAAATCTTTAATCAGATGTCATGTTTGAAGGAATGAAAAGAAAGCTATTATTCTTTTCATTTGTCTCCTTGGATTTGAATCGTTTCGAAACGTCGAAACAAGCTAGGGTCTTCACATAATCTAGAGAAGCGACAAACTGTGTACTTTTTCTTTTTTGATTAATTTATTAAGTTAGAATGAATGTTTTTTCTAAATTAAAAATAAAATTAATTATTGTTCAGAATTTTTTTAGCTGAAACTATGATCGTCATTGCCATGGCCTTAATGTAAGGATCTCCTATAATGCACATCTCTTCCAAGAACTCCTTGTTTTCCAAATAAAATCTTACAGCCCTCATCTTCGATTCAGGTATATTTTTCTCCATAGTCCCACCTCTAAGCATTCACTCCTTTCAAGAAGTTCTCTTTTCTCTTCTTTTCATTAACCTTGAACCTGTATACCTCCTTGACGAGAAACAGGTAATCCTCTAGTCTTTTCATAAGCATCTTGGTCTTATCTGAAGATCCTTCATTTCCAAAGCACAACAACAAGAATCTGTACCCCTCGGTGTAGCCGATAGCATGCTCAATGGACATGATCATCTCTGAAAGCTCGATAATTCCAAAGCCATACAGCTCTTCTCTTGTAAGCATGGGCAGTGCATCTTCATGCCCCTTTTCCAAAACATCAACACTTTTTGCCAAAATTTTTCCTCCTTACTTACTACTTACTTACTATACCTACATACTACACTACACTACACTACACCCGCTTCAGTGCAGATCTTTTCTTTTAATTCTCCAGTGGAAATGCAAAGACCTTTTGAGAAGTTGTCCAAGACCCTCTGGTCGTTTAGGACATTATCAATTCCGGCCTCGGATATCTTCTTTTTGATTATGGGCCATACTGTGAATTCCCAGAGTTTCTGTTTCTCTATTTCAGTTAATTGCTTTTCTAAAGTCTTATTTTTAGGGAAAATCTCTTTATCAATCTCTTTTTTTGTTTCTG
>LNJC01000016.1 GCA_001587575.1 Candidatus Methanofastidiosum methylothiophilum
GCTGCATAAAAAGGTGGGGTTTTTATGGGGTTTAAGCTTTTCTCTTCATTTGAGAGGAATTATTCAACAAAGCACAAATCTATTTATTTGGAAAACAAACTACTTTTCCATATTAGTAATATATTTATAATTATTCAATATTATTTTTAGATATCAATTAAATATTTGTGATATAATAAACATTTCAAAAAGTATTTAAATACAAAAGAATTCATATAAGTTGGTGATTTCAATGGCATTTTGTGCAAGTTGTGGTTCACAGAACCCCGACGGTAGCAAATTTTGTACCGGTTGTGGTGCAAAATTAGGTGCTGGCGGAACAGCAAGTCCCGGATTTTCAGGCGCTGGAGGTCAGGGATACGATTTTGAAATTAAAGACAGACCTGTTTTTAGTATATTAAATATTAATTTGAAAAGCGGACAGTCCATAGTGGCAGAAGCCGGTGCAATGGTAACTATGTCCTCTAATGTTAGTCTTAAAACCGAGATGAAAGGCGGAATAGGTGGAGCCCTGAAGAGAGGAGTACTAGGTGGCGAATCTCTATTTATGAACACATATACAAGCAATGGCCCAGGAAATATAAGCTTTGCACCAGGATACCCAGGGGATATAACGCATATAAAAATGAAAGGCGAAACTTGGTTCTTGCAGGGTGGAGCCTACATGTGCTGTTCACCGGAAATAACTATTGATACTAAATTCCAAGGACTAAAAGGCCTAGTTTCAGGAGAAGGGTTGTTTTTCCTTAAAGCTGATGGAGTTGGCGACTTATTCATATCTAATTATGGATCTATAATTGAAAAAGAGCTTAAGGGCGAATCATTCAAAGTTGATACTGGTCACCTTGTAGCCTTCTCAAGCGGGATTACATACAATATCGAAAGAGTGGGAGGATGGAAATCCACAATTCTAAGCGGTGAAGGTCTTATCGCAAACGTATCTGGTAATGGAAAAGTATTAATGCAAACAAGATGTGCACAGGCTCTTGCACAATGGCTAGTACCATTCATGGGATCTGGTGGTGGCGCTGGCGGAAGCGGATTTAAAATAGGTTTAGGTTAAAATAATAAAATTTATTTTTATTCTTCTTTTTCTTCTAAATCAATTTTTACAGATTTTTTTATTGCAAATCCTGCTTCTGCTTCACATGCTTTTAATACCCCGCATGGCACAGGACAAACTGCATGTAAGATATCTGCTTTTTGGTAAACAGGATTAATAGGCATCTTTTTGAACACTACATCTTTGTCTAGCGTTTCGATATCTTCTGCAAATTTTTCAACTAATTTGCATTTAGTTTCTATTTTAACTTTAAATCCAAGTCCTTTTCTGTTTGCTTTAACTATGTTGGTAAATCCACATGCTCCTGCATCAACTGTTGCTTCAATCATTTAATCACACTTCTTTAGTATACTTTCAATATTGTGATCATCAACTATAACATACTTGTAACCTTGCTCTGTCAAGAATATTTGCCTATTTGACGAGTATTCCTGGTCTCTTGTATCTTTTGTAACTATTGAATAAAACTTTGCTGAGGATCCATCTTTCTTAGGTCTTAATATTCTTCCCAATCTTTGTGCCTCCTCTTGTCTAGACCCGAAAGTACCAGAAACTTGAATTGCCACATTTGCGTCAGGTAAATCTATGGCAAAATTAGCTACTTTGGATACAACTAAGATAGTTATATTGCCTTTTCTAAAGTCTGAATATATCCTTTCTCGTTCTTTGTTTGGAATTTTACCTGTTATCAATGGTGCCTTGAGGAATTCTGCAATTTTCTCAAGTTGCTCAATATACATACCAATTATAAGTATTCTGTCATTTTTGTGGTGCTCAATTATCCTTTTTACTATTTCATATTTGAATGGGTTTTCAGCTGCAATTCTATATTTGTTTCTGTCATCGGATGTAGCATATACTATTCTTGATTTTTCAGGCATATGGACTCTAATTTCATAACATATTGCCTCTGCAATCCATCCTTGTTGTTCAAGATTTTTCCAAGGCATGTCAAATTTCTTAGGCCCAATAAGACTGAATACATCTTTTTCTCTTCCATCCTCTCTGACGAGCGTTGCTGTTAATCCAAGTCTTCTCTTTGACTGTATATGGGCCGTTACTTGAAAAACGGGAGCAGGGAGTAAATGAACTTCATCATATATAATAAGTCCCCAATTTTTCTTATCAAAAATATTAAAATGAGTAAACTCCTCATCTTTCTTATTTCTATAAGTTAATATCTGATAAGTTGTTACAGTGATCTCTTTTATTTCCTTTACTTCTCCAGAATATTCGCCTATTTTGTCTGGGGTTATATCTGTTTTATCCAAAATTTCATCAATCCATTGCCTAACAGCGATAACGTTTGGACAGGTAATTAAGGTATTAGTTTTTACTTTTGACATAACTCCCATACCTATTACTGTTTTACCGGCCCCACATGGAAGCACAATAGTTCCACTTCCTCCTTCAACGCCCCCACCCCTATAAAAAACATTTATTGCATCTTCCTGGTATTTTCTTAGGTTAAATGTAGAGCCACTTTTTGTAGTGCTTAAAAGATTTATATCTAGATAATCTCCCTCTTCATATCCTGCCAAATCTAGTGCAGGCCATCCAATTTTAATTAAATCCTGTTTCAAAAAACCTCTGCTATTAGAGTCTACTCTGAGAGTGTTGTTATCTATATTTGCTAAAACATATTTTTTAATACGTTCATTATTTTGAATTTCTTTAATTAGAATATCGTCTTGTGAAAAAAGAACTAGATCTTCATTAATCTTTTTTAATGAAAGTCTTCCAAACCGAGACATTATATCTTTAATATCAGTTATAACATTGGAAGGGATATCATATCTTGAGTATTTCAAAAGAATATTGATAACTTCCTCACTCGTTAGGCCCGCTGCAGCAGCATTCCACAGTGACAGATCAGAAAGTCTATACGTGTGAATATGCTCTGGGCTCTTCTCAAGTTCTGAAAATCTTGAGATATCATCTCTTGCATCTTCGTACAAGGGATTGGCTACCTCAAGGAACATTGAACGGTCCCCTTGTACAATTAAAGGTTTTGGCGCCTCCATTAAAAATCACCATAAGTTTAATAATATTTTAATACAGTTTTTATATGACTCTATAACTAGCATTTAAAGGTTTTGGGTCGAGACTATTTATTTTGTTGTAAGGTATACAAGTATCGATAATGCTATTGTTATAAATAGGTCTGGAAGTATTAAAAATGGTCCAAGACCGCTTGACCTAAATCCACATGCAACTTGTAATATAGGGCTTGAAGTCAAAATGTTAATGAGAAATGCAAATGAGAATATAGTCAAGCCTAGAGAGAAGGGGGATTTAGTTTTCCTATATATATTTGCATAAAGAACAAAAACAGCTAAAATTAATCCTATGTTAATTAAAGAAACGGCATATTTGAGTTGGAACATGTATCCTCTTTCCCATATGCTACAGACGGGATATTCACAAATTCCACTTTGAACTAATCTTATAGGAATAAATCCTACTCCAAGCGCTCCCAAGTACTTATTCAGTTTTAAATTCATTATTATCTAACCCCATATTATTACAAATCTCATTAAAGCTATTGATATTTCTATCAAGTAAATCTGAAGGAAAATAGGTCTTTCCATATTTATCCCCTACTGCAATTAAAAGACCGTTTTTCTCCAATATATTCAAATGATGTTGGACGGTTTTGTATTCTATTCCTGTGGCTAGTGATATTCTGTTGGCGTTTGATGGGTTTGATATTATATACTTCAATATTAATGCCCTGTTTAATCCGCCTCTTGAGCCAGCAATAAGCCAAAGGAGTATTTTTTTATCCTTGTCCATGTTAGTCTAGTAAGCTGATTATTTTTATTTTATATGTTTATTTGTTTAGAGTATATTAATTGAATTCAAAATAAGTATTAAGAATACTAATAAAAGATTTTTCCGAAATTAATACCTATTTATTCCCAAATTTAATTAAAAGAAAAAATTTAAACTAATGGAACTGTTGAGCTTCCATCTAGAAATACTAAAACTTTGGCATCTTTGCCTTTTTTAGCTAATGCTTTGTCAATTGAATCTTGAAGCGAATTATGGGGGGTTATAAAAATTTCCTCTAAGACTTTATCTTCAAGATCTGTTATTGCCCATATCTCGCCGCAAGTTACAAGTTCTGCAATTTTGGCTGCCTTATGATACCCTAATACATAGTTCTTTTCTGTAGCTTTTATTACTTCGTCAGGAGTATCGTTGTTTTTGAGTAAATCATAGAAGGTCTTGTCACCAATTCCATCTCTACAACTTGAAACTAAAATTATGATCCCACCTTCTTTCAAAGCAAGTTTTGTATTTTCTAATGCTTTTTGCGATTGATATAAGCTAACGTCCATTGGGTATGGTGCTACGGATACAATTATATCTGCTTTTCCTGGAACAGGTACGCAAAATAATTTATCAACTGCTTTGGCAGACTTATAAAGAATTTCTATAATATCTCCTGCTTGTGCATCAAATATATTTCCTTCCCCATCTGCAACTACATTTATTGCAAAAACATTGGGTTTAATTTTCATTATCACTCTTACAGCGTCTTCCATATCGTCATGAACAGGATTTCCCTTTAGAGATAGGGTCTTAGAATTAGGTGAAAGTGCATGTTTATGATTTGCAGTAATTGTTTTTATTGATGATACGCCCGGTAAGAATGATTTTCTTGTACCAGTATAACCTGCGAAATAGTGAGGCTCAGAAGATCCTATTGTAACTATAGCTTCGTTTTCAAGTACTTTCTTGTTAATATAAAGTTCAGTTCCTCTTTCAGTCTTACCCACATATGCTAGAAGCTCGTCTTTTCTTGAATCGTGAACTGTAATTTTGCTCTTAAATTCTGGATAATAAGGTCCAAAAATATTGTTGAACTCTTCTTCTGTCGGAACTCTATGTGATCCGGTAGCTATCATGAATTCTATTTTATCCATGTAGGGTTTCATTACAGGGTATATCGTATCTAATATCTTCTTAGTTGGCGTGGGTCTTTGGCCATCGTTGATAAGGAATAATATGCTTCTGTATTTATTTAAAAAATCTTTTAGAGTTATATGATTTGTCGGATTTTCAATAGCTTTTTTCAGTACATTTTCCTTTGTTGAGCCCTTGACCTCTTTTGGCTCAACTATTCCAAGAAGATTTTTATCAGGTATCTCTACCAAAACATTATCTTTCTTATATGGAATACTAATTTTCATCAATTCACCCTTAGAAATATCCTATTCCGTCCATGGTCAGAGATATAAATCTATAGTCCTTGCCCATATCTTTTAGAAGTGAAAGTAAGGCCATGTGTTCTTTTCCAGAGCCAGAAATTAAATTAACATAAATTTCGTCGCCAATATCTTTTGGGAGTCTATCTCTTATTGCATTTTTTATATTCTCAATTGGCATGGAAGGATTTACAACTATCCAATCTACATCTTTAGTTGGATTGAATTTTTCACGCCCAAAATCATTTGTTACAATGATTATCTTATCCCATTCTTCAGAAACTAACCTACCTACATGCCCCCATGTTCCTTTCCCAGTCGATATCAGAGCGACGAGAGTTTTCATTAAAGCCATCTCCTGATAACTTCGGAAAGCCTTTTAATTCCTAGATTTATCTCTTCATCTTTTGGGAATGAGAAGTTCAGCCTCATTGTGTTTCTTCCTAGGTTTTCTTCTATATAAAAAGCGCTTCCAATGACATAAGCAACATTAGAATTAATTGCGTCAGTGAACATTTCTTTTGTATCCACGTGTTCAGGTAACTCTACCCAGTTGAACATTCCTCCTTCTGGCCTTGTCCATTTACATTCTTTAGGCATGTATTCATCCAATGAAGATAACATTACATTTCTTTTGTTTTTGTAGAAGTTCAATATTTTTACAAGATGATTGTCCAAGTAGTTTTGACAGTATACGGCGGCTATTCTTTGGCCAAATGCGTTTGTATGTAAATCAACGGCTTGTTTTGCAATTACCATTTTCTTCATCAATTCTCCATTGCCAACTGCCCACGCTATTCTAAATCCTGGGGCAAGTATCTTAGAGAAAGTGCCTAAATATATCACTCTGCCTTCTGTATCATATGACTTTATTGCTCTCAGATGTTCTCCTTCGTATCTAAGTTCCCCATAGGGGTTATCCTCAATTACAACAATATCATACTCATTAGCAATTTTAATAATTTCTTTTCTTCTCTTTTCACTTGTCGTGATGCCTGTAGGATTTTGGAAGTTTGGAACTAAGTATAACATTTTTGGTTTCTTTCCATCTTCCTTTAATGTTTCTATTGTTTCAACTAGCAAGTCTGTTCTTATTCCTTCATTATCAGATGGTACATCAACAAAATTACACAAATAAGATCTAAATGCACTTAAGGCTCCAAGATAACTGGGAGCTTCAACTATTACTATGTCTCCGGGATTAATTAATATTTTTGATACTAAGTCCAATCCCTGTTGTGACCCGTGGGTTATTAAGATATCATCTGGGGAACAGGTAATCCCATAGTTACACATCATTCCTGCTATGTATTGTCTCAGTTCAGGATCTCCCTCTGTAAGTCCATACTGTAGACCATTGTTGTTTGAACTTAAAACATCATTTACTATCTTTTTTATTTCTTCCAACGGAAATGTTTGAGGATTTGGAAGGCCGCCTGCAAGGGAGATTATGCCAGGTTTTTGAGTAAGTTTAAGAATTTCTCTAATTTGTGATGCTTTTACTCTCTTTGCAGTTTCTGAAAATATTGAATCATCCATATAAATCAACATAAAGAAAGCATTATTATAATTTAAAAAACTTTCTTTTAATTGTTGATTCTTTAAAAATTCCTTCTGTAAGTCCTTTTAATAGTCCCAAAATTATCGGGCCATAAAGAATCCCCAAAGCGCCAAACATGTAAGCCCCACCTAAGAATCCCACTAAGACAATAAATGGATGTAACTGTGCTTTATTACCTCCAAGTTTTGGGAAAATATAAAAATTATAAAGTATAAAAAGAACAATTACCCCATACGTCAAGATTGCAAATCCCTGCACTATTTCACCAGTCAAGAGGTAGTAGAATCCAACAGGAAGAAATATTGTCCAGGGGCCGACAACAGGTAAGAGTGCCGCTAGCCCCGTTAATAAACCTAAAAGAAAAGAGTATGGCACCCCAATTACTAAAAATCCAGTTGTGGCTAGAAGTGCAATAATCATTGCACTCATGACATTTGCATAAATTAAGCCATTGATCACAATTTTAGTTGGTCCAAGTATTTCTATCATATCTTTCTTATAATGATCTGGGATTATTTTTTCAAAATAAGTTTCAACCCTATCTTTTTCACTTAGGAAATAGAATAAAGAAAGGAATAAGACAACAATATTCATCAACGTTAGAGGTAATTGACCCATTGTGCTTGAAAAAAAATCTGAGATGTTTATAAGTTGTGGAAATGTATCAGTTATTATGCCGTAAAAAGGACTTGCTTCAACATCTAATCCTAAGAAATCAAATATGGTTGTTGGGGTTTCTTTTGTTAGTGTTTGCGTAACAAAAGCTAGTTGCTCAATTGCCTTATAGAATCCATATAACAAAGTTATAAGAAAAGGCGCAGATATGAACAAAGTAGTAAGTGCAGCAGATAGACTCCTCATTTTTATTTTATTATAAATAAAATTATAAACAGGCGAGAATGCATAAGAGAAGATTAGCCCTCCCAATATCCCCGGGATTATAGGATAGACAAGATAAATCCCAAGAAGCAATATAGAAATAGTAATTATTAATTTAGTTAGGGTGATTCTATCCATAAATATGTTAATTATATTCTTTTTTAAAACTTTATCTGATTAAGAAGACTTCTTTGATTTTTTGTCTTTAATCATTTTAAGTCTAAATTTATTTTCTCTTTCTAATTCTTCTAATCTAAAATCAATAAATTTCTTCTGAGATTCTAATTTTGGGATGATCTTTGATTCCAAAGCATTAACCCGTCTCTTTGTTACTTCAATTTCATTTAGAACTTTTTTAAGAGTTGACTCTGCCTCTACTGCTTTTGCAACATATTCAAGGACTTTTTCATATTCTTCTACAGTCTCATCTATCTTTGAAGATGTTGAAAGAATACTATACCCCCTATCATTTATTCCTTTTTTAAAGGATAGCTCAGATATTTTAGGAACTTGAACGCCCATAATATTTTTGCTTTCTAACTGAAACTGTGGTGTGCCTTTCTTTATCAATGCACAGGAAGCAACATTAATCTCTCCTTCAAAGGCTATAGTCATCCCAAGATATCTATTCGCAACTTCATAGCTTTCCTCTAGAGTTTCTTGTGCTTCTTTTGCATCCTTTACCATACCAAAAAGATTCATTACTAAGCCGTCTCTTTTCTTTTTTAGAATATTGTAACCAGTTTTAGAAAGTTTGATCTTTCTTTGAAGTTTTATTAGTTCAGACCTAGTCGGTTTTATTTGGGGCATTCATAAATCTCCTCATGTATTTTTCAATTAATTCATCGCTGACTCTTAGTAATTTATCTTCAGGAAGTTTGGATAAAATCTCCCACCCAATGTCTAAGGTAGTTTGGATTCCTCTATTCTCATTTGATTTTTGAGCAACAAAATTTCTTTCGAAATTATCTGCAAAATCTAAGAATAGTTTGTCAGATTTTGAAAGTGATTCCTTCCCAACTATTGAAACAATTCCTCTTAAATCTTTACCTTCGGCATACGCAGCATAAAGTTGATCTGAAACAGATTTATGATCTTCTCTTGTTCTATCCTTCCCAATACCTTTGCTCATCAACCTTGAAAGAGAGGGCAAAACATCAATTGGAGGGTATACCCCCTTTCTTTCAAGATCCCTGGATACAATAATTTGACCTTCTGTTATATATCCTGATAAATCAGGGATGGGGTGCGTAATATCATCTCCTGGCATTGTTAGAATTGGAACTTGTGTAACTGAGCCATTTTTACCTTCTATTCTTCCTGCTCTTTCGTAAATTGAAGCGAGGTCGGTATACATATATCCTGGATACCCCCTTCTCCCAGGAACTTCTTCTCTTGCAGAGCCGATTTCCCTTAAGGCTTCACAGTAATTTGTCATATCTGTCATAATCACTAGCATGTGCATATCATAGTTAAATGCAAAAAATTCAGCAGTTGTTAAGGCTATTCTTGGTACAATTAATCTTTCAATTGATGGGTCTGAGGCAAGATTTAAAAAAACTATTCCTCTTTCCAATGCACCTGTTTTTTCGAAGTCGCTGATAAAATATTTTGCTTCTTCTTCAGTAATTCCCATTGCGACAAATATAACTGCAAAACTTTCAGTACAATCCAAGACAGTTGCTTGCCTTGCTATCTGCAAGGCTAGTTGATTGTGGGGCAATCCAGAACCAGAAAATATAGGAAGTTTTTGTCCCCTTATCAGAGAATTCATTCCGTCAATAGCAGAAACGCCAGTCTGGATGAATTCATGAGGAGGTGCTCTTTTGTAAGGATTTATTGGAAGCCCATTTATATCCAATCTAGCTTCAGGTATTACTTTTGGGCCTCCATCTAGTGGATCCCCCGAACCAGAAAATACTCTGCCGAGCATATCATATGCTACGGGGATTTTTAATACATCCCCCGAGAATTTCACATAAGCATTTTTGTCAATATTTCTTGTTCCTTCGAATACTTGAACAACAACTCTACTTCCTGATGTATCCAAAACTTGTCCTCTTTTGACACTTCCGTCTGAAAGATTAATCTTGACATATTCTCCATAGCCTATATTCTCAGTATTTTCTAAGAATATTAGTGGGCCTGTTACAGAAGTAATAGTTTTGTATTCTTTCATGAAATCACTCCTCTCCCAAAAGCGCTTTGAATTCTTTGGACATTGTTTCATTTATTGACCCAATTTTACTCTCAAAATCTTTTCGATACCTAACCTTAGAAATCTCAGCCTTTGATTCAAGTTTTATGATTTTATCAATTTCAACACCGTTTTCTATAGCGTTGTTTCCTAGACGTGAAAATCTGATAATTGCATTTAGTAGTGAAAATTGTCTTTTTAAAGAGTGAAACTCATCAACTTCATGATAAGAATCTTGTTGTAAGAAAATTTCTCTTATCATCCTAGATATTTCTAACAAGAATTGTTGATCTGGTGGGAGTGCATCTGCCCCTACAAGCTGTACTATTTCCTGCAATTCTGCTTCTTTCTGTAGTATTTCCATTGCTTCTGCCCTCGTTCTATCCCAGTCAACAGATATTTTACTTTCAAACCATTCTTTTAGTGAATCATAGTAAAGGGAATAAGATTCAAGCCAATTAATTGAAGGGAAATGTCTCTTTTGTGAAAGATTTGAGTCTAGTGCCCAAAATGTTTTAGTTATCCTAAGAGTATTTTGAACTACGGGCTCTGAGAAATCTCCTCCTGGTGGTGAAACAGCCCCAATAACTGTTACTGATCCTATTTTACCCCCTAATGTAACAACGATTCCTGCCCTCTCATAAAAACTTGATAATCTTGAAGAAAGATACGCCGGGTATCCCTCTTCGCCCGGCATCTCTTCCAATCTAGAGGAAATCTCTCTCATCGCTTCTGCCCACCTTGAAGTAGAATCAGCCATCAGTGCAACGTCATATCCCATATCCCTATAATACTCTGCTATTGTGATTCCAGTATAAATCGAAGCTTCTCTTGCTGCCACCGGCATATTTGAAGTATTTGCTATTAGCACAGTTCTATTCATTAATGGTCCGCCAGTAACTGGATCTACTAGTTTAGGGAATTCAGTCAGAACATCAATCATTTCATTTCCTCTTTCACCACATCCAATGTAAACAACTACTTTAGTATCGCTCCACTTTGCTAGTTGTTGTTGTGTTACTGTTTTTCCGCTCCCAAATGGTCCAGGAATTGCAGCAGTTCCTCCTTTGGCCAAAGGAAATAAAACATCAATAATTCTCTTACCTGTAACTAAAGGAACGTTAGGCATCATTTTATCCTTGAAAGGTCTAGGAACTTTTACAGGCCATCTTTGGTACATTTTAATTACTGCACCGTTATCTAGTTTACACAAAACTTCCTCAACAGTATAATCTCCTTCTTCTAAGATCTCTATAATAGTTCCAGTTATATTTGGTGGTGACATTATGAAGTGCTTTGTATGTTCATTCTCATCCACATATCCAATTGCTTCTCCATAATTTACTATATCGCCTTTTTTCTTTAATGGGAAAAATTTCCACTTCTTTTCTCTATCAATTCCAGGTGCCTCGGCGCCTCTTTTTATGAATTCGCCCATTAAAACAGAAAGCTTTGGCAGTGGTCTTTGGACTCCATCATATATTGACCCTAGTAATCCCGGACCTAGATCTACGGATAGTGGCATGCCAGTAGTTGTGACTTCGTCACCGGGTTTTAAGAGTGAGGTATCCTCATAAACTTGGATAATAGTTTTATCATAATCAATTTCAATTACTTCCCCAAAAAGTCCTTCTTTTCCAACTCGGACTAGCTCATTCATCTTAGCATCTATATTAGTTGCCGTAACTACGGGCCCAGAGATTCTATAAATTGTACCTTTGTTTTCCAAATTAATTACCCCACAAGTCAACTCCAATAACATGTTTTATTTTGTCTCTCAAGATATCACTCAGTTTTTCACCGAGTACAATTACAGTAGGTTTCAAAGATGTGTCGACTTTCAATTTTGTTTTACTTGAAAGATTTTTGTAATATTCAGGCTGAATAATAATAATTCCTACGTCTTTATCTTTAAACATATCAATAAGATAATCTTCAAATTCCTGATTATTCGCTATTTGTTTACTTTTCTTTATCCCTAATAATTTAAATCCCATAACAAACTGTTCATCCCCAATTACTCCAAATTCCATCAAATCACCAAACTATCTTCAATTATTTTTATTTCTAGATTGGATGCTTTTCCTCTAGATATCTTTCTAATATTTTCAACTTCAATTTTTTTGGAGATAATATAGTGAAGAACAGGCATTATTGTGAAAGGATCTCCTATAAACTGTTCTTTGGCGCATTCCATTAAATATTTCTCTAAAGATTCTTCTAGATAAAACAAAGTTTTTTCTTGCCAATGCTTTTCTATAATTGATCCATAAGGTGTTTTTTTGATTCTCTTTAAAAACTCCTTTTCTGGCTCTCGTAAAAGAGAACTTAAATTTTCAATGTTTAAAAATAATCCTCCTTCTACCATATTTTTTTCTTCTTCTTCGATAGCAAAGCCGTATCTTCTCATTCTCATGATATTTTTTATATTAATAATATCTATTTCAGTTCTTAAAAACTGGATAAAAAGAGATTTATTTTCTTTCTTAAAAGTTTCAAGGATTTTTTTGTAGTACATTTTGAAAAGTTCTGACTCAATATCTGCTATACCCTTTGTTTCATCTAAGAAGTCAAATTGCTCTATTTTTTTTAATCTTTTGATAACATCTTCATAGCCATATATTTTTACAAGAGATTGAATTAGACTAAAAGGTAGTTCCCCTATCGGGATAAGGGTCCTTTCAATCTCCTCGGCAGTTGCTTTAGAGTATTTTCCTCTCAACACAGAAATGATATTATGTATATCCCACCTAGTCAATATTGCAAAAGCATATTTAGAAGCCTTTTTTCCACTCATTTTAATTAACTTATTATACGTCTTTCCTAGATTTTTATTTATTGAATGCTCAATTAGTTCTACGCCTCTATACTCTCTTGATAAAGATTCGATTTCCTCTTTGTAGTTCCCTTCCCCCAAAAATCTAGCTATTTGAGAAACTTCCATGTTTAAAAGTTTCATATATACATCGCTTCTAAACAAATTACTTTCCATAGCCCTTACTCGAGTGTTAAGATAGCTATAATTTGTTTCTCCAAGCCAATATTCAGAGGAGACTACATTTAAATCCATATTCTGCCTCACCAAATAAGATATCTCTTACTTCTTTTAGATTATTTTCAAAAACATAGTCGAGGATGGCTTCAAAAGTAAAGTCTTCTTTTATTTTTCCTGATGAATCTCCAGTTGAAATTCCGCCAAGAGTATTAATATTTCCTTTATATCTTGCTCCAACTAATTTTTTGACATATTTTTCATCTTTTTCATTAGAAAAAATATTTTCAAGTTCTGCCACGAATACCAATTTTTTAAGAATCCTCTCGTTTTTTTCCGGATCGATTTGAGTTAATTTAGTTTTTGCCGTAGTAAATATTTCCTCGAGTACATCTTGTTCCATCTTTAGTCTTTTTCTTTTAATTTCAAGATTTGTTCTAGATGTTTCCGTCCGAGCTAACAAAGAGATTTTTTCTTTAAGTGATTCTTGTTTTTTTATCTTTAGTTTATCTATAGTAATATCAATATCTTTTAATTTACTTTTCTTTTTTTCAACTAGTTGATCCTCATAGTCTTTTGCTATTTTTTTAGCGTCCTCAATTACTTTGTCTGCTACTGTACTTTTCCCCATTTAATCACTCCTCTAAAGGAGTTGAGGCAGGACGACGAAAAGAAGAACTAATGATACTGTAAGTCCGAAGATAACTATTGTTTCGGGAATTACAGTAAGGACCAATCCCTTACTAAAAAGTTCTTCTTTTTCGGTCATTGCCCCAATTGCAGCAGACCCTATGTGTTTCTCTGCCCATGCTGCAGCTAATCCTGTCAATATGACTGAAGCTACAGAGCTCAATACTACAACTATTACCCCTAATTCTGCCATCATATCACCTCTCTACTATTAGATACCAAATGGTTTATATTTAATGCCTCCTCCTTCATAGAATTTTGTAAAAAACTCAACATAATGTAACCTTAATGCATGTAAGAAACTTGCTAAGATACCTAACAATATATTGCCAATGTGCCCTAATATTAATATACTATAACCTAAGAGTACGAAAATTCCTCCCTTTGGAAAAACAATATCCGTTACTATGCTATTAATTACAATTGCGATTCCAACAGAGGAGAGCCCTATGGCCATTAATCTTACGTAAGATAGTATATTACTCATTATACCAAATATTTCTATTAATCCAATAAATCCTTCTCCAACTACTAATAATATTAATGATATCAAAAGAAGACCACTACCAAAATAGAGGAAGATGTTTGAGATATAAACGCTACTTGCAATAAATATTATTGAAAAAATCAGAATTATCCAAGCCCCTTTCTTCAATATAGCTTCTTTCAAATTATGTGACCTATAAACATTGATAAATCCAAATGTAAGGCCCAAAAGAACATGTAAAACACCGATTGAAATAGATAGAACCATTATAGGCATGAAATCTACAATTCTATTTAGAATTGGCATTTTAAATCCAAATATTTCTTCAATCCCTAGTAGAGCAAATATATCAAATCCGAAGAACTCACCATCAATAAAGCCAAATGCTATTGTATAAAGGCTTGAGTATTCCAAAATACCGAGAATCATTTTCCATCCTTCGGTTTTAAATTTTGTCTTCATGAATAAAGAAGCAAAAAATATTACTAATCCATAACCAATATCCCCAAGCATTATTCCATAAAAAAGTGGAAATGTTATAAAAATTGCAAAGGTTGGGTCAATCTCTCTAGTCTTAGGATATTCAAATAGTTCAAGCAATAATTCGAATGGTTTAACTGGTGTTGGGTGTTTAAATTCAACAGGCACTGGCTCCTCATCACTGTACTTTATTTTATCTAGATTTACCCTATCTCCAAATTTTTTCTTTAAAATATTTTTAAGTTCTTGAAATTTATTTTCTGGTATCCAGCCTTCAACGATAAAAGTATTCTTAGTAGTTGTAAATCTTAAAGGAGCTTCCATTTTTTCAATTTCACTTGATAAAAAATCTTCATATTGTAAAAGATAGGCTGATTTTTCTTTAATTATAGAATCCATTTCTTCTCTAAGTTTGTCCCTCTGTTTTTCAAGACGGGATTTTGAGGATAGTAAAGTATCAATTGAAGATATTAATTTTTTTTCTATCCCGATTTCTGTTATCTCTCCAATTGACTTAATCCTGTCAATTTCTTTTAGAATGGACGATATTTTTTCTATTTTCTCAGAATACATTTTAATAGTATTTTCAGTTTCATAAACTTCTTTTTCAAGCTCTCTTGAAACTTCACGTTTAATATATATTGTTTTAACTTTATCCGGCCTTATATCAAACTTACTCAAAATTGATCTAATAGAAAGTAAGAGTTCAGAAAAAATTGAAACTTCTCCTAAAGATTTTCCTATTTCAAATGTTTCATCCTGTTCTTTAAAATCTATAATATGGATTATCTTTAATGAGTGAAGGATTTCAATAGTTCCCTTCATTATGTCTTTAGTTCCAACTAAAGTTATTTTAGTCATTCTTTCGTTGGAGCTCATCAACGTACCTCATGAATTTATCAAGAATAAAATTTATGGCATCATCTTTTTTTTCTAATGCTTGATCTCTAATTTTTTCAATTTCTCTTACACCTTCAGAAATTGCTCTTTGTTTTTCCATTAGAATTCTATCTGATTCCGTTCTTAGTTGTTTATCCATATCTAAATCAAGTTCTCTTTTTCTTTTCTCTAAGAGTTTTTCAAGCTCTATATCTAATTCAACTAAGCGTTTCTTGTGATTTTCTTCAGCCTCAGCTATGATTTTCTTTGCAGTATCTTCAGCCTTTTTTATTTCCAAGAGAATCTCTGCTTTTTCCATTAAATCACTGTTTGAAAACTTACTTCTAGTTAATAAAAAATCCTTTATATATTTTTTGATGTTTACTTGGATTTTTTATGCCAAAAATAAATATTTTTTATAAATAATGTATTTAAAATAAAATAAGAGCGGCAGAAAATTTAAGCCAATCCTTCTTCGATCAAAGATTTTTTAACTCGCTCAATTGCTTTGATTACGTCTTCTTCAGATTTTGCACCTGTGCATACTACTTTTCCACTTCCGAATAGGAGGAGTACCACCTTTGGCTCTTTTAATCTATATATTAGGCCCGGAAACTGTTCAGGTTCATACTCGCAGTTTGGAAGTGTTAAAATAATATCGTCAAGATTAAGTTTCATTTCCAAGTCTCCGGATGCAACAATATTCTGTACGACAATATCTGGCTCCTTTTCCATTGGAGTTCCGTAATCTTTCAAGATCTCAATTATCTTAAATATAGCTCTTCTAGATTCTTCTGGAGATTTTGCACCAGTGCAAACAAGTTTGCCGCTTCCAAAAACTAAGGTAGCTGTTTTTGGTTCATCAAGTCTAATTACCATCCCAGGAAACTGCTCTGGTTCATATTCAATATTATCTAAGGAACTTGCAGCTTTAACTAGGTCAACTCTATTAAATAAGTTAGCAGAAGTAACAACGTTTTGAACAGTCATCTTATACTTACCTAATTTAGATTCGGACAAAGAATACCTCCAAGATTATAATATAATTTATAAGGAGTAATTTATAAATGTATTTATAAAAGTTGTGTAATGTGGCCTTTCCTCCAAAATTAGAGGTATAAACTGAAAAAATAAAAATCAAATATTAAATTTGAGATAGTTTTTCACTTTTTTTTCAACTAAAAATACTATAATTGATTTAACAAAGTCTCCAGGTATGAAAGGGATTCCCCCAACTAAAACAGCTTTTTCTAGTGGCATGCCTGTAATGAATGAAAGCCATAGGATACCTAATGTGTATATTGGAACTATAGAGAGTAAAAGTCCAGAAAAATGAAGTTTATTATTGTGGAACTTCTCATAGAATAAACCAGCCACGTATGCACCCGGTATAAATCCAAAAAGGAACCCGCCCGTTGGACCTAACAAGATCCCAATTCCTCCCGTGAAGTTGTGAAAAACTGGAGCTCCTATAGCGCCTAATCCAAGATATACGATCTGACTTAAAGCGCCTAATTTTTTTCCTAATAATGCACCGGAAAGTAACACAAAGAATACTTGAAGCGTTAAAGGTACTGGATAAAAGGGAATCGATATGAATCCTCCAACTGCAGTAAGTGCGGCAAATAATGCGACAAAAGAAAGTTCTTTTGATTTTATCATGAACTCACCAATTGTAAACTTAATTATTTTTTAAGTTTACAATTTATTTAAAAAGTTTTCTCTTGGGATTCATAAATCTCGTATGCTCTTGAAATAGTATCAGAATCATAGGGGCCTTTATCCTCTCTTATCTGTAATACTCTAGGAAATCTAAGTGCGAATCCACTTTCATATTTTGGTGAATGCTGTATTTCATCATAAAGAACTTCAACTACTATCTTTGGGACTAAAGTAACTGTTTTTCCTTTTTCTTCTAAAATTAGTGGAGTGAGTTGTTCTGTAATTTCTGTAAAAAGTTCATCAGAAAGTCCGGTGGCGACTTTTCCTATTGGTAAGAAGTTACCGTCGTCGTCTCTAATACCTAGAAGTAGAGATGAAAGCCATTTTTTTCTTCTTCCTTCTCCCCATTCTGCACCTATAATTACTAAGTCTAATGTTTCTAAAGTACGTTTAATCTTAAGCCATTTCTTCCCTCTTGCACCTGGTTGATACTGAGATAGATAATCCTTAATCATGATACCTTCATGCCCATCATTAACGGCCTTGTTGTAAAAATCTTTTATTTCTGAAGGTTCTCTAGATATTTTATTATCAGCGATTTTTATAATTTCAGATTGTTTTATAGAAGAGATTAATAGTTCTCTTCTTTCTTTAAGAGTTAGATCTATTAAAGATTTATTTTCAATTAAAAGGCAGTCAAAAAGAAATAATTTTAATGGAATTTTTTCAGATACTTCTGAGATCTGGTATTTTCTTCTAAGTCTCCTTAGAACATACTGGAATGGTGCTATTTTCCCATCTTTATATGCGACTACTTCGCCCTCACATATAATGTTCACAGGCATTAAAGTAATTTTGAGCTCAGATAGAATTTCAGGTAAGGCTTCAGTTATATTCTCTAATCTCCTTGAGAATATTTTTATCGCATCCCCTGATTTATGCACCTGGATTCTTGCACCGTCATATTTAACTTCCATTTCTGGCTCCTCAATATCTTTTAAAGCAGAATCTATTGAGCTTGCTATTTGGGCAAGCATAGGTTTCAACGGTCTGCCAACAGTAACAGTTAGTTTTGATAATTTGTCTTGTCCTTTCTTTGAATAAAGAGCTATTAGTCCTAAATCATTTGTCAACAAATATGCTTTTTCAACATCTTTTCTAGGTATTCCAGAAAACTTTGATATTGCATCTAGTATTATGCCTTCAGCTGCACCAGTTCTCATTTGTTCAAGGATTGTTCTAGCGAGATATCGGGCTTCAACTGGTGATGCTGCTGAAAAAAGTTCAGAAAGATATTTAATTTTTTTATCTTGGGACCCTTTACCTCCATAGGCCGAAACTTTTTCAAAAAGATCCATGAGGTATTTAATTTCTATTTTTAGATCGAAGAAAGTCTGTTGTTTTTTTAGCTCAATTGCTTTCTCTATCCCCTCTCCAAAATCTCCTGAATCGTATACATATTCTTCAACTTTTTCTTCAGGGATGCCTGTAATCTTTGATATGACTCGTAACAAAAGTTTTGGGCCTATCCCAAGCTCCTTTTCTGTCCACTTTGGAAAAACGTATCCTGCTAGTAAACCAGTAACAAAAGGCAGAACATCTTCAGGGACTACTAAAAAAAAATCAGATAGAATATCTCTCTTCTCAAGTTTAGAGGAAGTAGAAGTTAATTTTTCATATACATCAACAAGCTCTTTGTAGAGCATTTAATAACCCCTATAATTAAGATATGCAACTGTTAGCAAGATTGAGATGTAAGTTGCAAATAACATTAGTATTATTGGTATTCCATATATAATATAAGTTCCTAATAAATCTACCGAAAAATAGTATAATAAAATTGAAATAGATGCAGGAACAGCAACCAATACAATAAATGAAAATATGAACAAAATAAATGAAGGTATTGTATAATGCAAAGATAGTATCAAGCTATTTTTTATTGCTTTAAATGGGGGCAAGTTGTCTATTATTATTGAAGGGGATACAAAGGCTAAGAAAGGTGCCAAGAAAAATCCCATTAATATAAGTAAAGGATGGATGGCGTAAAACAAAATCCCAGTAATAAATATAACAAATGCCATTATATTCACAAAAAGGACTTTAAATATCTTTGAATATGCCTCTTTTATAGAAGGCATATAGTTCTTTTTACCAATTGTTGCAAAATCTCTTAATAAAATCGAAGATAGATTAAAAGCAAAAATCATTAGAATTACATAAATCAATAATGCAATTAATATAAAGACTGCCCATCTATAGACAAAAGCCAATACGTCTCCGCCTGTTTGAAATAAAAGTAACCCTTCTCCCAAATACTGGAAGAGGTAAGAAGTTGCTAAGATATAGAATATTGTTGGGAGTAAGAACGGAAGTAAGATTTGGAAATGAATACTTTGGCGCGAAACAGAGAAAACTTCTCCTAGGGATAATTTGGGCATAGTTAAACAATAAAATAACGATTAAAAAATGTTTTGGTTATTTAAGTAATAAGAAAAATAACAATAATACTATTAATAATAAGAACCCTATAAGGATACCGCCATATAAGAGTACATTATTAACTGAACTCATTCCCTTAGAAGATTCAATAAGTTGATTACATTTAGATATATAATCCTCACAAGCTGCTACTTTTCCTACATCTCCTAGATTATTGAATTCTGCGCTAGCTTTTTGGAAATATGATCTTGCATTTTGGTACTCGCTTGAAGAAAAGTATTTCTTACCCATTTCGAAATAGTCAAGTGCTTTCTTATAATTATCAATCTTTAACATATTATTTTGAATTGAAGTAATTTTTTGATTATCTCCTAATTTTTGGTATATCGAAAGGGCATTATTATAAACAGAATACGCTTTATCGTAATTTTGTTCTGACATATAGTTATTAGCTTCGTTTATATAATTCTGAGCTTCTACATACTTAGTTGCTTTATCAATCATCTCTTCTGATTTTAGTGCAGCATCAAAATCTTTCTTATTTAAGGATGCTTTCTTTGATTCTTCAAAGTATAAGATTGACTTTTGGTATTCCCCCATATTGAAGAAATATAGCCCCATATCATAAGAAGAGCTAGTATTTAGAAATAATTCGCATTTTTGGATGTAATCGTCAATTTCTAAAATTTTGTTAGTATTTTTCTCTTTTCTGTATTCTTCTCTAGCTATTTTAAAGTATACAAGGGCATCTCTGTAATTTTCTTTATTATAGGCATTCATTGCTTGACTGAAGTACATATCTGCTTTATTTGCAGCCATCATGTTTTCATAGCCAGAGATTACATTAGAATAGTTAGCTAAAACTAAATCAAGCGTTCCATTGTGATCCATATCTTTAATCACTACATACTCGGTCATATGATTTTCAGTTGATTTCCATAAAAGTTGGCCGGAACCATCTAAAAGGAAAATCTCGCCATAGGCTTTATTTGATCTATATGTGACAGAAGAACCTGCGACAATCTCACCGTATCCATCTTCATTAAGATCAGAAGAATGTACATTCGATATGGCTTTACCTAAATTACTCTCCCACAATCTTGTTCCAGTTTTATCAAGAACGTATACTTTCTCTCCAGCTGCGATTATTTCAAGATTTCCGTCTCCCATGATGTTTGCCACTATTAGATCTGAGCCTTGCTTTATTGGATATGACCATAAAAGATTAAGGATATTGGGCTCTTTTGTATGGAAACAATAAACATATTTTTCGGACAAAGCAAGGATTTCAATCTTTTCATCGCCGACTTGATATTCACTTCCATTATCAAGATTAATAGCAATTACCTTCTTTATGTCCATGCCTGCACCAGTGCTATATGTATGGGTCATGCTCCATGTGCTTGTTGAAGCGTTATAGTCATGAACTGAAATGTTTCCTTCGCCGGTAACATTTGATCCTCCTGTGATAATCTCTCTTTCTATATCCGAATCAAGATTTGCAGAAGTAATGCTATTTAGTGGTTTTAGAGGTTTTGCAATGGTAGTGAACTCATAATCATATCCATTATAACTAATCATGCTAGCATTGACTCCGGCTATAAGAGCCACTTCCTTACCATCGCCGAAAATATCGCCCCATTTTATTTCACTTACTGGAACGGATTTGAAGTATTTTTTAGCCATTCCTTGTTCATTGAGAATGTAAAAATGAGATTCTGTCAATAATAATATGTCTTTTTGCCCGTTACCATTAAAATCAATACCATATGCATCTTTAGGATAAAATTTTGAAGAATTTACAGGTGGTGGACTCAAAAGAGAATCCCTTATGGACGGCATGGTACTATCAACATTTCCTATCTCCTTGTTCCAGATAATCTCTCCATTATAATTAAAAAGATAGATATAACCATTCTCATAAGGTTCTCCTCTCTTAAATCCAGTTGTAACGAGAAGTTTCCCAACTGAATCTTGAGAATGATCAATTAATCTCATTGACATTATCATGTCGCCTTTTGGCTTATTGGTGAATTTCAAAGAAATTTGATTAGCTGAAATAACAGACAACATAATTAACATTATAAAAAATAAGGGAATGATTTTTGATTTTTGAATATTTAAAAATTTTATTTTAGCCATGTTCATATCATAATGCCCTCAATTATTCAGCTAATGATAACTTTAACTATCAGTATTATTAATTATTATTGCTATACTAATATATAAAGTTTTCGCTAATAATAGTAGACAATGTAAAAACTAGAAATTAAATATTGTTAAACAATAATAAAAATAAAAAACTAAAGTTATATTCTTCTTAGAATGGAACTTTTAGGTTGTACTTCTTTCTGTTTTCTATTTTCTTTTTACTTCTGTTCTTTTTGATTTTTGAAAGTTTCTTTACAATTTCTGTATCAACCGGAATCTTATCTTCTTTGCCTATTTCCAAATAGCCTTCTTGAACTGCAGCTTCAAACGCCTTTTGACCAGTTTTTGTCCTTACAATAACAGTATTCCACCCTTCAGGCGCCCCAATGGAACCTATTGAAATATCTGATAATTCTGCAGTAAAGTCTGGGCAGATTGAACAACTTTCTTGTTCGTACTCTCTTACTATGTCGATGGGTATTTTTTGGATATCGCCTGAAACTGAATAAATAACATAATTGCCTGCCCCTATATCTACTTTGTAAGTATCTTCGGCCCTTATCTCTCCTAGTTCTTCCATCATTTTTATCATTGCGTTATATCTAAAATTATGGGTGCAGAATAATCCAACCCTGAGAGAGATTTTGTCAGTTACACTTCTAAGAGAAAGGGGGTATATTTCAAGTTTTCTTAATGCTTGGTGAACACATGGGAGTCCAACAATTGCTATATTTTTAAGATAATTTGAAGTTGCCGCTTCTTTTAGAATGTTTAATGTAGGGCAAAGATTATATGTTGTTCCAGTTGTTTCAATCAATTCATCATAATTAGTTACAAGAACAGATCTTGCAAGCCAGTACTTTTCTTTATCTTTACCTCCAGTTAGAATCCCATCAATTATTCTAGAGTCAAGACAGTAATTCATTAAGGCCGTTGTTGTCCCACCGGTTTGTGCAGTTTTTAATATTTCTTGATTTGTAGCTCTAACGGTATAGATTGACATATATCTTCCAAGATATTCGTCTATTGATGTGCTCTCATCTTTGAAGACCGTATCGTTTATGAAGTCTAAAGGCATGTAACTTCTTGGGCATTGGAATCTGCATTCGCCACATTTTACACATATTTCATCTCTTAAAACAGGTTTTCCTTCTATATCTGATAGAGCAAGGGTTGGGCATACCGCAGTACAGAGCCCACAAGAAATACATAGGGCTCTTTGAGTGATGTATCTAATATTGATTTCTGAGTTCTCCTCAATATTTGTAAAGGCTTGAAGGTATTCCTCATCATTTCTTAAGAATGCATCGAAAAATCTCTCTATAATTTCTGGGCTTGGAGGGCACCCAGGTATTGCATAATCTACTTTTACCAATTCACTTATTGGCAAAAAGGCATCAGTTTCTGGCATAGGCATTTGATTTCCAGCAGAATGCATTAAAATCCCTGTAGTAACAGCACATGCACCTAAAGCAGCAACTTTTTTTGATCGCTGCCTTATCTCAGTTACAAGTTTCATGTGCCCTTTTTCAATAGTTCCTACCGCCCCTTCGAATACGGCAAGGTCTAATTCCTCAGGGTATTTCCGAGCGTCCATTACGAGAGGGTAATATTTAACATCAAAATCGTTAAGAAAATCAGTAATCTTACCCGTATCCAAGTGAGACAATAAACATCCAGAACATGATGCTAATTGAAATACGCCGACTTTTGGTTTCACTGTGATCCCTCCATTAAAGCAGTAATAATAATCTTTACTTTGTCCATTGCATGTCTAACTTCTTCATTCATTTCGAGTTTCATACAATTGGGATTAACCTCTCCTTGGATTAGTATCAGTTTAACATTAGAAGAAAATTTATTTATTTCATGAGGTACATTCATACTATGAGAGGATTTTATGAATTCTTCAGAAGCTATTTTCTTCCCATCCAATATTAATACATCTCCAATTTTTCCGTTAAAATCTCCACAGTCTACTATGTATAAATTTTTTATTTTATGGCTTGAAGAATTAATTAAATTCAAAAAGGGCGATATGCCAGATCCACAATCTATTAATGCAAGATTATTGTACACATTCTCAATTTTTTCATCTTTCAATTTTTTAATAAATTCTGGCCCAAATCCATCGTCACCGAAAAGAGGGTTACCGCAACCAAGAATAAGAGTTTCTTTTTCTAAGTATTCCATTACGTATACCTCCTTTCGATAATTTTACCATCCAAATCCTTGACAATTATACAATGAGTTGCACAGTCAAGACATGGATCATATGACCTCATTATTACTTCAGCATATTCTTGAGGTGAGCCCTCGATTGCCTTACCAATTGTAGGTATATTCCACGTTGTAGGGGATATTATTCTATAATCTCTCATTATACCATTGTGATCAGTTTTTGCCATGTGTATCAAAGTACCTCTTGGGGCTTCATAGACACCAATGCCTTCCCCTTCCTTAACATTAATGTGGTCAGGCTTTGTCTTTCCATTTACATCTAGCTGGTCCAAAAGTTCCTCTGCTCTGTACACCATTACTAACATTTCTCTTGCTCTTGCAACATTGATATAAAGTGCAGACTCCCCAGAAAATCTTTTGAACTTGATAAATCGTGCTCTGGGACCTGTTTCTACAGTCTCTCCATAATAAAGAGGGATCATTGTATTTGTCATTCTGCCTTCTTCCTCTTTTCCGTAGAATCTTGAAGGGATTACCTCTCTTATTGCTTCGAGATTAATTTCTTTTCTGTCCCCATATGTCATGTGTGTGGCCAAGATGCTTGAATTTGATATCCCAATGTTATTTGGTAAGTTTTCAAGTTTTTTTTCTATAGCCTCTATAAACAAATCTTTTTGTAAATGCGCATTTTTTTCGTATTTCCTTACTAGTCGATACAAACTTGCAGCTGCTCTCTGACTTATGTTAGTCTGGAAACCACCTACGCAATAATTAGAAGGATGAATTGCTTCTCCGCCTACAATATCTTTCATTTTTTGTCCAATTCTTCTCAATTCTTGAATTCTTTCTATGGATTCTTTTTTTATTTTTTCATCATCTATTATGTCATTTAAAATTAAAAATTGATGGAGTGCATGGTCTTGCATCTTACTTGCTAGACCAAGGATTTCTCTTAATATCAATGCATCTTGGGGTATTTCAAGACCAAATGCGCCCTCAATAGCTTGACATGATGCTTCTGCGTGAGATACTGGGCAAAGACCACATATTCTCATTGAAGCTCTTGGCGTAAATTCATATGTCCTACCCAAAGTCAATGATTCGAAACTTCTAACCATTGTTGTTGAGATATAATATGCTCTTTCAACTATTCCTTCCTCATCTACATGAAGAACAAGTTTTGCATGACCTTCATGCCTTGTTGTTGGGTCAAGGGTTACAGTCCTCTCCCCTTTGTTTTCCATATTAATCCTCCATAATATATATTGAATACATTTATATACATTTAAATATTGCGGTAATAAAAAATAGAATATTTGATTAAAAAACAGTAATAATAAAATTATTCGGATATTACTTGTTTTCTAATGTAGATTCCAAGAATTTTTTTAATTTCAAATAGTCGTTTTCCAGTCTTATTGGGCAGCCTTGTCTTCTGTCAACGTCTTTCATCGAATCTGGCAATTCAGGTTCAAATCCTAAGAGCGAATTAACCTCTTCCGGAAACTTTGCAGGATGTGCTGTTTCTAAAGAAATACTTAGAGGGTAATCCCCATTGTCACAATAATATGATTCAAGTCCTGCCCATCCTACGGCACCATGTGGTTCAAGAACTATCTTATATTTCTCATAGACATTCTTTATTGTATCCCTTGTTTTTTGATCAGATATGCTTGTTGAATAAATATTAGCTTTCATTTTATTGATGTCTGGATATTTATGAACTTTGCCTGATTTATCAACAGTTCCTCCATAAAGTTCAAAGAACCTAGCTAAATTTGAAGGATGGCCAACATTCATTGCGCTTGAAATGCAAGCTTTAGAAGGGGAAAGTTTTTGATACTGTCCATTGCTTAAGAATCTAGGGAATTCATCATTTTCATTTACTGCCATTATGAGTTTATGTAGGGGTAATCCCATTCGTCTTCCAAATTCGCATCCAAGAGAATTGCCAAAGTTACCTGATGGTACAGATATTAGAGCTTTTTCCCCTTCTTCTGATTTTTCAAGATATGCATAGAAAAAATAAATCATTTGAGGGAGTATTCTTCCTATGTTGATAGAGTTAGCAGATGTTAGATTTAAGCAAGTCAAGTCTTTGTCTTGAAATGCCATTTTTACAAGATTCTGGCAATCATCAAATTTACCATCAACAGCAAGAGTTGTTACATTATCTCCTATTGTATCAAGTTGTTTTTTCTGTCTGCCTGATACTTCACTTTCAGGGTATAGAATAAATACATTAATACCACTTAAGCCCTTGAATGCTTCGCCTACAGCGCTCCCTGTATCCCCCGAAGTTGCAACTAGTATATTTAACTCTTTATTTTCATCTTTTAATGCTCCCATAAGCCGAGCCATCATTCTGGCTGCAAAATCTTTAAACGAGGCTGTCGGACCTTGATCAAGTCTCATAACATATTTTCTATCATGAACTCTTTCAATTGGTATTTTAAAGTTGTAGGCTTGTTTACATAAACTTAACAGATGGTCAGAATCTATATCTGAGTAAAGGAATTTTTCTAAAATTGTGTGGGCTAATTCGAAATACCTCTTTCCTCTTAGGTCTTCAAGCTCACCTTTTGAGAGGTTAGGTATCCTTTCAGGCATAAATAATCCTGCGTCTGGAGCTTGCCCCATCATAAGAGCATCCTTAAAACTTACAAGACCTTTAAAAGGAACAAATCCGGCCTCATTAATGTTTCTATTAGTACTATAATATTTAATTCCACCCATAAATTATGCTTTTTCTATACAATTTATAAACTTTATTCCAACATGAACTCTACTTTAGAAAACGTTATACGTTTAATAAAATAATTAGGATAAAGAAAATAATAATTCTATGGTTCAAGTCTTCTTCTGTCGTGGGGAAATAAAACACCTTCTCTTATGTTCTCAAGATTTAACATCTGCATTATGAGCCTGTCTATACCGAGTCCAAATCCTCCGTGTGGTGGCATTCCAAATCTAAACGGCTTCAGATATGCTTCAAATGACGATACTGGAAGACCTTTTTCTTTTATCCTTGTTTTAAGAACTTCCACATTGTGGATTCTTTGGCCCCCAGAGCTTATTTCAATGCCTTTGTAATCCAGATCAAATGCTCTCGCTACATCTCCATCAAAGTTAGTATAGAATGGCTTAGTGGATAGGGGGTATTTTGTCAAGAAGTAAAGGTCATCTCCATATTTTTCTTTAATAATATTTCCTAGAGCTTTTTCGGATTCAGTGCCTAAATCTTCTCCATGATGAACATTGAAACCCGCTTCTTGAAGAAGAGAAATTGCTTCGTCATATTTTACCCTTCTAAAAGGTGTTGGAGGGACATTTATTTCGATTCCTAATAAAGAGAGTTCTTTCTTTTTATTTTCATTAACACATTTCAATATATAAGAAACTAAGTTCTCAAGAATATGCATTACATCGTCTTCATTTTCTATAAAGGACATTTCTATGTCTACGGCATCGGATTCGGAAAGATGTCTTCTTGTATTTGATTCTTCGGCTCTAAAATAGTGGGCCATCTCAAAAACTCTGTCCATTCCTGTTGCCATCATTGTCTGCTTATAAAGTTGAGGAGATTGAGCTAGAAAAGCTTCTCTTTCAAAATATGAAAGTGGAAAAAGTTCTGTCCCGCCCTCAGTTCCTGATGCACTTATCTTTGGAGTCTGAATCTCTACAAAAGACTGGCTCAAAAGGTAGTCTCTCGCAGCTCTAAGTATTTCACTTCTAATTTTAAATATAGCCGTGACTTTTGGCTTTCTTATATCCATGTACCTATTATCAAGTCTTGTATCAATATCTGCATCAACTTTTTCAGACGGGTCCAGTGGAAGACTTGGTTCTGCCATGCTTATTACTTCTATTTCTGTTGGGATTACTTCAAGTCCGCCTGGCGCTTGAGGTGATGATTTTACGTTTCCCTTTACTGTAATAACCCATTCTCTTCCTAGAGAATCCATCAATTTAAAAATTTCTTCCGAGACTTTCTTTTTTGGGGCTGTAATTTGAGCAATTCCTTCTCTATCTCTAAGTAAAATAAATTTAATTCCCCCAAGGTCTCTTCTTTCGTGAACCCAGCCAGCGAGGACTACCTCCTCACCGTCTTTTATATTATCTGAATAACATGTTCTTTTTAGCATTTAATTCACCATGCATAATTTATCTTTAAGTAATTTTATTGTTTTTGAAGGTTCTGCTCTTCCTTCTGTTTCATTAACAACTTTACCAAATAAGAAATGTAATGCATTCTCATTTCCAGATTTATAATCTTCAACTGCTTTTGGATTATCTCCCATGACCTTTTCTATTATATCTAATAGTGTGTCTTCAGAGCTTATTTGATAAAAGTTCTTTTTATCCATAAGGGAGGTAATATCTTCTCCAGTGTCTACAGCATCTTCTATAATCCACTTGGCATTTTTTACAGATAGTTCTCCTCTTTCAATAAATCCTATCATATCGGATATATGTTTCGGAGTAATCTTTGATGTTGAAACTGACAAGTTTTTCTCATTTAATCTTCGTTTAAGTTCTGTTGCGCACCACTTACCTGATTCAATGGGATTTGATTTTTTTGCAGACTCTTCAAAGAAATCAGATAAATAAAGGTCAGATATCAAAGCGTCAACTATTTCTTCGCCTAAAGAATATTCTTTCATAAATCTTTTCTTCTTATTGTGTGGCGATTCGGGCAATACTGATTCTATCTCCTGAAGTTTTTCTGGGCTTATATAAATTGGGACTAAATCCGGATCAGGGATGTACCTATAATCTGCAACTGTTTCTTTTTTTCTTAGGGTTTTAGTAATCATGCTGCCTTCATCGAAATGTCTTGTTTCCATTGTTATTGTTCCGCCTCTTTGTAAAACGGCTTTTTGTCTGACTATCTCATATTTCAATGCTTTATACACTCCTTTAACGGAGTTTACATTTTTTATTTCAATTCTATTACCACCCATTATAGAAATGTTAACGTCAGCCCTAATAGATCCTGATTCTCCTCTTATTACGCCTAAGTATTCAAGAGACAGTAAGAGATCTCTCAAAAATTCTCTTGCATATTCTGGAGATTTAATATCTGGTGCAGTTACTATTTCTGCAAGAGGTACTCCACATCTGTTGAGATCAACTTTACCTTCTCTAAGCTCATATCTTCCAGGATCTTCCTCAATATGTATCTCCCATATACCAACTCCCATAAAGTTACCATCTCCCAATATAGGCTGAGATGTCCTCTGGTAATTTGAAGGTAAATCTGGATAAAAATAATGTTTTCTTTGAACATAGAAAGGTTTTTCATATGCCTTACAACCGAAGAATAAACCTATTTTTAGAAGATTTTCTAGAGCTTTTTCGTTTACGCCCATTGGTTTTGATCCGGGTTGAGATGTGCATATTGGACAAATGTTATTGTTTGGGGAGGAATTGATGTAATCAGTAGAACATTCACAGAAAATCTTTTGTTCTGTTTTTAATTGGACATGTATCTCAAGGCCTATCTTTAGGTTCAAATCTTTGTATTTGTCTTCGTGAAGCTGCAATTAGATTCCCCCACAAGCTAATTCTACTGCCCTCATTCCTTTCAACAATTTTGATTCACATAAACTGTCGGCATGAAGTTGCAGTCCAACTGGAAGGCCTTTTGCTTCACCGACAGGCTGACTTGAAGCACATATTCCGGCAAGGTTTGCACTTACTGTAAGTATATCTGAAGAATACATAGATAGTGGATCCGATATCCTTTCTCCAATTTTCCAAGGGAGTGTTGGCATAGTTGGGCCTATAAGTAAATCATAAGAATTGAAAATTCTTTTAAAATCCTCTTTAATAGCACTTCTAGCTTTGAGGGCTTTTGTATACCATCTTCCTCTAAACTCTTCCATTGTGATAAATGTTCCTAGTAGAACTCTTCTCTTGACTTCTATTCCCATTGAAGTTTCTCTAGTATTTGAAACAGCTTCAACAATATCTTGGCCTCCAACATAATGCCCATATTTGAATCCATCAAATTTAGACATTGCAGAAGAAAATTCACTGAAAACGACTAAATAATAAATAGGGATTGCATATTTAATGTTTGGAAGGGACACTTCTTCTATTTTTGCGCCTTCAGATTCAAGCTTACTGATTTTGTCAAGTATAATATTTTTAATTTTTTCATCAACGCCTTCAAAGAACTCTTTAGCGTATGCAATTTTAAGGTTTTTAATGTCTTGATCTTTAAAATTCTCAACTGTTTTAGTATATGATTTGCTACTTTCAACTGTTACTGTATCTCGAGGATCTTTACCTGAGATAATATCTAGTAAAAGTGCTATCCCATAGGTATCCTTTGCAAAAGGTCCTGGCCCTTCCAAACTCATAGCCATATCGGATAATCCATATCTAGAAACTAATCCGTAACTAGGTTTAAATCCATAAACGCCACAAAAACTTGCAGGGCACCTTATTGACCCTCCAGTGTCACTCCCAATTGAAAGGTCTGTGAATCCCGCAGCTAATGAAGCTGCACTTCCTGATGAACTCCCCCCGGGAACATAATCAATATTTCTAGGATTTTTTGTTGGTCCAAAATAAGAAGAAGTTCCATCCGATCCACATGCGAATTCATCCATATTGCACTTTCCAATTATGATTCCATCTTCTTTTTTGATTGAATTAATAATTGTCGCATCATATGGTGCAATATAGTTTTCCAACACTTTTGAACCACATGTCATCCTAAGTTTGGAAACTGCGATATTATCTTTAATAGAAATGGCGAGTCCAGAAAGTTTTCCTTGAATGCCTTTATCAATTTTTTTCTGTATTTCCTTAGAGGAGTTCTGGGCATCCTCTATGTTCAATGTGATAAAAGAATTTATTTCCTTGTCTTTCTTTTGAATTTCTTCAATTTTTTTATGAATATGTTCTTCTAATGAATTGGATGATAAATCCTCAATGAGATCTTTAGTAAACATGATACCACTAAATCAAAGATTTCTTGGAACGACAATAAAGCCATCTTCTTTTTTGTTGAAGTTATTCTTAATGTCGTTAATTTTATTGAAGGGCTTTGGTTCTGAATCTTTTCTCAAAACATTAACATTTTCAATAACATAATAAAGTTCTTTTTCACCAACTTTTATCTCGTCGACAACTGAAAATTCTTCAAGAATTCTCTCAAATTCTTCTCTGAATTTCTCTTTTTCTTTTTCAGAAAGCTTTAATCTAGCTATTTCTGAAACTCTCTCTATAACATTGTCATCAATAATGGTTTCTACCATTTTTACCCCTTCAAAATTTAAAGTTGTTGTCTTAAGATTACATATAAATGTTTCTCTTACAATCTGACTAAATTAAGTCTTTAAAAGCCTTGAGAATATCAATGTCCCTCAAAATACCTATCAGTACATTATTATCTCCAATGACAGCAATATATCTTGTTTCTTCTTTGTGGAATAGTTCGATTGCCTGAGATATTGGTAAATTTTGATTTATAGTTGAATATCCTTTTTTTAAATAGTTGGAAACTGGCTTGTTTGGAAGATAAAAATTGCTAGTTCCAATCAATACTGAAGCTTTCCAGTTCCAATCCCAATCGTCTCCAGATTCGCCTTTTGTAGCGTCTGATTCAGTAATTCCACTTATTATTTCGCCCGCCCTTATCATATCTGTAGTATCCAACAAGCCTACAAATTTACCTTCGTTATTAAGGACTCCCAAGAATGAAACCTTAAAGTTTAACATTATTTTAGAGGCGATATATGTTGGAGTGTTTTCCCAAACGCTCATGAAATAGTTGTTATCAATAAATTCTGATATTAATTTTTTTATTTTATATTTTTTATTAACTAAAGGAAGTATTTCTTTTAAAGATATAATACCAACTACATCACTATTTTCAACTACCGGCAAATAATAATAATCACCGCTTAAAAATAATGAAATGGCTTTTTCAATATTGTCTTTTATGTTTATCAGAGGAACTTCTCTTCTCATTATTAGGGCAAGTTGTTCTTCTTCGGGTTTTGAAAGTATATCATTTATATTAATAATACCAAGAAATGTGTCTGTACCTTCTTTTAAAGCAATCAATTCAGGGATATCATTTTTCTTCATTGTTTCTATTGCAATGGCTCTATCACTAGGTATACTAAATTTTAGGAAATCTCTTTTAATTATATTCTCTAAAGTCATTTTTCTCCCTTCATTACGATAAATTTATATAATGAACAAACTTTTTTTTGTTAGTGAGTTTATGGTAAAGAGAAAACCTCAGGCTGTTGGGGGGGCAATGCCAGCGACAGGTGCTGGTCTCATCAGATATTTTGATGAAGACGAAGGAGGATTAAAAATCCGTCCTGAAGCTGTAGTTGCGATATGTGTTGTTGTTATTGTAGTTGGTATACTTCTACAGGTATTTGGCGCAGAGCTCTTAGGGTTCTAAGACCGTTTATACTAAATCATCTTTTTTATATTCTTTACTAAATTTTTTGAATGGATTTTCATTACTGATATTCAGATTAGACCTTTCAGTTTCATCTGTGCAAGTTTCATTAACTGGGACAGTTGTTTCTTCAACTTTTTGTTCTTTTGGTTCTTTATATAAGGTCTCTTCTTCTCCAAAAAGTGTAAAGTCGTCTTTTAGAATATCTTCGAATCTTTTTTGTTTTTCTTGATCTAGCGTTTCTTCAATCTCATCTTCAATTGGTTTATAGGACGGTTGAGAGGCCACAAATTGAGACGTTCCAGATTGATTAGTTTGAGATTCATATTTTTCTATGAATCTTTTAGACGCTTCTACTTCGCCTTCTAATTTTGCACATTTTAATCTTAATTCACTAAACTCTTCTTCCATTTTTAGCATTTTATTGAGTTTGAATTCAAGTTCAGACTTATCTTCTTTCAAAACTTTTAATTTTCTTAAAGAATTCTCTAGTTCTTCATTTACCTCATTTAACTTGACTTTTAAACTGTCATTTTCTGCTTTGTATATCTTTGCTTTCTTTATTTCCTCTAAAGGAGGAAGTTTTCCCTTTGAAACGATGATGCAGTCTTTTCCTACAGAAACTATCTCATCTGCTACTATTGTAATCTTTGTTTCAAATCTTAAAAGTTTAGATTCTGAACGAGAAAGGCCATAACTTTCAGCGCTCTGGCCAAGTTTCATGTGAATAAGAATCTTACCTTCTACCATCTCAATGTCAACGTTTTTTACAAATCCTTTTATCGTACCAGAAATATCTACCAATAACTTATTAGTAAATTGTCCTTCAGCGCCTGACAATACATCCATAAAAACCCTCTTTAATCGTTAAAATATAATATTATTAGGCAGACATATTATTTAAACTTATTGTTTATTTTGGCTGTGGGACATAATTCCTTTTGTCCCCCTCAAAATAGAATTTAGGTTCTAATCTTTGACAATTATCACGTAGGCTCGATAGCCTATGTACTTCTTCTGGGCATCTACTTTTGCACCGTTGCCGTATGCACTAACCTTTCTCTCA
>LNJC01000017.1 GCA_001587575.1 Candidatus Methanofastidiosum methylothiophilum
TTACTTGGAAACTTCATAGAACTTTTAGAAAAGGAGGTAGAAAACTATGAAGCGAAATAATTACCAGATAACACAGATTGAATACCTTAAAAACAAATTTAAATATATAAAAAGTAGAGAAGGGAAGATTCTTATAATAATCATTATTTTTTTTGTAATCGAAGTTTCTATTTTCTCTTATGTTGAAAAACTAAATATAATTGACTCTATTTATTTTACAATTGTTACTCTTGGAACTGTAGGATATGGAGATATCCACCCAACTTCATATTTGGGCAAGGTATTCGCTTCTTTGTTTATTGTTGTCAACATTATAATACTTGCATTTTTTATTGGACAAATAGGAGAACGTTTAATTAAACAAAAAATAGAAGAGGTATTGGGGATTGAGAGAATGGAAGAAATTGAAGATCATATTATAATATGTGGTTATGGCAGAATTGGGAAGGTAATTGTTTCTGAGTTAAAAGAAATGGGCTCTAAATTTGTTATTGTAGAAATTAATGAAGCATTAACAAAAATAATTTCTGAAACAACAGATTATAATGTTATACTAGGCGATGCTAAAAAAGAAGATATATTAAAAAAAGCGGGAATAGAAAAAGCAAAAACAATTATTATCTCTCTAAATGAAGATTCAGATAACGTATTTACTGCAATTACCGCAAAATCAATGAATGATAAAATAAGAATAATCTCCACTGCCGCTAATTTAGAAAACATGGACAAACTATACAAAATTGGAGTAAATCAAGTTGTTTCTCCACAAGTAGTTACAGGAAAGATACTCGCCCATTCAGTAAACATGCCTGACTTTTTGACCCTTATTGATAGAATATTTCTCTCCAATACTGAAAATATATGCATGGTTGCATTAAAGGAAGACCTTTATGGAAAAACTGTTAAAGATGTAGGAGATGAAGTATTTGCAATTGTTAGAAATGAAAAAATTATAAAAAACCCAAATACCGAAGATACATTACAAAAAGGAGACAAACTCATAATTGTTCACTAGATGAATTTAAACTAGAAATATAAATTGAGAGCGGAATTAGAAGTAAAATTAAGGGATAAGGGCTTATTTCTATTGAAACTATAAATATTGATAATATCAGACTGTAATAAGGTATTAATAATTTATTAGTTTTTGTCTTATTATATAATTTAAAAAGCGATATTGATACAAATAAGGTAAATATCATAACTTCAATAATACCTCCATCAAAAATTGGTGGCCCGAAAATTGTTGAAGTAATATTATGGGAATAATTTAGTATTTCTTGACTTATTATGTATCCTGTTGTAGTTTCTGTTAATAAGGAATAATTACCAAATAACTTTAATCCTATTGTTGCACATATTTTATCAAACACATCAAATGTAAATGTAACTCTGTACCATAATAATTCAAAAGGATTTAGTTTCCAGTTTTGAGGAAGTAATAATATTGTAATATAACCTAGTACGATGGTTATTATTGAACCGACTAAGGCAAAATACAGAGTTTTTTCTTTTTTGCCTAATAGATAAAACATGATCATAGTTGAAAGAATTAAAATGATGATATAAGTTCTAAATCCATATAGAATAAATAATAATAATGAAACCATAGGAAAGATGAGGTAGTTGGGATACCTACTTTTTAATATCCCAAAGTTATTTGACACTAAAACAAAAGAGTATCCTAGGACAAATAAAGGTGTAAGGGATAATTCTCTAATTTCTGGATTTAATAATGGAAGCTTACCCAAAATTAATATATTCAAAAAACATAATAGCAATCCTAGAACATATGTTTCTCTATAATAAATGGAAAAATAATTTTTCTTTACCATAATAATAATCATTAGAGCTAACAAAGATAAAATAATAGAATAATACTCAAATCTTTTGAATGTAAGAAATATTACAAGAAATAAGATTATCCCTGTCAAATAATTTTCTTTAATATTTAGATTAAATTTACTTCCAACAATAAATACTAAACTAATCAAGAAGATATATCCCACAGTGGAAAAAGAGATTCCCGGATTATAATACTCCGTAAAGTAATTTTTTCCCATTAGTCCTATTATACAAAATATAATAAAACCAATAAGAAAAATATAGGGGGAAAAAAATTCATCTTTAAATTTCAAAGTAGTCCCCAGGTTCTAAGATCTTCACCTCTGCATCTAATTCAAACTCGTTGACAAACATCTTTAATTCACTAGGATTTTGTCTTATCAGCGGCGTTGTATTATAATGCATTGGAACAATAATCTTTGATTTTAAATATTTGGCTGCATAAGCAGCTTCTCTTGGGCCCATAGTATACCTAGACCCTATTGGAAGTAAGGAAACATCAGGTTTGTAAAGCTCACCAATTAACTTCATATCTTTAAAAAGTCCAGTATCACCTGCATGATAGAATGCTCTATTTCCGTCCCTTACGACAAAACCAATCGGATTTCCCCCAGAATATCCCCCTTTATCAGTTACATTAATACAGCTAGAATGATCCGCTCTTACTGCAGTTATTTGTATTCCATCGATTTCAATGGTACCCCCCATGTTCATCCCTTCAGTCTTTGTAATCCCATTTTCTTGGGCGTAAAGAGTTAATTCATGTATGGCTACAAACACTGCACCAGTATTCTTACATATCTCTATGGAATCTCCAAGGTGGTCCCCATGGCCGTGAGTCGCTAAAACAATATCTGCTTTTCTAATGTCACTTGCCTTCAAACAAGCTCTCGGATTTTTATTTAAAAACGGATCAACTATTATAGTTTTTGAACCCGTTATTCTAAAAGCCGAGTGGCCTAAATATTCAATTTTCATATTGAACACCATGTAAATATATTTTTAAGAGTATAAAAAATTTGTTACTGGAATAATTGTTTTGTGTTATCTGGTAATTATTTCGCTTCATAGTTTTCTACCTCCTTTTCTAAAAGTTCTATGAAGTTCCCCATTGACACTGGTTCGAGCTTTCGCCAGAAAGCTTGTTCTGGTGTTTCAAGGTTGTCCCAGTCTAGGCTCATATGCGGCCTTACGCAGTTGTACCAGTGGATGAAGTCATTAAACGATTTGAATTTCTCACGCTTTCTTTTGTAAAGGTCAAACCATTTCTCCACCTTGCCATTGGTCTGCGGATGCGCCCTTCCACATAGGATATGAGTTATGTCATTATCCTTGCAGAAATCCTCGAATGGATGAGTTGCATTTCCGTTCTTGTCTCTCCTGTTTGCATGAAACTCGCTCCCTCGATCAGTTATGACTTCCCGTATTTTCTTGATGCTAGCATATTTGTCTAAAGCTTCTTTTAGAAGCTTTACAGAAGTTTCTGCGCTTTGCCTTTCGAATTCTCCGCCAGAAAGGATTTTTCGGCTTGCATCATCTAAAACAACGCATAATGAGGTTCCTTTTACTCCAGTTGACCAGTCGAGTGAACTGCTGATAGGGGATATGTCCTCTCATACCTTACCCAGGGCCTTTTTCGTACTCTTTTATTCAGACAAACTTCTGCCATGCCTTCCTCCAGGAGAATCCGTTGGACTAAATTAACATCAGCCCTAATCCCACGCTTTTTCCTCAGATGCATAGAGATGCCAGAGGCTGAAAGATCTAGAGTAAGTTTAGCTTGGATAATCTCTGTTCTCAAGGTGACTGGATATATTGCATAAGGCCTTCTTCCAAGCTGCTTGTGCTTGGGTAATTCACCAGTTATCTTTGAAAGCCTGACTATCTGCTGTACTCGTCTCTGAGAGATTTTAAACTGCGAGGCAACGACTCTTGTCGGAAGTTTGTACTTTGTTACCCTAAGTACAATCGCCTCAAGATCTGCATCCTTAAGCTTCATGCCATTTAAGGCAAAAGAACGATTTAAAGCTTGGCGAAATATTTGGCAGATAACACACTGGAATAATTGTTTAGCAAATTTATCGTATACCAAATTCCAATCCCATTATTTTAAGAGCTCAATTCTTGTATGTCTTCCAAGGGCAATGACTCCACCAATGCTATCTGTATCATCTTATCTAATATTTTACCTATTTCAAAGTTTCTAATTTCAAGGAATTTTATCTCTTCTTCTTCAGAATTCATATTTTCAGACAAAGGAGGGAGGACAATAAGTATATCCTTTCCATTAAAAAGAAATAACAGTACTTTTGGTGTAAAGGGCAGTACTCTGATATTGAATAGAGGCGGGATGCTTTTCAACTCTTTAATTAGTTCTTTATTTAGTATTTCACTTTTAACAAAAAGATTTTTTGGGAAATACTTATTATTTAATATCGAATTGATTTTTTCAAAAGAATTTAAATTAAAAAATCCAAAAACACATGTTAATTCTTTCGATCCATTGCTCAACTCTTCCAATTTCTTATAAAAATTATTCCAATTTCTTTCAACATTTATTGTTGGTAAAAGTTCGTATCTATTTTTATCTGAGAGATTTTCTAACGTAAGTTTAATAGTTTCAGCCATTTTTTTATTCTCATTAATGTATTCATTTATTCTTTCATTGACATCTCCTAAAATGAATAGTGAAGGCCTTCCTTCTTTTTTCTTTATCCATTCTTTTTTTAATAATTCGTTAAGGGTATCATAAATTCTCGAATAGGGAACCCCTGAATCAATGGAAATATCTTTTGCCGATGATTCACTGTTCTTAATTATCGATACGATTACCTTTGATTCATATTCTTTTAATCCAATTTTCATTAATCTCTCTTCAATTTCCATATAAATAAATACTACTTTTCATATATTAAAGTTGTGGAAAAGTTTATATTTTAAATCGAAATCTCGAAAAATATGAATATAAGACGAATTATTCAAGTTTTAACCTTAGCCATTTCTATAGTTGCTTTTATAGTATTTATAAAAAATAAAAAAGAGTCTATTTTGCTCTTGTGGATGTTAGGATTTTCTTTAGCTTCCTTAATATTTGGAAAGGTATTCTGTGGTTATTTTTGTCCTTTCCACGCATTTGATAAAGGATGGGGCTACATATTAAATAAACTAAACCTCAAAAAAATCAAAACACCGAAAGTATTAAAGAAAGGTCTTATTTATTACCCAATTTCGGCGATATTGCTGGCCCTAATAATATTAAAAATCTCCAGTCTAGCAATACCAATTAAAATTAAGATCCCATTCTTAATAGTTGCATTTCCCTTACTGGCATTATTTTCTTCTGACTTGTGGCACAATTATTTATGCCCATTTGGATTATTGATGAAATTGCCCTCTTTAAAGAGGCTATTAATGCCTATTATAGATAATCATTCATGCACTAACTGTAATTTATGCAAGAAAGCATGCCCCACAGAAGCAATAGAATTAAATAATAAAAAACTGAGGATAATAGGCAGCAAATGTATTTTATGCTATGAATGTGAAAAAACCTGTAAATTTGATTCTATAAAAGTATAAAGGCGATATAATGAAAATAGTTAAAGTAAGTGAACAAAAAATTATTGAAACCCCCCATAAAGTAGATGTTAGAAAATTGTACGATACAGAAAAAGCACAAGCTATCCATATAACCTTAAAGCCTGGAGAAGCTCTTTTAAAACACATAACCCCCGTCGATGTATTTTTTTATGTGCTTGAAGGAAAAGGAATTGTAGAAATTGGAGATGAAAAGGAAGAGGTATATCCAGATTTGCTTATTGAGAGCCCCGCAAAGATTCCACACAGATTAATTAACCAAAGCGACAAAGTATTTCGTTTTCTCGTTGTTAAAGTTCCAAGGCCAACTGAACAAACAAAGGTACTATAATCTAATAGATACATATGGCAGATAATATGATAGGAAAAATTGATGGTAAAATCCTTGAGGCAATTCTTGAAACAATCCCTATTGAATTTTCAGTTCTTGATGAAGGGGTAAGGTATTGGCTTGGAATAAACATGAAACTAGAATATTTAAAAGACCTCAAGCTGCTTTAGGAAAGGATGTTAGACAGTGCCACCCTGAACGAAGTCTTGACAAAGTTGAGCAGATAATTGGCGAAATGAAAGAAGGTATACGAGATAAGGCAAGATTTTGGATTGATCTGCCTATTGGGAAAAATGGCGAAAAAGAAAAGGTAATGATTGAATACTATGCCTTGAGAGATAAAGAAGGAAATTTTTTGGGATGTCTTGAATCAAGTCAAAACATTGCCTCAATCCAAAAATTAGAAGGGCAGAAAAGACTACTCGATTAACTCCATTATAATTTTTATATTATTTTTGCTTAGCAATATACTTTGATTCTAGGGTTCCCATAACAAAGAAAAGTCCGAAAGAAGCAATTAGTGTTGTTATAGATGTGGGAAGCCCAATTAAAGATACTTTAAAGAATGTAAGTAAGACTGCTATCAAAAATCCTCCGACTATTGTCACAGAACCAGTTAAATCCTTTCCAATATTATAATGGAATAATCCAAAAATTAGTGGCAATAAACAAAGTAGTATAGTTGAAGATAAAACAGACAATTCAACTATGTAACTTATCTTCTTTGCTGCAAAAAGTCCAATAAATATAGTCATAATAATAATTGAGATTCTTCCGTAAAAAATTCCCTTTTCTTTTATAATGTCTCTTGAAACCATTGAAGAAAGAGTAAGGACTATTGAATTTGCAGTAGTTATTGCAGCGGCCATTATGCTAAGTGCCAATAAAAGAGATAACCATTCAGGCATAAGCGAAAGTAAAGTCGGTGTTACATTATCCCTGTATTGAACAACTGGAAATAATCCTTGAAATGTAAGAACCCTAATTTGGATACCGATAAAACTAACAATAACTGTGTAAACTAAACCAAATAATCCAAAATACACAATCATTTTTCTTAGAGCGGATAAATCCTTTGGAATAAATAATCTTTGAAATACTTGTGGATTAGTTAATGCAAAGAAAAACCAAGGTACAGTTAATCCTAAGAAAAACTTTGGAGTCCAAATAGCATTAGGGACATACATTAACTCTCCCATTGAGGAAATTGCTGAAAAATCAAATCTGTAAGCTACCCAAATTAGGGCAAATATAGAAACTACTATCATCAAAATCCCTTGGATTGAATCTGTCAAAGCAACTCCCCTCAATCCACCTAGAAATGCCCACAAGGCAATAAGAATTCCAACAATTAAAATACCTGTAACAAAACTCAAATTTGCATTAGTTTCAAGTATTAGGGCAACTCCTGTCAATTGAACTGATGTGTAGGGTATTAAAGCCAATAGAGATATTATGGCTGCTATCTTAGCTGTTTTTAGGCCATATCTTTTTTCAAGTAAGCCAGATGGTGACACAACTCCTTTTTCCTTTGCGATTTTCCATATCTTTGGCCCATAATATGATAAAAAGAATAACGTTCCAACTAGATAAGTTAATTCAAATCCTAAAGCCCCAACTCCAGTTGCGTATGATAATCCGACTAGCCCGACCATCATAAAAGCAGAATATGTTGTAGCCGCATAGGTAAGTGCTGAAACAACTCCACTAATATTCCTGTCTCCAATAAAGAAACTTTCTTGTGTCTTGGTACCTTTGGAATACAAAGCAATAATCGTACCTATTATGGCATAAATACCGATTAATATCAATATGTTATTCATTTGCCCACCTTTTTGTTGAAAAAACAATATAGAATAAGTAACCAATAGTTACAGCTGTCCAATAAATAAAAGTAGTAAAATCCTCCTTTTTGATTAGGAAGAATGGAAGTGATATTATCACTACAATTACTAATACCTCTAAATTTTTCATTAGCGTTCGTTTAGAAAAAGTATTTATAAACTTTGCGTTTGTCTACTGGCCTAAATTATTTTTGAACAATTATATTTTAGACCTATATCGTCATAAGATATTTATATTAAAAATAATAATTATTTTTATGTTTGTCTTAGATTCCGATTACAAAACATTCAACGAAAAAGCATATGTTAGACTAATTCTTAAGAATGATTCAAAAATTGGGGCATTCTATAAAGACTTTGAGCCATATATTTGGGCAGTGTGCGATCAGAGAGAGATCGAATCTAAAAAGGAGCTTATAGAAGGAATAAGTAAAGAATCACATGGAAAATTCCTAACTATTAAAAAATGTATAATTGAAGAGAGATATATTTTTGGCAATAAAGTGCCTGTCCTAAAAGTTATTTTTAATCACCCCTCGGATGTGCCCAATCTTAGGAAAGAAATAGAGGATATTACAGACATTTATGAATATGACATTCCCTTTGCTAGAAGGTTTCTTATTGATAAAAATCTTATCCCTGCTATACACTACAATTTTGAAATTGAAAAAGGGGGAGAAATTCCCATTATAAAAAATTTCCAAATAGAGGGAAATCTAAATTTATCTCTAAAAGTATTGGCATTTGATATAGAAGTATACTGCAAGGCAAAACCTGATGCCCAAAATGATCCCATCATCATGGTCGGTATTTCCACTAATGATTTTGATAAGGTAATTACCTATAAAAATGTCACGGCAGATTATATTGAGGTCGTTGATAATGAAATATTAATGTTAAAGAAATTTTTTGATATTCTTTTGGAGTACAATCCTGACATAATTTATACTTACAACGGAGATACCTTTGATTTTCCTTACATATATGAAAGGGCAAAAAAACTAAAAATAACACACCCCATACTAGAGGATATAAGAATTGATAGAAGAGGAATTAATGATAGTAGCAAGATCCCAGGTATGGTGCATATTGACCTTTATCCCTTAAGTAGAAAATTGCTGAGTTTAAACAAATATACTCTTGAAAATGTCTATCTCAATTTCTTGGGTAAAGAGAAAAGTAAAATCCAACTAGCTGAGATGGATCAGTTTTGGGAAGAAGGAACACAAGAAGGGCTATTAAAAGTTGCATTATACAATAAAGAGGATGCTATTGCAGCAAAGGAAATTGGGGCAGCTATAGGGCCTCTAGAAATAGAACTCTCGAGAATTGTGGGGCAGAATATTTTTGATATGTCACGAATGGCCTCCTCTAATATGGTTGAATATCTTTTAATGAAAAGGGCATTTGAAGAAAAAACAATAGTCCCTAATAAACCAAAAGGTAGTGAATACCTAGAAAGGTCTTCTGAAACTTATGAAGGCGGATTTGTTTTGGATCCTAAAAAAGGACTTCACGAGCACATAGCCGTTTTTGACTTTAGATCCCTATACCCCTCCATAATTATTGCACACAATATAGACCCAAATACAATAGGTTGTGATTGTTGCGATAATACCTCTCCAGAAGGAGTTAATTTTTGTCTCAATAAAAAAGGATTCATTCCTGAAATACTAAAAGAGCTTATCGAAAGAAGGGTACAGATTAAGAAAAAATTAAAGGAAGCTTCTGATAAGAATGAGAAGACTATTTATCAATCTCAGCAATGGGCTCTTAAAATCCTTGCTAACTCTTTCTATGGCTATATGGGATACCCCCGTTCAAGATGGTATTCAAAAGAAGCGGCTTCAAGTATCGCTTCATGGGGAAGGGAGTATATCCACAAAGCAATAAAAATTGCCGAAGAGATGGGATTGAATGTTCTTTATGGTGATACTGACAGTTTATTTGTAGGATTAGGATCAGAAGACATGGAAAAATCGAAATATTTTAGAGATAAAGTTAACTCTATCCTCCCTGATTTCATGGAACTGGAATTTCAAGGATATTACAGGCGTGGATTTTTCGTTTCTAAGAAAAGATACGCAATCATCGATAAAGAAAACAATATTACAACAAAAGGCCTAGAAGTTGTAAGGAGGGATTGGGCCGATATCGCGAAGAAGACACAAGAGGAAGTTTTAAGAACTATATTAGAAGGCAAAGGACCAGAAAAAGCAGCTGAAATTGTTAGGAAAATTACTCAAGAGTTAATTGAAGGTAAAACTCCTTTAGATTCACTTATTATATACACCCAATTAACAATGCCCTTATCAAGCTACAAACAAATAGGGCCTCACGTCATCGTAGCACAACGTATGAAAGAAAAAGGAGAAGAAGTAAAAGCAGGTTCAATGATTTCATTTATTGTAAAAAGTGGGGATGGAATGGTCAGGGATAGATCTTTTGACGTCGAATCATTCAAAAATGCAGGATATAAATACGACGCCGATTATTATATTGATAATCAAGTATTGCCTGCAGTTATGAGAATTCTTAAAGGATTTGGGTACACTGAAGAAAACTTAAAGTATTCTAAAAATAAACAGATGACCCTTGGGGATTTCTTTTAATCCTTATTTGTTTTACAATCTAACAAGAGTATATTTATTTGAATTCAATAGACGTTATTAATACTTTCTAGCCCTTCTTTTTTTATAGCAATCCTTACAATAAACTGGCCTTATCCCGTCAGGTTTAAATGGAACTTTTGTCATATTGCCACACTCAGAACAGACAGCTTCGTGCATTTCCCGGAATTCTCCTCTAAAACCTTCCATTGTTTTTTCACTCATTAATAAATACTTCCTTTTTTGATATTTTTATTCTATTACTATAGGCGAATAATATATTTAAAATTTACTGATGAAGCATTGTAAGAAATTTAACTACGAGATTTTTTGTTATCAATTTCTTGTAGTATTATGCGTTTTAATTTCTTTTTTGTTTTGTAGTCATGTATGACGTTAACTCTTTTCATGTTATTTGGATCTATCCCAGTCCAATAGACACATGTGGAATTTGTCATGGGCGTCGGTGTAAAAACTTGAAAGCTTTCAATGTTTGACAGGTAACTTATTTTTTCCTTTAATTTCATTATTTCTTTCTCATCATCGCCTGGGTGGCAAATCATTAGATAATACTTAAGATACTGTTTTTTATCTTTGTTAATACTATCAAAGAAAGAAACAAATTCATCAAATCTCGAATTATCCTTATTCATAAGTGTCAAAACTTTTTCAGAAAAATGTTCAGGCGCTATTTTAAGACAGCCAGATATGTGGTGCTCTGAGAGTTCTTTGATGTATTCCTTACTTTCTATTGCAAGGTCATATCTTATGCCACTTCTGACAAATATTTTCTTAACACCTTTAATCGCCCTAGCTTTTTTTAAAAGCGAGATTAATTTCATATGGCTTTTGTCTAGTTTATTACAGTTAATGCATTCTTGATTGCATTTATCTGCACAATCCATCCCATACATATTTGCAGAAGGCCCACCAAGATCATCTATATATCCTTTAAAATCTGGATGAGATGTTAGTGATTCTATTTCTTTTAAGATTGAACGTTCACTCCTTGAAACTATTTTATCTCCTTGGTGGAGTTTAAGTGAGCAAAAATTACAATTACCTATACAACCTCTATGAGTAACAACTGAAAATTTTGCCATCTTTAAAAGAGAATTAGGATGAAGTCTCCTTGAATATGGTAGTGAGTATATCCAATCTAGGTCTTCTGTTGTGTATTCTGGATAAGAGTATTGAAGGAGATAGTTATTATCGTAGAACTGGGCTAAATTCTTCTTATTTGAAAGTAGTTTCTGCATTTCACAAAATTTTAGTGGATCTTCTTTTACTTCTTCAAACGAAGGAAGCAGTTCGAACCCTTCCTCCAAAGTTTTACTTATGACAAATGTCCCCGGAATTCCTTTAAGTTCGGTGCCTTTTCTTGATCTTTCTGCTATTTCAAGAATTTGTTTTTCTCCATTTCCATATACTAAAACGTTTGCTCGAGTATCAAAGATAATGCTCCTTCTGATATCATTATTCCAGTAATCATAGTGGGCAAATCTCCTCATTGAAGCTTCTATTCCACCTATAACAATCACTGCCGACTTGAAGTATTCTCTAATCTTGTTACAGTATACTATCAAAGCCCTATCAGGCATCAAAGATAAGTTAGAGTGCGGGTCTTCTGATCTCTTTTTTTTTAATGGCGTATAGTTATGGAGCATGCTATCTATAGATCCAGAAGTAACAGCAAAGAATAATTTCGGCGTTCCAAGTTTCAGGTAATCTTCTTTTGTTAAGGGTTTTTCTATAATCCCTATTTTGTAACCTTTACCTTCTAGGACTCTTGAGATAACTCCTGAAGGTGACAATGGGTGGTCATCGTAATACTCTGCCGTAATCAATATTATGTCAAAGTCCTTACCCGATTTAGATATCACAAAATCCCCCAACTATAATATAAGAGATTTAAGATATATTTAAAATCTATCTAAATACGGATTAATTTTTGAGTATAGAGTCTGGATCAGTCTAATTATAATTTCTTTAATTAGATAAAAAATATGCTAGGATAATAAACTTAGTAAAATTATAAAGCAATTCTTTCCCTATAATTTATATGCATTTTTAAATATTTTAACTTCAAAAAAATGAGATTATATAATTTGCATGTCTATCAGAATCAAAATCTTTTTATTGACAGTTGCATAATTAATAATAATTCTTGGGGATTAAAATGAAGCACAATCTAATTCAAGTTGAAAATCTTTCATTTATTGTCGACGACGTAGTAATATTAGATAATATTTCTTTTTCAATTAAAGAAGGGGATTCCTTAGGGTTATATGGCCCTACAGGTAGCGGAAAATCAGTTTTACTTAATATCTTACGAGGTACAAAGGGTTACGCCCCTTCAAAAGGGGATGTATACTACTTTGTTTCATATTGTCCAAAATGTAAACATATCAATCTTCCAAGCTATGCAGGAAATAAATGCCTTAAATGTAATTCTGAATACGTTCACAAAAAAATAAATTTTTGGAAAGACGCTGAATTTTTCAATATGCTGAAGAGAAGAACGGCGATAATGTTTCAGAGAACATTTGCACTTTTCGGGCAGAGATCTGTAATTGAAAACATGTACGAAGTATTCTTAGATATGCAATTACCAGAAAAAGAAATCAATTCTAGAATAATTGAAATTCTTCAGAAAGTTAACTTGATACATAGGATGACTCATGTTGCAAGAGACCTCTCCGGGGGAGAGAAGCAAAGACTTGTTTTAGCTAGGCAACTCGCATTAGATCCAATCGTATTGTTTGCTGATGAGCCAACAGAAACTCTTGATCCCGTTACTTCAGATATTATTGAAAAGACATTAATTAGTATTTTTAAGAATGATAGTAAAAGTCTAGTAGTTGCATCTCAAAAATCTTCTATAATTAGCAAAGTCACTGAGAGGGCATTAGTTCTTGACAAAGGAAAAATAACTGAAGAATTAGATTCGTCCAAACTAATCGTAGAAGATATAATCCCTACAGACGATGCTAAATTGATTTTTACAGAAACTGGAAAAGAGATGATATCACTAGTCAATGTAAAAAAATACTTTTATTCTATATCAAGAGGAGTAATTAAAGCCGTTGATAATTTCTCCCTTACTGTCAATGAGAAAGAGATCTTTGGCATTGTAGGTAAGAGTGGGGCTGGAAAAACTACCGTTTCTAAGATTATAGGGGGGTTAATTCCTTTTAAAGAAGGAGAATTTAAACTTAGAATTGGCGATGAATGGATAAATATGAAAGAAGATGGCTCTTCAGGTAGAATAAGGGCAGCACCTTATATAGGAATTTTGCACCAGGAATACTCTCTCTATCCAAATAAAACTGTTTTTGACAATTTAACTGAGTCAATTGGATTAAAGCTCCCCATAGAACTAGCAACAAAAAAAGTATCTGATGTCCTAGAGGCAGTAGGATTTAATAAAAATAAAATCGAAGAAATTATCCATAAAACACCTGAATCACTTTCTGAAGGTGAGCGGCATACAGTTGCTTTAGCGCAGATTTTGATAAAGGAACCAAATCTTGTTATTCTTGATGAGCCAAGGGGGACAAAAGAAATTGCAAATGCAATAAGAAAATCAAGGGAATATTTAGACCAAACTTTCATTATAATAACTCATGACTCGGACTTTGTTGTCGATGCCTGTGACAGGTCTTGTTTCTTACTTGAAGGAAACATAGTAGAAATTGGACCCCCAGAAAAAATAAAAGAAAAAATGATTTTCTCAGAGCTAGAAGAAATTAGAAAGGAAACAATAAAAATATCTGAAACCATGAAGAAGGATCAAACGACTTTTGAGACAACAGAGAGGCAAGATTCAGGTTACTAGAATTTATTTTCTTTCCCACTTTTCTTTGTATTCTTTGAATATTGGATTTTTAGTATATTGGTATAATGAATCTAATTGGGCAACATGCATTTCATGGTAGTGATCATTTGCTATATTCCCCATTGCATCGTAGTAACTTTTTTTGTTTCCGGCTTCGTATTCTGGTAAATAATGTTCAAGAGAAATTAGACCTTCAAGATAAAGCCTCTCTGCTTTCTTATCAGTTGAAATAAGATAATACTCTCTCAAACGAACAATCACTGTTATAAATCCATTAAGAACATAGGGGGGAATTTCTTTTGCATACTCTGGGTACCACACATAATACTTTCCTTCGTCTTCTCTAATGATCCTGAGCCCCCCATCCTTAACCTCAATTTCAAAAGCATTAAGGCCTAGGCCAATCATTTGTTTGTATTTTTCGTCCTTAGAATATAAATGTGCAAATGAAAGGGCTTTTATTATTGTTGCTTGATTTAGGGATCCAGTCCACCCTTCTTTAAGGTCGTAGGGTGGCCAAGGATAATCGTATGTCCAAACTACAAAAGTTCCATTACCCCTATACTCGGCATTCTCCATAAGCCAGTCTGCTAGATATAATCCTCTATTTAGATAAGATTCGTTCCCAGTATCATGATATCGATAAAAAGCCTCTAAAGATTTCATGGCAACATTGTGTGGCGCAATCTGGTATCCAAGCTCAACACCATCAATAGTCCCATAGTAAGTAAGGGGTATATCAGATTCATCTATTGAATACTTTTTTGGCGGAATAATACTATTTTCTTTAACGCTATAATTTTTCTCATTCGTTTGATTTGGGGTAAATTGTACACATGCCGAAGAAATTATGATTAGTAATAAAAAAAATCCTATTTTTCTCATAATGGCAACTCTTTTACTGCTTCTAAAGGATTAGTTTATAAAATTTTATGATAAACTTCTATAAAGACTATACCCAAAAATATATCAGGATAGGATTAAATGGATAAGAAAAGTTTTTATGATTCCCTCTCTCAAGACTACGATTCAAGATATTCTGATAATTTAAATATAAAAATGAGAATGGAAGAAGAAAAGATTCTTTCAAATTTACCTTTAGGTCTGACTTTAGATATTGGGTGTGGAACAGGGTATCATTCGAGATTATTGAAAAATAAAGGACACGAAGTAGTCTCTGCCGATATATCTTATGAGATGGTTAAAAAAGCAAAGAATTGCGAGAATGGGAACTACTACATAGTAGCAGACATGGAAAAACTTCCATTTAAAGAGAATACTTTCGATAATATCATATCGGTTTTTGGTCCCTTGAATCATGCAAATATCTCAAATTTTAAAGTGTGCTCAGACTTCTGCTTAAAAAAAGAAGGTTATTTGGTATTTACAGTTGGCAATATCTATAATATTTCCTGGATAATGAAATCAGTTAAAGAAGGAAAAAATCCCATGAGAGCCATAAAAAAAAGGAAAGGAAAATTATCCGTATACTCTGGTGGAAAGAAAATATCTGTGAGGATAAGGTACTATTCAAAAAAGGAAATAGATGCCACATTCAAGGATTATACAAAAAGAATTGGTTCGTTGTATCCAAAGTTGACATTTCTACCGATAATAAATAGATTTGGGCGATATATTGTCTTTATTGGAAGAAAGTCTTTTTAATTATTAATTCTAAAATAGCTTTATGAAAGTAGGATTTATCCAGATGAGTATTGAACTACTTGATATTAAAAAGAATGTGGACAATGCAATCAAATTGATGGAAAAAAACGAGGCATCATTGATAGTTTTACCCGAACTTTTTAATACTGGCTATAATTTTAAAAATAAGAAGGAAGTCTTAGACGTTTCTGAAAATATCCCAGATGGCTATACAACAAAAACCTTGAAAGATTTTACAGAGGATACCAATAAAACAATTGTTTTTGGTTTATCTGAAAAAACAGAAAAGGGATTATATAATTCTCTGGCCGTTGTTAGTAAGGGAGAATATATTGGAAAATACAGAAAAATCCATCTTTTCTTTGATGAGAAAAATTATTTCCTTCCTGGCGATTTAGGATTTAAAATATTTGAAGTGGAAGGAATTAAAATTGGCACAATAATCTGTTTTGATTGGTTTTTTCCTGAATCTACTAGAACTTTGTCACTCATGGGGGCAGATATACTATGCCATCCTGCTAATCTAGTTATGCCTTACTGCCCAGAAGCAATGAAAACTATATGCCTTCAAAACAGAGTTTACTCTATTACTTCAAATAGGATTGGTGAAGAAAGGGGATTAAAATTTATTGGGCAGAGCCAGATTGTAGGTCCAGATGGAAAGATTATTTTCAGAGCTTCAGAAGCTAAACAGGAGAGCTATGAAGTTGAAGTAGATCCACTAATAGCAAGAGATAAAAATCTTAATCCAAAAAACAATATATTTAATGATAGAAAGCCTGAATTTTATAAGATAATCTAGACAAATGAATTGTCCTAGGGAAAAAGTTTAAAAATATGTTAAATTTAAAAAAGAAGGGATAAAATGATAGCATTTATACTCTGTGTTGTACAACCTGGAACTGAAGAAGATGTTATTGAAAAAATTTCTAACATGAAAAACGTCATTGAAGTTCATGAACTATATGGCGAATATGATATGATTGTGAAAGTCAATGTAAAAGAATTAGGCGAACTTGATATTCTCACCAGCTCTATTAGACGAGTCCCTGGTGTACAAATGTCTTCCACAATGATCAAAAAATGAGCATCACAGTTCTTCGAATTGGTCATAGGCCAGAACGCGATCATAGAATCACAACTCATGCCGCCTTAGTTTCTAGAGCTTTTGGCGCTGATTCAATTTCGATCTGGGAAAAAGATGAAAAAATAAAGAAAAGTATAGATAGCGTTTGCAAAAGATGGGGTGGCAACTTTTCTGTTTACTTTGAAACTTATAAACAAACTTTCAAAAAATTTGAAGGTGTTTCTGTCCACTTAACTATGTATGGAACACCCTTTGAAGATAAAATTGAAGAAATTAAAGATTTAGTTTTCAAACAAAATAAAAATCTAATGGTAGTTATAGGTGCGGAAAAAGTTCCAAAGGATATCTACGAGCTTTCTAGTTACAATCTTTCTGTTACTAATCAACCTCATTCTGAAATATCTGCACTTGCACTTTTTTTAGATAGACTTTTTGAGGGAAAAGAGATTAAAAAAGAATTTAAAAATGCAAAATTAAAAATAGTTCCTTGTGAAAAAGGTAAAAATATTATCACTGAGGAACCTGTGAAGTAGCAGTGTCTTGCCACATTCTTTGTTCGTATTTCCACACGCCGTTTTCCTTTTTATAGAATTCAACGAAAGATCTTGTTTCAGACCCTTGTCTATTCCTTGCAATGATTACTCCTCGAGCTTCTGCATTGTCACCTTGAATTGTAATCTGGCTTATATTTACAATAGTAATATTTGTTCCATCAAATTCGGCTTTATTCAGTAGGTTAGAAATATCCTCCAATTTAATGTTATATCGGTCTTTTGAGTTCTGCGATACTAGATCATAGTACGCATCAATATTTCTAGTATTATAATATTCAATGTGAAGTCTAACTGCTTCTTCAACTTTTTTTTCGTCACTTTCTTGTGTTAAGTAAAATCCAGCTATGCCTGCAATTATTACCACTAGCGCAACTGCCCCAATAATTGCCATCTTCTTTGTATCTTTTAAGAAAGATTTGTCTATCTTACTCGTACTAACTTTTTTTTCTGTTTTTGCAGAAATAGATTTCTTAGCAGTAGCTTTAGTAGTTTTTGCTACCTTTTTCTCAGTAACATCCTTCTTTTTCTTAGTAGCTATTTTATCACCCTGAAGTGAGAAAATTAAGTAAGTTTAAAAGACTTTTGTCAATTTTTTGTAAATTCAACGCATTTTTGAGTCAATAAAAGTTTGTATTTGATTTGATTCTCTTTCTCTAAAGCATACTGGCTCTTTGTTATCTTTGTATGGTTCAATATTTTCTTCAAATGTATTTTTGTCATTAATATAAAAGATACCAAGAGGAAGTTTTTCAGTTTCGATAGATCTTTTAAATGCTTCAATTCTGTTATAGGGGTCATGTTTATCTTCTAGATAATAAGTATTCTTTTTGAACCATTCAAAGTTATTTATCTTATTAAAAGACGGGCACGGCTGGAATATATCTACTATTGCATATCCCTTATGATTTATTGCTTTCTTTAATATTTCTTTAGTCTGTTCAATATCGCCAACAAATGCACGAGCTACAAAGGAAGCATTTAGAGATATAGCAACGGCAATCGGATTGAAAGGTTCAAGTATAACGCCATCAACTTGTAAAGTAGTCTTAACCCCTAACATAGTAGTTGGCGAGGCCTGCCCTTTTGTTAGTCCGTAGACCATGTTATTGTGAATTATATTTGTAATATTTGGATTTCTCCTTATCGCATGAAGGATGTGGTTTCCACCTTCTCCATACATATCTCCATCTCCTCCTTCAGCAATCACTGTAAGATTTGGATTAACGGCCTTTACTGCAGTTGCTATAGGTATAGCTCTACCATGCAAAGTATGAAAAGTATTATTTTTAAAATAATGGGGCGTTTTAGCCGATTGGCCAATTCCTGAAATAACTGCAAGATTTTCAGGTTTTATTTGAAGTTCTGCAAATGTTTCTTTAAGAACTCTAAGTAATGTAAAATTTCCACATCCGGGGCACCACGAAATTTCAACATTCGGCAAATCAAAATCCTTAGCTTCCATATTATTCCTCCAATACTTCTTTTATCTTAGATACAACTTCTTCAACAGAAAAAGGTCTGCCATTGTATTTTAAGATCTTATACTTAATATCAAAACCTGTTTCTCTTTTTATAAGATTTGAAAATTGTCCAGAAGCATTATTCTCTATTGCAATGACTTTTTGTGAGTTAATTAAATATCCCATCATCTCTCTAGGCAACGGATAAACTTGTTTGAAGTACAAGAATCCCAATCTAGGTTCTTTCAATTGTTTTAAAGCTTCTTCTACAATATTCCTCGTTGAACCCCACCCTATTAAAAGAAATTTATAAGCCTTGGCTCCGAGTAATTCTGGGTAAATCACTTCATTTTTAAGTTGATTTAGTTTTTCGTTTAGTCTTTTCTCCACCATCTTTTTTCTTAAGATAGCATTTTCAGTTGTATGGCCCGTTTCATCGTGCTCATTTCCAGTCTGTATTATTAATCCTTCTCCAAATCCCGGTATTCCCCTAGGGGAAATTCCAGTCTTAGAAAACTGATATCTTTGATAATCTTTTTCAGTTTTTATTACATATCTTTTTATCGGGTATTTATTATGATCTAAGGAAGGAATATTATATTTACAGTCTAATAGATATTGATCTGTAAGTATAAATACAGGTATCTGGAACTTATCTGCCATAGAAAATGCATATTTTGATAGGTAAAAACAATCTTCTATACTACCGGGGGACAATATTAACCGTGCGAAATCGCCGTGGCCGGAATATAAAGAGAGTTCAAGATCTCCTTGTTCAGTCCTTGTTGGAAGTCCAGTAGCAGGACCAGGCCTTTGTCCGATATGGATAACAACCGGAGTTTCTGCCATGCCTGCTAGACTAACTCCTTCTTCCATTAGGGCAAATCCTCCACCTGAAGTTGTAGTCATACCTCTGCCACCAGCATACCAGGATCCTATTGCCATGTTAATTGCGCTTATTTCATCTTCAGATTGTTCCGCAATAATACCAAATTCTTTGGAATATTTGGACATAAAAGAGAGAACGCCTGTTGCAGGTGACATTGGGTAACCAGAGATAAAGTTGCACCCCCCTGCCAAAGCTCCAAGTGCAACTGCATCTTTACCTGACATTAATATATCTTTACCCAAATCTCTGGATAGTTCATCACTTTTCTTTGCTTTTATATTAACTCCGGATTCAATTATCTTATTTGCCAATTCGTACCCTTGACTTATAGCCTCAAGATTCTTTTTTAATATCTCTTCTCCTTTTTTATCAAAGTATTTTAAGATAAAATTTCTTAAATCATATTCTGAAACATTAAGCAATCTACAAATAACTCCCGCAGTTACGGTATTGGCATAGATTCCACTTCCTATTTTTTTAGCAGTTTTTGATAGTGGAAGATCTATAACATTTTGGACCTCACCTATTACTTCTTTATCCCCAAAAATTAAGGTAGAATCTGATATCCTATCCTTCAAATGGCTAATAGATTTATTGCTTAAAGCAAATAATAAATCAATTCTATCAACATAAGCTCTAACGGGTTTTGGGGATATTCTTATTTCTGTAGAATTTATTCCTCCTCTCACCCTGGACATGTATTCTCTTGCAGAGAATACATTATACCTTGATATTTTTAGTATTTTAGTTAAAATATCTTCAATAGTTTCTATACCTTGTCCTGCTTCACCACAAAGAACAATAGAGAAATCTTCCATACAATTACCTCAATTTTATTGGAATATATACAAAGTTATTTTTAGTATCTAACTTACATACTTTTGAATATTTATAAGTTTTCTTGGATTTTAGTAATATGCCTTAATCATGGTACTTATTCAAATAAATAATTCTATCAATGCCTAATCTTTCAGGTCTTTCTTTCTCTACTTCCTTCTGACTTTCAGTCATAAGTGGATTCATCTCAGAAGAGTGTTTTCCCACTATGACAAGTGTAATAACATTCATCTCTTCTGGTATTCCCAAAATCTCTCTAGTTTTTTTAGGACTATATCCTGCTATAGGATGTGCTACTAATCCCATTTCAGTTGCCCTAAGAATAATAAAGGCAGTTGCCATTCCCGTATCAAATAAGTAATACTCCCTATCTCTTATCAGGCAATCATTTTCTTTCTTAGAAAATACAACTATTATCATTGATGCAGCCTTTGCCCATTCATTACCAGTTGAAAGAGCGGAATGCATATTTTTTAGAACTTCTGGGTCTGTTACAAAAATGTATCTCCAAGGTTGATTGTTAAAACAAGAAGGGGATAATCTTGCGCTTTCTGCTAATGAATTAATAATTCCTGGAGTTATCTCTACGTATTCTAGGGATCTATATGCCCGTCTTTTGTATATAGCTTCCTTAACTTCCATAATACCTCCTATTTATATTTAATAGTTATATTTTATTTTTAAGTTATCTGTATTTAAATTATAATAAAAACATAATTTTGGAGAAAATTTAAAAAGAGGTCACTTTCCTTTTTCTACAATACTAATGTCTTGACCTCTAACCTTATTAGAATTTAATTTGTAGAACTCTTCACTATCTGGAGGCATCATAAAAAATTGATAGGTATAGTCTATATGTACTTTTTGATTCTGAATCCTTAAATCAAGAACATGCCCCCCAGCCTTGTTATCCTCTGTCAAAAAATGAAAATGATACCCGGGCACATTCATATCTCCTACGTATTCAGGTATTCTAAATCCTACTAGAGTTCCACTAATATTATTAAATTCAAAAATACTCTGATCTTCTATAGCTTTAACTAGGGGGATGTAAGGCTTTTTTTGTATTGGCACACTTCTAGTTTTAATATAGTCAAACTTACCTTCAATAATTATGAGATAAAAAATATTTTTTGTATGAATGCTCTCATCAATGTATTCTGTGTATTGCTTGTAGTCAAGAGGCCCGTTTATTTCGATTGTTTTATCAGTTTCAAAAAATGAAACTACGGCAAAGGGCGTTTTCTGATTATTCTCAATTGGGTATGCAAATCCATCTGACTTTATTTGATAGAATTTGCCATTTACTTGTATCATTTCCCCATCTAACGCATTAACAGTGCCAAGTCCATAGTTTCCGTACTTACTAAGTTCTTGGAAAGTCATATTTCCATCATAAATTCCTTCCATTAGAGCTTCAATTGTCGAATATTGGAATAAAATGTCTTTATTTTCTAAAACACTTCTTTATTTTCTAAAACACTATTATATTCTTGATTAACACAACATAAAGTTAAGACTATAAAAATAAATAACAAGATTAATATTAATTTAAATTTTTTATTTCCCATAATGCCTCAAAATAAAAAATTAATTATAATATTTTTGAGATAAAAGCTTGAGTTCTTGGATTTTGAGGATTTTCGAAGAGCTCTTTTGGTTCATTCTCTTCGACTATATACCCTTCATCCATGAAAATAACTCTATCTGCGACTTCTTTTGCAAATCCCATTTCATGAGTTACAACTATCATCGTCATTCCCATCTTTGCAAGTTCTTTCATAGTTTCAAGGACGCCCTTGACAAGTTCTGGATCTAAAGCAGATGTTACTTCGTCAAATAGCATAACATCAGGATTCATAGCAAGAGCCCTTGCTATAGCAACTCTTTGTTGTTGTCCTCCTGAAAGTTCATGTGGATATGAATTATATTTGTCTCCAAGTCCTACTTTTTTAAGTAATTCCATTGCTTCCTGTTTTGCAGTATCTATAGAAACCTTCTTCACTTTAATTGGCGAAAGAGTCACATTATCAATTACCCTCATATGGGGAAACAGATTAAACTGTTGGAATACCATACCTACTTTTGTTCTGAGTTTGTGTATATCCATGTCTTGTGAGTAAATATTTGTTCCCTCTAGAATAATTTCTCCTTCGTCTATTTTCTCTAATCTGTTAATACATCGAATCAAAGTACTTTTACCAGAACCAGAAGGTCCAAGAACAACTAATACTTCCCCTTTTTTAATTTCAAGATTAATATCTTTTAAAACGACTAAGTCTCCAAAAGATTTTTTGACATGAGTCATTTTGATCATGACATTTCCATTCGAGGTGTTTTCCAATTTTTTTGATTTCTGTCTTTTAACAAGATTATTTTTAATCATGGATTTCCCACCTCTTTTCAATATAATTAACTGCTCTTGAGAGGGGTATAGTTATGCATAGATATATTAATCCAACACCTAAGAGAGGAGTCCAAGCATCATAAGTTCTAGAGTATACTATCATTCCTCTTCTTAAAAGTTCAGAAATCGCAATTACTGATACTAGTGATGAATCTTTTAATAAAGCAATAAATTCATTCCCTAAAGCAGGGAGGATATTCCTAGTTGCTTGGGGCAAAATAACATACCTCATAGTTTGCATATAGTTTAGTCCAAGAGACATTGAAGCTTCAGTTTGTCCCTTTTTAATTGATTTAATTCCAGCTTTGAAAATTTCTGCAATATACGCTCCACTGTTAATTGACAAAGCGAGAATACCTGAAGTAAATTGATTTAGGTTTAAACCTAAGGAAGGCAAACCATAGTATACAATCATTATTTGGACCAAAAGTGGTGTTCCTCTAATGACTTCAACGTATAGAGTAGAGGGGATGTGAAAAATCTTGTAACGAGAGATTCTTGCCATACCCATAAATAATCCAATTAATGTTCCTATGGCTACAGAAAAAGCAGTCAATTGTATAGTTATTGACGCCCCTCTTAGTAATTCTGGGAGTATTCTCACGAATAAATCAAATTGAAATCCTAGTCCTACCACTTTGGTCACCTTTTGTTTTTTTATTTATCTGGATTCCAGTTTACTATATATTCATCATAGATTTGGTCGTAAGTTCCATTTTCTTTTAATTTTTTCAATGCTGCATTTATCCTTTGAAGTAGTAATTCATTGTCTTTTGGAACTGCTATACCATAATCTTCTTCTGTAAGTTTTGTCTGAACGATTTTATAGCTTCCAGGTTCACTGTCTACAATTGGCTTTGATACAGGGTAATCATTTATTACTGCATCGACGTTTCCATTTTTCATATCTAAGAAAGCTGTTGGTGCATGAGCGTATCTTTTAATATATTTTTCTTCTATTCCTAGATCGTCAGTTACATAAAAGTCGCTTGTAGTTCCTAGTTGTACTGCAACGATTTTTCCTTTAAGTTCATCTACAGTTGTAATAGTGCTTCCTACAGGAACAGCTAAACACAATTCTGATTTAAAGTAAGAGTCTGAGAAATTAATTGATTTCTTTCTTTCTTCTGTTATTGTCATTGCTGACATTGCAATATCAAACTTTCCTGCATTTAAGGAAGCAATGATAGATGCAAAGTCTGTATCTACAAATTTAGCTTTTAATCCTAGTTCCTTGGCAATGGCTTCACCCAAAGCAATGTCGAAACCGTAGAAACTGTCATCAGCTTTTCTTATTTCAAATGGGGGAAAGAAAGCTTCAGTACCAATAGTTAGATATCCATCTTCGACTAGTTTTCTAGTCTTTGGTCCCGTAGCACATCCACTCGATGCAACTAAGGCTAATATCAATAGTAATACAACGCTTATTTGTCCTATTCTTTTCATTCTTAATACCTCCGTTTTCGTACTCCCATGTGGAAGTATGTTAATACGTAATTTTAATCACTAATAAATGTTTCCCTTTACCTAATATTATTAGTCACAATAATACGAAATTCGTTAATTACCTAAATAAGAATAAAATAGAAATTAAACTAAAATAAAAAGGAGTTAAATCTTATTTCCACAGTTAACACAAAATGAAGTATCTTTCTTATTTTGATGTCCACATTGATTACAGAATTTAGTATTAGAAACGGATTCAGAATTGTGTGTACTTTGATTAGATCCTATTGGAACGCCAGTTGTTGTAACATTTTGTTGTTGATTAACAGAAACATTGATCTTGCTTTTATCCTTGTCAGGAGAAATTGCACCGCCGATTATGCATAGAATCGCACCAACCCAGCCCAAATAAAATCCAATTGCTAGAAATCCAAATATCAGAGCACCGGCATAAAGAAAACCTGCTATTGTTAGGACTATCATTCCTCCAGGCCCTGCTATAGACCCTCCAGATTTTTTGAGTATCGCTAGCAAACCCCCAATAGTAAGTAAGAGAAATCCAGCAACAATTAATGCCAAGATCATAGCAGCCATACCATAAGATGGATTTATCTGAAGTAAAAAATTCTGCATTGTTGAATTATCTGTGAAATTCATTAGCACCGCGTATGTAATCTCAAAAGTTGAATAGACGCCATCAATAAAATAAAACAATGGCAAAAAAGCAGCTACAATAAGGATAATTCCGCCCAATAAACTAATAATACGACCCTTATCCATGCATATAATTTTCGCTTTAATTTTATATACTTTTCTATTTATCCCTTTTTTTACCCATTATTTTTAGTAATAATTTAAATTTCTCGAGGAGGATTGGTTCATCTTTGAACATTGAAGCTAAATCTTCAAAATCATCGATAGCAACTACCCTCTCGGGAGAAAAATTTTTATCAACAACATTCAATTTTTTTATCCTATTAATACGAGTTTCTGAAGACTTATCAATCATTTAATATCCTCTAAAATCAATTAGATTTATTCTTTATCGTATGGTTCAATATGAATTGTAATTATAGTTTCAGGACCAAGGTAATTTCTTATCTCTGATTCAAGAAGATCTGATATCTGGTGGGCTTCGACTATGTTTAGTGATTTCTCAACTAGAATATGGATACTCATGGAATAATAATGTCCTATATGTCTTATTCTTAGTTTATGATAATCTTTAACTCCTTTTACGTTTGAAATTAACTCTAATAATTCTTTTTTCTTTTCATCGTCTACTGAAGTTTCAATTAGTTCTTTAACGCTATCTCTTAATATTTCTACTGCAACTTTTATGATTAATACACTTACAAAGATGGCTGCAATAGGATCTAAAATTCTAAATTTTTCTCCTAAAAATATTGCGCCGCCAATACCTATCATTGTTCCTATTGAAGATAAAGCATCAGATCTGTGGTGCCAAGCATTTGCAACTATCAATGAGCTATTTATTTTATTCCCTACTTTTATAGTATATCTGTACATTAATTCTTTAGATATAATAGATAGAATAGCAGCAAAAAGCGCAATATATTCAGGTTTAGGCAAAACTCCTCCTTTAAGAGATATTAAAAGTTTTTCAAAACCTGAAAATACAATAAATAAAGCTACAATTATTAACATTAACCCTACAATAGCAGTTGACAATGTCTCTATTTTTCCATGCCCATAATTGTGAGAATCATCTATAGGTTTTTTTACATATTGAAATCCCAATAAAACGACAATATCCGATGCAGTATCGGAAATAGAGTGGACTGAATCAGCAATCATTGCTGTACTATGGCCCAGTATCCCTGCGATAAATTTGAATATTGTCAAGGCTATATTCACAAGAAGTCCGATATATGTAACTTTTAAACCTTGTTCCGTTCTTTCTAATCTGGACAAAACTTCTTGCATATCTTATTATTTGTATACTATTTTAAATATTTGTTGTTATGCCTCTAATAATCTCTCTTTTTTATTAATTATATTCTTTGTTATGATGTGATATTAAGACTCGATTAGATAAGTTTATATCGTTTTTAATGAGAAAAGACCCATGGATGATTTGTACAAGAAAGGACTTGTTCTTGAATATTTTACAGTAATATATAATATATTTGAAGCAATCTTTTCGATAATTTTTGGTAGCCTTTCAAATAGCATTGCTTTGATAGGATTTGGTCTAGATAGTATCGTTGAATCTTTGTCTGGCATCATTCTAATATGGAGACTTAAAAAGCATGGATTTGTAGACCAAACCGAAGAGCTAGACATAGAAAAAAAAGCAACGAAATTAGTAGGATTAACTTTTTTTATATTAGGTTTTTATGTTTTAGTAGAATCTTTAAGAAAATTAATTACTATAGAAAAACCAGATCCTTCAGCTGCTGGAATTATAATTGCAATAGCCTCACTTTTGATAATGCCATTCTTATTTTATCAAAAAAATATTACAGGAAACAAAATTGGAAGCAAAGCACTGATAGCCGATTCAAAAGAAACACTTGCATGTGCTTTCCTATCTTTGCCTCTTTTTTTTGGTTTGACTTTAAACTATTTTTTTGGATTCTGGCAAGCTGATCCTATAGTGGGAATAATAATATTTATATTTCTTGTTAAAGAGGGAATTGAAATCATAAAGGGAGTCGATGTCGATTAATAATACTTGATGGGGGATTAAATGAAACCTTTTCCTGAAAGTTACATAAGAAAAATGGCAGATGAGCCTACAATTAGAATAATTGATTTATGGAAAAAACTATCTGAAGAAATTTTTGATTATTCAATTGAAATAATGATTGGAGATAGAAAAGATAATCCTGAATTAAGACATATCGCTGGTGAACTTAACAGTGCTTACCCCGGAATAATTGATGGAAAAGTAGTATTACCAATATGGCTTGAAAATCCAAAATCCTTCGATCCATTGTTGATAAGTCATGAAATAGGGCATTGGATTTTGATGATAAAGGGATTTAAAGGTTTGGTCAATAAATATAATAGGCAGATGGGAATAGATGTTAATATGAATTCTCTTGCCCAGCATCCACCACTTTACAAGCTTCAAAGAGAAATCGGGCATGACCCACAAAAAATGATTGATATAAGAGCAAAATCCAATCTGAATAATATCACTAAAGGACCAGAAATAATGGTCGGAGATAGATGGGCAGAATTAGCACTTCTATTCGCGGATGATATTTTGAACTGTTCAGAAGAAATAAAAAATGACTTAATTGAACTTTTAAAAGAAGACTTTCCGGTTACATTCTCTTTTCTAGAAAAAATATTAAATCTAACCTCTAGATACGATCTTAATGATCCAAAATCAAATCTATTATTCTTAAAAAATTTAGTCAATACAATTTATTTAGGCGAAGGCTGGAAAGTTATTGATGAAGTTATTGAATTAAAAGAAATGATTAGGGAATGCAACAATACTATCTAACTATTTGTATTTTATTTTTAATCCTAATACTATTAATACTAAGAACAAAGATATGCCATTTGCCAAAATAATAGGAATATCATTCCTTAGAATGCCATATATTAACCAAAAGAATATCCCCAAAGAAAGGAAAGCCCACATCCAAAAGGAAATATCCCTTGTTTCTTTAAGCCTAATCGTCTTTATGACTTGTGGCAATGATGAAGCTGTTGTAAGGAATGCAGCAAGTAATCCTATTACATTAATAATCTCCATACTCTAGAAAATACAAAATGTAATCATATGCCTTTCGGTATCTTTAATATTTTTAAATAAATACTCAAAAAACTTAATAAACTTTATTAGAAAAAATAGATTAGGTGCTATAATGATTCATCCAATTGATAATAGATATGGTTCTGTCGAGATGAGAAAAATATTTGATGAAGAAGAGAGGCTAAATAAGATGCTTTTAGTTGAAGGTGCAATAGCAAAAGCCCATTCAGAATTAGGCCATATACCTAAAAAGGCAGGCGATGAAATTTTCAAGAAAGCGAATACGAAATACGTATCTCTTGAAAGAATGAAACAGATTGAGTCTGAGATTAATCATGATATAATGGCGTTAGTACTTTCACTTTCTGAACAGTGTGGTGAATATGGAAAATATGTACATTTGGGCGCAACTTCAAATGATATTAATGATTCTGCAACAGCTCTTCAATTTGTAGAGGCTTTCAAAATAGTATTCCTAGATTTGGATAAACTTGAAATCATACTTAGAGATTTATCCAAGAAATATAGGGATACAGTTTGTGTAGGTAGGACTCATGGACAACATGCAATACCAACGACATATGGGATGAAATTTGCTATCTTTTTAGATGAAGTAAGAAGAGCAAGAGATAGAATTGAATTCTCATATAGCAATGTTTGTGGTAAAATTTCTGGTGCAGTTGGAACTATGGCCTCATATAAAGATGGGCCTGAATTACAGAAAAAAGTTGGAAATATTCTTGGAATAAAAATGGCAAAAATATCAAATCAAGTTGTATCAAGAGACATATATGCAGACGTTATGTACGCTCTAGCTTCTTTGGCTTCAACCTTAGACAAACTTGCTTTAGAAATAAGAAATCTTCAAAGAACAGAAATAATGGAAATTGCAGAAGGGTTCGGAAAAAAGCAAGTCGGATCTTCAACTATGCCAAATAAGAAAAATCCCGTTACTTGTGAAAAGATATGTGGACTTGCCAGAGTATTGTATTCTAATGTATTTCCTGCACTTTTAAATAATCCACTATGGCATGAAAGAGATCTTACTAATTCTTCTTGTGAGAGAGTTATCCACCCTGAATCATTTATTCTTATCGACGAGATGCTTAAAGGAACAATTAAAGTATTATCAAATTTAGTATTTTATGGGGCCAACGTAAAAAAGAATTTAGAACTAACTGGATACTCAAATTTAGCAGAAGTTCTAATGTTAAAACTAGTTGAAAAGGGAATGGGAAGACAGGAAGCCCACGAAGTAATGAGAGTTGTATCAATGAAAGAAGGAAAGTTCATTGACAATGTTAAGAAGGAGTCTAAAATAAAAGACCTACTTACAGAATCAGAAATAAACGATGCATTAAATCCTGAGAACTACATTGGATATGCCAAAGAGATAGTGGATGATGTAATTGGAAAATAATCTTTCATTTGAAATTCTATATGAAGATGGCCATAGAATAGGAAAAGTAAGTATAAATAATATTTTAGAAAATACTCCTTTTATTTTACAGAATAGAGGAGATTACTTCCAATTTGGTAATATAACTATAGAAAAACCTATTTCCTATCTTGTCGCCGAAACTTATCCAAGAGAAAGATATGACTTAACTACAGTTCCACTGATTCAAATACCCTTTGACATACCTTTAAAAGAAGCAAAAAGAATATCTGCATTAAATTTATCAATAATTGAGGATAGTAGAGAGCATTGTCTTCCTGTCTATCTAACAAAGTATAAGGAAATAAATCAAGAATTATTAGACTACATACCTGAAAAATTTATCTATTTCTTTAAAAGAATCCCAGATGAAAGAATTCTTCTAGACTTCTTTTTCAAGTTGAAATTTAAGTATCCATCTTCTATCTTTTTCATTGACTGTAAGAATTATGAAATTCCAATATTTCTTTTCATTGGATTTGATTTATTCTTAAATGAAGAAAATAATGAAAGATTTTTCAAAGAATATATGTCTAATCCTGAACCAGAACTAGTCGAGATGTACTCAAATGGCTCTGTAGATTCAAGGAGATTATTAAGAATTTTATACAAAGAATTTTACAAATCATTTGAACCCCATTTAAGAAGGGAATTCAAAAGATCTTATTACATTGATGATATTTCTTTGGAAAGACCACAAGTTGTAAGATGGAGAAAAGAAATAGAAGAATACTATAAGCCTCCAACAAATCTTATTTTGTTACTTCCGTGCAGTGCAAAAAAACCTTATAGAAACTCCAAGTCACATACAAAAATAATCTCATTTCTAAGAGAATTTCTAAAAGATAAATATCCAAACTTATCACAATTGATTCTTACTTCGCCGTTAGGGGTAGTTCCCAGAGAACTTGAAGATTATGCAGATTATGATATCCCTGTTACTGGACATTGGAGCCAAGAAGAGCTAGATTCTCTTTCTCAACTACTTTGTTCATTACTCTATAAATGCAGCAATCCTTTAATAATAGCGCATTTTAGTGATAATAGTCCATATTTAAATGCACTTAAGGATATGCCCTTTGAGATTTCTTATACCAATGGATCCCTTGATGAACTAAAGAAAATACTAGAATTTAATAGATCTCTATGGGACAAGGAGTCAATTAGTGAATATAAAACAAAAGCTCAAAAAATGTTTTCATTTCAATTCAAAAAAGAATATAATTTGCCTTTTGACTATATTGAAAGGAGAAAAAGCACTGACTTAATTTTTAATAAAAAAAATATTGGGATATTCCAGAATAAAATTAAAGTCAATGTAACAGGCGGGGAGCAAATAAAAGATTCCTTGTGGGTGAATATCGATTTTGATTTGAGAGGAGATGTTTTTTCAAAAGGAGTAATAAGTAATTCTGACAATATCAGACCCGGTGATGATGTTATAATCATAAGAAACAATAAATGTGTAGGTGTGGGGGAGGCAATAGTATCTAGTGACATTATGAAAAAGTTAAAAAGAGGAAAAGTTGTTAAAATTAGAATGAGAGGATAATTTGGATCAAACAATATATCTAAAAACTATAAAGAGAGTAGAGGCTATTGAAATAACAAAAGAAGTTAAAGATATTATTTCTAAATCTAAGCTATCTTCTGGAATCTGCTTAATTTACTCTCCCCATACTACCTCTGGAATAATGATTAACGAGAGCTACGATCCATCTGTTGTAGAAGACATAAACAAATTTCTCTCAGAATTAGTTCCACATAATTTAAGATATAGACATCTTGAAGGGAATTCAGATGCACACATAAAATCTTCTATAGTTGGACACTCAAAAACAATCATAATTCAAGATGAAAAACTTGTTCTTGGAACATGGCAGGGAATATTTTTCATGGAGTTTGATGGCCCCAGAACAAGAAAAATATTTGTAAAACTAATTAAAGGTTGAATCATGCTTCAAACTGCTTTAAAAGCTGCAGTAGCTTCTGGCCGAATTATTAGAAAATACTATAGAAAAGATTGTGGAATTTATAAAAAAGGAGATTATGATCTAGTTACTGATGCAGATTATGAATCAGAAAAGAAAGCTATGGAAATAATAAGCTATGATTTTCCAGATCATTCTTTTTTATGTGAAGAATGCGGATTCTCTGGTCATAATGATTCAGAATATAAATGGTTAATCGATGCACTTGATGGAACTATTAACTTCTCTAGACGTATTCCCTTATTTTCTGTTTCTATCGCATTATTAAAAAATGAAGTCCCAACTCTTTCAGTAATTTATAATCCTATAACTGAAGATCTTTACTATTCCGAAAAAGGAAAGGGTTCCTATCTGAATGATAAAAAGATTATTATTTCAAATAAAAACGAGCTAAATAATTCGATAGCAGTGACAGATTTAACGAAAGATAGGCATTACCATGAAGAATTCTTTAAGACAATCTCTTCTTTATCAAAAGATCTTCTTGGAATTCGTCTAACTCAATCGACTTCAATTAATTTGGCTTTTGTTGCAGAGGGAAAATATGACATATTTATTAAAAATAAAATCAACTATTATGATTTAATTGCCGGAACTTTGATGTGTGAAGAAGCCGGGGGAACTGCAATTGATTTTTCAGGAAACAATATTTCTAAATCTTCTAAGGGAATTATAGTTTCAAATAATTTATTGGCTATGAAAATCTTAGAAAGAATTCAATTAAAATAATTATTTTATATTCTTGTCAAGCAACTCTATTGCATCAAGAACTTTAGATATATGGGCCCACATTTTACTCTGTTCCCATAATTCTATTAGATTATCTGCATATCCAGAAAATCTATAGTACATCTTTTCTCTGTTCCATATCTTAGATATATTTCTCTCTCTGTTAATAAGAAAAGTCATTGGAAGAATCTTCATATTGCCATAGTTATCAAAATAAACTACTCCATAGTCTTCAGATACATTGTAATTAAGATCACTTAATAGTTTAATATCTATATTATGTTTTGAACAAAAATTATTAATATCTTTTCCATTTACTGGACCAATACCAATTAATTCAGCTTTAATTTCAGTAAACTCATTTTGTGTTTTTGAATAATATATTATCTCAGAATTTTCAGATTCGAAACTATTCTTGTCAAAAAAGAAAAGAACTATCCATTTACTTTTCAATTCATCCAAACAAATTTTCTTATTCTCTTTATCTTTTAAGCAGAAATTGATGGCCCGTTCACCTTCTATTAGTTTTTTATATTGCATAAATAAAAATAAGATTTTTTTTATTTATCTCTTTTGTAAATAAACTCTAATTCATACTAAGAATTATTGCTGCTTT
>LNJC01000018.1 GCA_001587575.1 Candidatus Methanofastidiosum methylothiophilum
AGCTCGAGCCCGTAGTACTGGGCAATCTTATGGAAGTATTGGACAAGGAGGTTGAAAAATCATCATTTGGTAACAGGCGAAATTTTTAGCAGATTACACATTCTCTTGTGGCATACCACAATGCTTAAAAGTTGATATTTTAAAAATCATATATGGGTTATATGAGCATAATTAACGAAAACGTTAAGTTTGATTCTTCTATTATTTTGTCATGTACTGCTCACCATCAATAATTACGCCGTTTTTGGCGGAGGTATTTTAATGCTAAAAATAGCTATTCCTAAAAAGGGGAGATTATCAAACCCTTGTCTTGATATATTAAAAAGATCCGGTTACGAGTTTGAGGATAGCGGTAGGAAGTTATTTTCAAGAATTGAAGAAAAAAATATTGAGGCAGTGTTTGTTAGAACTCAAGATATACCTGAGTATGTTCAGGACCAAGTTGTCGATATAGGTATAACTGGTCTTGATATACTCATGGAAAGAGGGGCAGAAGTTGAAATTTTACAAAAAATGGGATTTGGAAAATGTACCCTTACTATTGCTGCACCTAAAAACTCTCCTATAAACTCTATTGAAGATATAAAGAATGGAATGAAAATAGTAACAGAGTTTCCTAACATTACAGACACGTTCTTTAAAGATAAAGGTATTAAATTGAAGGTAATTGAAGTATCAGGTTCAACTGAAATCGCCCCATATCTTGGAGTATCCGATTTAATATCCGATATAGTTAGTACAGGGACAACCTTAGTGATGAACAATCTTAAGCCAATCTCTAAGATCATGGAATCAGAGGCAGTTCTTATTGCAAATAGAGATAGTATTGCAAAGAAGAGGGAAGAAATAGAACTCCTCTCTGCATCAATTAGAAGCGTATTAGATGCACAAGGTAAAAAGTACATAATGGTAAACCTTCCAACAAAGTCTTTAGCTGAATTTGAAAAGGAATTTCATGGACTTGGAGGCCCAACAATAATGCATGTCATATCAAAAGAATCGCTCGTCGCAGCACATTTTGTAATAGATGAAAAACAAGTTTCAGAAACAATCCAAAAATTAAAGAGAATAGGTGGAACAGGGATTCTTATAACTCCTATAGAAAGGTTGGTGAACTAATTGATTGAAATTTATGAAGGCTCAAAAGTACTATTTGAAAAAAATAAACAGAGAAAGATTCTGCTAGAGGATGATGGCTATGTCAAATCAATTCTTTTAGATGTTGAGAAGAGAGGAGACGAAGCACTTAAGGAATACACATTAAAATTTGACGGTGTTAAAATAAGTGACTTTTTGGTAACTCAAGAAGAGATAGCAAAAGCTTATGAAAACGTTGACACTGAATTAATCGAAGCACTTGAAACTTCAGCTGAAAACATTGAAGATTTCCACAGAAGAGAAATTCCACAATCATTTTTATTTGAAAAGAAAGGAATTACTGCAGGGCAGATGATATTGCCCTTGGATAGTGCAGGCATTTACGTCCCCGGGGGAAGGGCAACTTATCCTTCAACTGTCTTAATGGCAGCAATACCTCCTAAAATATGTGGGGTCCCAAGGATTGTTGTAGTTACCCCTCCCGGTAAGGATGGCAGGTGTAACGATGCGGTATTAGTGGCATCAGATATTGCAGGTGTAGACGAAATTTACAAAGTAGGTGGGGCCCAAGCAATAGCAGCTTTGGCATATGGCACTAAATCAATTAAAAAAGTTTCAAAAATTGTTGGGCCAGGAAATAAATTTGTAGCAATGGCAAAAAAACTCGTAGAAACGCCTACAGAATTTCCTGCAGGTCCGAGTGAAGTGATGATAATCGCCGAAGAAGGTTCAAATCCAAGATTTATAGCTTTAGACATGCTTGCTCAATCAGAGCATGATCCTCTAGCTTCAGCATACTTATTAACAACTTCAAGAGAGCTAGCCACTAAAGTTCAGAAAGAAATAGAAAAGGAGCTTAAAATACTACCAAGAACGGAAATTCTTGAAGAATCCCTAAAGAGAGGGGGTATTTTCATAATATCTTCAATAGATGAAGCTATAGAGCTTTCAAATGAATTCGCACCTGAGCACCTTGAGATAATGGCCAAGGAGCCATTTTCACTTCTCACAAAGATCAAAAATGCAGGATCAGTCTTCCTTGGAGAATACTCCCCTGAAGCTATGGGCGATTATGTATCGGGAACAAACCACGTACTTCCCACGTCAGGATTTGCAAAGTATTATTCAAGCCTTTCAGTTGATGATTTTTTAAAGAAGTATACATTTCAGTATGTAACAAAGGACGGGCTAAAGACTTATAGGCCAACAGTTTCAACACTTGCTAAATCGGAAGGATTATTTGCACATGAAAAAGCTGTTAACGTGAGGTTTGAAGATGAAAAGTAAATTTGACAGAGATCTATTAGATGGCCTTGAGCCATACTCCTCAGAAGTTTCAATATCGGATGATAATCTAACTAGATTACACGCTAATGAATTGCCCTGGAAAAATGAAGCAGTATTATGGGCTTTGCATGATTACCTCTTATCAATGCCTGTTAATAGATATCCTGAGGTCACAAATTCAGAGATAAGACAAAAAATAGCAGATTACATTGGATTTGAAAAAGAGAATGTCCTAGTTGGAAATGGTAGTGATGAGATTATAGACACAATAGGCAAAGCATTCATATCGCCTCTTGATAAAGTATTGATACCCACACCAACTTTCTCTTTATACTCTTCTATAACGAGAGTTTATTCAGGAATTCCCATTATTGTTCCACTTAATAGTGATTATGCCCTTCCAGTTGAAAAAATAGTGGATGAAACAAAAAATTCAAAAATTGCTATTATATGTAGCCCCAACAATCCAACAGGGATTTCGTATACTGATGAAGAAATTAAATCTATATTAGACACAGGTATACTCGTAATTCTTGATGAAGCATATGCTGAATTTTCTGGCCATTCTGGATTGGGCTTATTAAATGAGTATGATAATTTAATTATCATGAAGACATTCTCAAAAGCATTTGGGCTTGCAGGATTTAGAACAGGGTACTGCGTAGCATCTGAAACTTTGATTGAATCAATGAGCAAGGTCATTCTTCCATATAATCTAAATCTAATCTCTATGAAAGTAATAGAAATGGCCATAAAACACGAAGATTTCATGAAAGATTCTGTGAAAAAAATTAAAGAAAACAGGAAATACCTTTATGGGTCTCTTAAGGAGATAAAAGGTATAAAACCAATTGAATCTAGTGCAAACTTCATACTATTTGAAGCAGAAAATACAAGAAGGATATATGAAGAATTACTAAAGAGAAGAATCCTAATAAGATACTTCGAAGGTAAAAATTATCTTAGAGTTTCAGTTGGAAGTTATGAAGAGTGTGTCAAGTTCATTTCAAGTTTAAGGGAGATATTAAATGTCTGTTAAAATTGGTATTATAGATTATGGCATGGGGAATCTAAAGAGTGTTTACAAAGCCTTTAGATTTTTAAAAACTGAGCCCATCTTTATAGATAAAGAAGAGGATTTCAATTGTGATGGTTTAATTCTACCTGGGGTAGGTGCATTCGAAGACGGAATGAAGAATCTAGCTCCTTTTATTAAAGTATTAAAAAAAGAGGTAGAAACTAAACCTATACTTGGAATATGTCTAGGCATGCAGATGCTTTTTTCAGATAGTGAAGAAAATGGTTTTTTCAAAGGATTGAACCTTATACCCGGCTCTGTAAAAAAACTACCAGAAGGATTAAAAGTTCCACACATGGGTTGGAACAGCATTGATTTTTTAGATGATGATCCGTTTTTGATGGGAATAAAAAATGAGTCTTATTTCTATTTTGTCCACTCATATGCGCCATTCTGTGGACCTGATTATACCTTGGGTGAAACAGAATATGGGATAAGATTCCCTTCAATAGTTTCAAAGGAGTTTATCTATGGCACTCAATTTCACCCTGAAAAGAGTGGAGAGTCTGGATTAAAACTTCTTAAAAATTACATTAACATAGTGGAGAACACAATATGAAAGTTTTGCCCGCAGTAGATATCCTTAACCGGAAATGCGTACAGCTTGTAGGGGGAGACCCAGATACTAAAGTGTTTGAGGATGCAGACCCGCTAACAATTGCAAGAAAGTGGGCAGAATATTCAGAATATTTACATTTGATTGATCTTGACGCTGCAATATATAATAAGGATACGAACAGGGACATAATAAAAAAAATCCTTTCAGAAGTCAAAATCCCCACGGAAGTTGGCGGAGGAATAAGAAGCATAGAAATATTTCGGGAACTTATAGATGCCGGTGCAGATAAACTGATAATGGGCACATCAGCAATTAAAAATCTTGAACTTCTAAAAAACATAAAGGATAAATTTGGAAAGAAGAGGATAGTCATAGCTTTAGATGTTAAGGGGGAAGAGGTATCTATTTCTGGCTGGACTCAAGGCTCCGGGCTATCAATATACGATGCAACAAAAAATTTGGAAGAATACGCATCCTCTTACCTCATTACAAGTATTGGCGTAGAGGGAAGAATGAAAGGGCCAGATATAGAATTATATAAAAAGCTTTTATCAATAACTAATGTAGAAATAATTGCATCAGGCGGAATTTCATCAATTGACAATTTAATAGAGCTTGACAAAATAGGGATTAACAAAGCTGTTGTTGGCACAGCAATTTATACTAATAAGATTGACTTAAAAGAAGTAAGAAAAGTTTTTGGGTGATTTGTTTTGAGACAAGCAAAGATAGAGAGAAAAACAAAGGAAACTGATATTAAGATTAAATTGAATATTGACGGTCAGGGTAAATATAAAATCTCAACATCAAAGAAATTTTTTGATCACATGCTTGAAACGTTTTCTAGGTATAGCCTTTTTGACTTAGAGATAAAGGCTGAAGGTGATTTAACTCACCACCTTGTTGAAGATATAGGGATTGCTATGGGAATGGCATTTTCAGAGGCCATAGGTGATAAAAAAGGCATCAATAGAGTAGGATTTGCCACAGTACCTATGGACGATAGCCTTGTCATGACCTCACTTGATATTGGGGGAAGGCACTATACAAAATTTGATCTAAATTTCAAGTTTGATAAGATTGAAGAAGTCTCACCTGATTTGTTTTTACACTTTCTCGATTCCTTTGCTCAGAAAGTTCCATTGAATCTTTTTATAAAGGAATTTTATGGAGATGATGACCACCACAAGATTGAAGCAGTATTCAAATCATTTGGCAAGGCGATTTTGATGGCAACTTCATTCAACGAGAGAATAGATTTACTCTCCACAAAGGGCGTGATTTGATGCACGCAAAAAGAATTATTCCTTGTCTTGATGTTGATCAAGGGCGAGTTGTAAAAGGGATCAAATTTGTGGATATCAGGGATGCAGGAGACCCTGTAGAGATGGCACAGCTCTATGACCAGAAAGGTGCCGATGAATTAGTTTTCCTTGACATCACAGCTTCATCTGATAAAAGAAATATAATGGTCGATGTAGTTGAAAGAACAGGGGACGTTGTTTTCATCCCATTTACAGTAGGTGGCGGATTAAGAAATATTGAGGATATAAAGGCGATATTACGTGCTGGTGCAGACAAGGTAAGTCTCAATACATCTGCAGTTCAAAACCCTGATCTAATAAGGGAATCTTCAAGAATCTTTGGAAGCCAGTGCATAGTCCTTGCAATAGATGCTAAAAGAAAAGGCAATAGTTGGGAAGTATACACACACGGGGGAAGGACACCAACAGGCATAGATGCAGTTGAATGGGCAAAGAAGGCAGAAAATTTAGGATGTGGAGAGATATTACTTACGAGCATGGATGCCGATGGAACAAAAGACGGCTATGACATACCGCTGACAAAGGCCATATCAGAAGCTGTAACAATACCAGTTATAGCATCAGGTGGCGCTGGGAATGCAGAACATATATACGAGGTCTTAACTAAAGGCAAGGCGGACGCAGCACTTGCAGCTTCAATATTCCACTATGAAGAACATTCAATTAGAAAGGTAAAGGAATACCTTAGATCAAAAAACGTTTCGGTAAGATTATGAGTGAGTTTAATCTAAAATGGGACGAAAAAGGGCTTATACCTGCTATTGTTCAGGAGTATAATACAAAAGAAGTCCTCATGACTGCTTACATGAACGAGGCATCACTAAAGAAAACAATAGAAACAGGGAGAACCTGTTTTTGGTCCAGAAGCAGGCAGAAATTCTGGTTTAAAGGAGAATCCTCAGGCAATATACAGAAGGTAAAAGAGATTAGATATGACTGTGATGCCGATTCTATTCTGATTTTAGTTGAACAGGTAGGCGCAGCATGCCATGAAGGATACCCCACATGTTACTTTAGGAAAATTGATGGAAAGATAATTGGTCAGAAATCCTTTGAAGGCGGTCTTTACGTTTTGGATGAACTTTACAAATTAATTGAAAAAAGAAAGAGTGAACTTCCAAGTGAATCATACACTACTAAATTACTTACCGATAAGAATCTACTACTCAAAAAAATAGGTGAAGAGTCAAGCGAAGTAATTATCTCCTACTCTGAAGACAAAAATAGGACAGTTGAAGAAGCTGCTGATTTAGTATACCACTTATTTGTTTTACTTGTTGAGAGAGATATCAAGCTAGAATCATTATTAGAAGAATTGAAGAAGAGAAGGAAGTGATTAAATGGATTTAGGAAAAAGGTACGATTTTCATACACATACTATTTTTTCTGATGGAGAACTAATTCCAACAGAGCTTGTTAGACGTGCAAGAGCTTTAGATCACAAAGCAATTGCATTGACAGACCATGTAGATGCTTCAAATATAGAATTCATCGTTCCAAATCTTGCAAGAGTATCTGAAGAACTTAACCAATATTGGGACATAACTGTAATACCGGGGGTCGAAATCACTCACGTCCCTCCAGAGACAATTAAAAAACTAGCCATAAAAGCAAAAAAACTTGGGGCAAAAGTAGTAGTTGTCCACGGGGAAACACCAGTAGAACCTGTAATGCCAGGAACAAACAGAAGTGCAATTGAAAGTGGCGAAGTCGATATTCTTGCTCACCCAGGTATAATTGAAGAGAAAGATGCAAAGCTTGCAAACAAATCAAAAATATTTCTTGAAATCACTGCAAGGGGGGGCCACAACATTGGAAATGGCAGAGTCGCTTCCCTCGGCGAAAATTTTCTCTTAAACACAGACACCCACTCGCCAAGTAATCTGATTACTCAAGACTTTGCATACAGAGTTGCTTTAGGTGCAGGTTTAAAAGAAGACTCAGCTATAAAGGTAGTTAAAGAAAATCCCAAGATACTACTTGAAAAAATACTATAAAAAATAAAATATTGTTAAATCTTTTCTTAATTTCTTTTATTTAATGTTTTGAATTATTGCCCAAGAGGTATCCTCCAAATCCTGTTAGCCACATCACAATAGGGTATGCAACCCATCTCTCCGTTCCACCATCTCCAAATATAGGGATAAAGAAACCTGCAGAGAACAGGAAGAATAGGGCAATTATTCCAAATAAGATTGATATATATTTAAATGGAACATCTAAAATTTTTGAAGAAGTAATGGCTGCAATACCCCCTGAGATGAAAGTAATTAAAGCAAAAATCGGGTGCAACACTTCTATATTTCCAGGGAATATCCCAACTCCTAGTACTCCAAGGCCAAATAAACTAAACGGAATGTTGAAAATTAGTTTTTTGGACACTAGAAAAATACAATATGCACTTATCAAAGTCATTATACCAGTTATAATCATCGTTGAATTGAATATCGTTGCCGATGGCTGCATTATTATACTATTTGGTGGGCGAGTTGAGCCCAAATCACTTATCTCACTATTTGAGGTAGTGTAACCCGAGGGGTAAAAAATTTCAGCTGTGATTATACCCATTATTGCGATAGACCCTGCAAGAAATAACAAAGTTCCAGCTACTACTTGAGGATTCTTTCTAAATAAACTCAAAATTGACATTATTATCCTCTCCTTATAGTAATAATTTTATTTGTCGAATACTAAAGGGGCTTATATAATTAACTTATTAAAATAAACGTATTAGATGATCTTTTTACAATACTGCAAAACTCTTATAAGTAAATTTTTTAATTTTTAAAATATGGACATAGGGCAGATTATCAAGAATATTGTAGATGCAATACTTTCTTTTAGTGACTTCATAGCAGAAGAGATATCTGCTCTAACAAACGGTTTTCTTCCTGAAGCCTCAGTAAATGAAGTAGGTATTCTGATCCTTTTAGTTATACTGAGAATTGGATTTGATTATGCTAAAAAGATTATAGAAATTTTAATTGTGATATTTGCCATTTATATAGTAATTCAACTTCTGCCTTCAATAATTAATTCGATAGGGTAGCGTTTAGAAAAATGCAGCATAAAATTTTTGTTGAAACTTATGGCTGTACCCAAAACAAGGGAGACAGCGAGATACTTAAATATCTCTTGAAAGATTATCTTGTCGAGTCAGTTGATGAAGCCGACACTGTAATAATTAATACTTGCGGAGTCAAAGGACAAACAGAAAAAAAAATTATTTTAAGGATATCTTCTCTGATTAATTCTAAAAGAGTAATAGTATCAGGTTGCCTCCCAAAAATTAATCTTAATGCAATAGATGAAAGAGTTTCAGGTATCATAGGAACTAATGATCTGGATCATATTTTGGACGTTGTTAATTCTAAAGAAAAGCTGACATTGATTTCTGAAGACAACAGAAGATTAGGGCCAAAGACTTCTTTTAAGAAAATTAGGGATGATTCTACATCAGCAATTGTCCAGATCTCAGAGGGATGTGCTGGGGCTTGCAGCTTTTGTTGCACTAGATTTGCAAGAGGTAGAGTACATAGCTTTCCTATTCAAGAAATAGTAAATGAGGTAAAGGAAGCGCTTTCAGAGGGATATAGAGAAATTCTATTCACTTCCCAAGATACAGCAGCTTACGGTTTGGACACTGGGGAAACTCTTACCTCTCTTCTAAAAAATACGTTTAGTATCGATGAAAAATTTATGTTAAGATTGGGAATGGCAAACCCCAATCATATAAAGAGTTTTGAAAAGGAATTAGTTGAATTATATAAGGATCCCCATATGTACAGATTTTTGCATATACCTGTCCAGTCAGGAGATGATCGAGTTCTTCTGGATATGAAAAGAGGCCATAAGATAAAAGAGTTCTTGGACACAGTTTCACTTTTTAGGAAAAATATAGAAGATCTATATTTGTGCACTGATGTCATTGTTGGTTTTCCAACGGAGGATGAAGCCGCTTTTGAAAATACTTACAAGCTTGTTGAGAAAATAAGGCCTGATAAAATAAACTTAACTCGATTTTCACCAAGGCCCGGGACAGATTCATCCAAAATGAATCAAATACCGACTTGGATTGTTAAGGAGAGATCAAGAAGATTGAATCTTCTAAGGAAAAATATATCTTCAGAGATTAATAAATCGTATGTTGGAAGAAACTTCGAAGCACTGATAACAGAGAAAAATAAAGACGGAACCTATACTGGAAGGATATATAACAATAAACCTGTAATTTTAGAAGATGGAAACGTTGGGGATTTCATTGATGTAATCGTGGAAGATGCAACTTCTACTTACTTGATTGGAAGAAGGTGATTTATTGGATTTGAGGGAGATACAGAAAAAAGATAGAATATTTTGTGAAGAGCGTGGATGGAATAAATTTCCTCCATCCCATGTTTTGATTCACTTATATGAAGAGCTATCAGAAGTTGGCGAGTATATTCTGTATAAAGATGGTTACAAAAAAGATGGTATGGGCAATAACAAAGATGCAGATTATGAAAATCTAAAAAGAGAATTTGGCCAGATACTATCTTTACTAATGCAACTTGCAAATTCATTCGATGTTGACCTAGAATCTGCATTTTTGTCAGAATTTGAAATAATGGAAAAGAGATTTGGCAAAGAAGAATGGAAAAAATATACAGATAAGATTGTTTAGGGGGGTTTTAAGCCCCCCTGGAGGGAAAATGGAGGAAAAAGATGAGCAACACCATTAATCAATGTTTAATAATGGTGCTCATAATTATATACTATTATTGTTAAACTAGTATATAAAGTTTTCGGTAGTATTGTTTAACAATACTTTAAAATTGATTATCATGAATGTTTTATTCTCTTTGGGATCGGCTGTAAAACTAGGCTTAAAAAAAGGAACGCCTTTAGTAGACCAAAGAACGTGCTACTTGATGATGGAAGGGCAATGTAATGCGGGGTGTCTCTTTTGTATAAGGCCAAAAGAAGAATCTAAACTTTCTAGGCTGCCTTGGTATTCTTCAGATTTAGTGAAGTCTATCCCTTATATCGAATCTAATTTTGAACGAGTCTGCATCCAAAGCGTTAATCGTGATAACTTTATATTTGACTTAAAAGAAATAATATCAAAATTTTCTAATAAAATCCCAATTTCGGCATCACTTTCTCTTAAGCATTATGATGAAATTGAGTTGCTACATGGAAATGTAGATAAAATTGGGATAGGTCTTGACTGTGTAAGAAAAGATATTTTCAAAAAGATTAAACCATATTATAGTTGGAATAAAACATGGAAAGGACTAAAAAAGGCTTCAGAGATATTTGGAGATTTCAATGTTGTTTGTCACTTAATTTCTGGATTAGGCGAAACAGAAGAGGATATGGTTAAAACATTTCATAAATTGTTTGGTTTAAGGATATATCCTTCCCTATTTGCCTTAACTCCAATAAAAGGAACAGTATATGAACAACTATCCTCCCCAGATATTTTAAGCTACAGAAGAGTTCAATTAGCCCATTATTTGATTACCTCTGATATTAAATCGTCTGAAGATTTTACATTTAATAATGGAAAAATAGTCTACGAAATCGAAGATTTTTCTTATTTGCAAGAAGATATTTTTATTACAAGGGGGTGCCCATCATGCGATAGACCATTCTATAATGAATCTCCAAAAGGGAATATCTATAATTTCCCCAATACTGGTATGATTTCTTTATCTACAATAAAAAATGAACTATTAAACCATAAGATTTATTAAATATTTAATATAATAAAATTCTGTGATTTTATGGATGATACATTTAATCTAGAAGTTAAGATTCCTGACTTTGTAAAACTCTTAGGCGAAGAGGGAAAAAATCAGATTTTAGAAGAGGTAAAGAAAAAAGTTGACAAGGATGTATCTAATATTGTCATTAAAGCTGCAAGAGAGATAATGGCTGAGAAATTGGGACTTGAAACTAGAGAAAGTCCATTTGGACCGGTACATACAAAAAAACACTCTTCACCAGCTGCACCAGAGGATGAAGAAGAACAGAAATCTGATTTAACCTGCCCAAGTTGCCAAAAACCTCTTGAATCTGGGGTCAAGTTTTGCAGATTCTGCGGCCAAAAGATTGGCTAATCTTTAGCTATTAAAACTGCTTTTTTTATCTTTTCATAATTTACTTTTGTTTCAACACACCCATCTTTTTCAAGATTAATTCCTCGCCCGGGTATCTTTAGATACTCCAGAACCAAACTTGCTTCTCTAAGCTCAATATGGCATCCAACACCAATTATGGCTTTAGGTCTAGTAAGTTTAATTACTTTTTTTACAAAAGATCCACCAGGAACTATGAAAACATTAATACTCTTTTCATTACAGAAGTTTATCAGATCACCTATGCCACACCTTCCACAATTAGTGCATTGAAATCCTTTCATTGAATCAAGTATCGCAGGACAGTCTCTTTTCCTAAGGCACTGTGGAAGAAGAAGTATTCTATTTTCAAATGGTATTTTAGATAGTTCTTTGTAGTAGATAAAATTTCTCATGTCGTTTGAAATCATATCTATATATCCTTTTCTTAATCCTAGCTTTTCAGTCAATATCTTCAATGGGTAATACAGAAAATCAAGGACAAATAAAATAAACCCGGGGAACAACACTTTTTTTGTCTTAACAGAATAGGACACCAGTAGTATGGTAATTAATAGTAGTAATACTACTAAAATGAAAAACACAGTCAAAATTAGGCCCAGTATTCCAAATATATCTATCATCAACGTACCTCGAATAATTTATCTTTTACAAGTTCCATGTCTACATCAGTTTCAATACAACCAGTTTTTTCAAGGAGTATCCCATATTCCGGTATCCTCTTAGCAGATAGTATCCTCATCATTTCATTTAATTCTACGTGACAGGCTACTAAAAGAACTGAGGATTTTGGGTGTTTTTTCAAAACTCTTTTTACAAATGACCCTCCCGGGGCAATGAATACTTTGATTGAGTTCTCATCACATATTTCTTTGAAGTTGCCTATTTTACATTTCCCGCATTTGATGCAGTTAACTCCTAATTCTGGGCTAACATGTGCCTTGCATTCCACAGATCTTAAGCAATATGGGAAAACAACAATTCTATCCTTAATTTTTGAAGAAAAATATTCATTCTTTAAAATCTTGTTTCTTATGTCAATTTCAATTTTATCCACTACACTTTCATCAAGATTTAACGATACGACTAATCTTTTTAGAGGGTAATAAAGTGTATCCAAAAGAAATAATGTAGTTCGAGGAAATATTATTTTTTTCTTTCGAAGTATACTGTAGATTAAAACTATAGAAATTAAAAGTAATACCCCAAAAATAAAAATGAGTATTACAAATACAACTCCTAATACAGAAAAAAAACTCGGAAGTTCATTCATTGAAGGAGAATAAAAAAACTTAATTTAAAAATATAATTGTCTCAAGTTTTTTTAAAGATTTCAGGTTTTATCAAATATAATAGAAGCACAACGAGCCCAATTCCAAGGACAAACAATATCCCTAGAATGAAAATAATTGAATTCTTACTCATTGCCATGCTGTCTATTGCACTTATTTTTGAATCGATAAGTCTTACTTTTTCTTGGTCTCCAAGTTCAGTGTAAAGTTTTTTTGATTGTACGTAATTATCTCTAGCTTTTTTGAAATCTCCTGCAAGGTAACTGTCTTCAGCCGACTTAAAGTATCTGGCAGCTTCTTCTAATCTAATGTCATCGCCCATTGCCACAAGCATAGATTTGAAAGCATTGGCATCCGCATTAGTTGGAGCTATTTCAAGTGCAGAGTTTATTGCTTCAATTGATTCTTGATAGTTTCCAAGGTTATATTGAGCTCTTGAAATTCCATACCAAGCGCCAAATAGCCTGTCATTTAATCCTTTAGCAATGTTGAAATTTGAAAGGGCTTCCTCGTACTTGCCGAGAGAAATTAATATGTCCCCCTTTAATACTAAGGCTTCCATTCTTTCTTGGTATCCCGGGTTTCTGTCAAGAGCATTGTTTATTTCAGTTAAAGCATCGTTGTATTTCCTCTTGTTCCACAATGACTTTGCTTTGATTAAGTAAGGTTCGTATTTTGATGCATCTAGGGCTATGGCCTTGTCACTAGACTTTATTGCATCATCATAGTTATTATTCTTAAGATAGTCTTCTGCAGCTAGAATCAATTCCGAATAAGTCAATTCTTTTTCTTCAGGAGGTGCAACGCTTTCAGTTTCTGAGAGATAATCAAATATATTTGAGATAAGTCTCATATGGTCGTATTTGGTAATCATATGATCCTCAATAAAAGTTGAAGAGCCCATTGCTACGACTTTTCCACCTACAACATTAGATCTTGCTGCAAGAATTATCTCAGTTCCCGAAATAGTATTTAGAGGGTCTTTTGGTAGCGTTCCAGATTTATCTGGGTCACTTAAATAAGGCCTACTAAGACTTTGAGGAGAACCTCTCATCAAAGCTTTTGTATTCTGAGTTAAAAAAAGTGAACAAGGTAACTTCATAGCAACCCTATATACATCCTTTGTTATAGGGTCTTCAATCATATTGACAACAATAACATTAGTCGCATCGCCGTCATAGAAGCTTTGTGTATCTGTTACCAGATCATCATTAAAGGTAATGCCCATATTTACAGTCAATTGATTCAAGACTTCCCTAGTCTTTTTAATGTCAAGAGAGCTGCCGCCTCTTCCAATCAATAAAAGACTGCCACCGTCTCTGACAAATTTTTCAATAGCGTATATTTCTTGTGCAGTGAAGTTAGATTTTGGAACTATAATAAGAAGTATGTCATAATTTCTTAGAGTATTTTCTGTAATTGGCAGTTTATTTTCCGCCAAGGTGAATCCTTTATTGGTAAGTTGGCTGAAAAACATGTTATACCCAGCTGTAAAGTTAATTGGCTCATCATGGGCCACATCGATTAGAACTCTTTTTTTTGGCTGTGCGTCAACGTTTAGCGGGAAGCTAAACAATAGTAACGCAATTATGCTCAATACCACTAACTTTTTCATAGAAGCCACCACCCTGAAAGACTTGACTTGATAACATTTAAAAGTATATTTGTTTTTGCGATATCCTTATCTCTTCTTTAAGAACTCTTATCGAAAGCTTTAAATACCAACTATAATTATTCTGGAATGGTACGGCGACCACAGCGGGAGTGATACACCTGGACTCATCCCGAACCCAGAAGTTAAGCCTTCCTGCGTCGTGATTTGTACTGCTAGTAGCGGGAATATCACAACGTCGCCGGCCTTTATATTCTTGGCTATTTATACTAGCCGACTGATGAAAAACTATATGTTTTGAGGAATGAGGTGTTTTAATGGCAGTTTATGTTAAATTTAAAGTCCCAGAAGAGTTAGCAAACAAATCTTACGAATCTCTTGAAATGGTAAGGGACACAGGAAAATTAAAGAAAGGCGCAAATGAAACCACAAAAGCTGTTGAAAGAGGTATAGCAAAATTAGTCTATCTTGCAGAAGATATAACTCCTGAAGAGATTATTGCACACATACCCCTACTTTGCGATGAGAAAGAAATACCCTATATCTACGTTCCAAGAAAGGATGAACTTGGTGCAGCAATAGGTATAGATGTATCAACAGCAGCTGTTGCAGTAATAAAAGAGGGAAAGGCTAAGGATCTTATTGATGACATCATTGTCAAGGTAAAAGAACTTAGAAAGTGATTCAATGGCCGAGATTGATAAAGGAATACCGGCAGAAGTTCTGGAGATTGTCGTTCGTACTGGCGTAACTGGAGATATATTCCAGGTTAGAGTCAAAGTACTTGAGGGAATGGATAAAGACAGAGTCATCACACGAAATCTAAGAGGCCCGGTAAAAGTTGGGGACATCGTTGTTCTAAAGGAAACTGAAAGAGAAGCAAAGGAGATAAAGACGCCAAGGTGAGACCATGCCAAGAAAAGTTAGCTGTTCTTTTTGCGGAGACGAAATTGCTCCTGGAACAGGCCTTATTTTCGTGAGAAAAGACGGAGTTATTTATAACTTTTGTACTCATAAGTGTGAACGAAACATGATTGGTCTAAACAGAAAGCCAAGAAAAATCAAATGGACCGAAGAGTACAGAAAAGAAAAGGCCCTTAGAACTAAAAAATAATTTTATTATATATTTTTTTAATTGGTGTTTAGCATGAGCGAAAAAACTTTAATTATTTTAAAACCTGATACTGTAATGAGATCAAATATTGGAAATGTAATCTCTAGAATTGAAGCAAAAGGATTGAAGGTATCTGCTTTAAAGATGGAATGGATTTCTAAAGAAAAAGCAGGAACACACTACGCAGAACATATAGGAAAACCATTTTATGAGAGTCTTATTAGTTACATTACATCATGCCCAGTTGTTCTCGGTGTAATTGAAGGAGAAGACGCCATAACAGTCATAAGAACTTTATGTGGCGCAACAGACCCACACAAAGCAGCCCCCGGTAGCATAAGAGGAGACTTTGGATTTAAGAAAGGAAACGATATATTCAATGTCATCCATGCATCTGATTCCCCAGAGAGTGCAAAGAGAGAAATCTCAATATTCTTCAAAGAACAAGAAGTTTTCAATTATAATAAATAAATTAATCGTTGTTTAAATGATAAGGCAGCCAATTATCTCTGTTCTTGGTCATGTAGACCACGGGAAAACGTCTCTTTTAGACTATATCAGAGGCACAGCCGTAGCTTCAAGAGAAGCGGGAGGTATAACCCAACACATAGGTGCAACAGAGGTACCAATTGATACTGTAAGAGCTATCTGCGGAAAAGATTTTGACAAATGGGGCATCAAACTTCCAGGATTGTTATTTATAGATACACCTGGACACAAAGCATTTACAAACTTAAGGTCAAGAGGCGGATCCCTTTCTGATTTGGCTGTTTTAATAGTTGACATAAACGAGGGACTACAACCCCAGACTCTAGAAAGCATTAATATTCTAAAAAATTATAAAACTCCCTTTGTAATGGCTTTGAACAAGATTGATAGGATTAATGGATTTAAGATACTTCCAAAATCTTCTTTTAATATTGTATTATCTCAGCAGAATGAAAGTGTTAAATCAATGCTTGATCAAAAGATATGGGACTTTCAGGCAAAGATGTATGAACAAGGATTTGATTGTGATATATATAATAAAATATCTGATTATACCAAAAAGATAGCAATGGTGCCTGTATCAGCAAAAACAGGTATGGGTGTTTCAGACCTTCTTTTACTAATAGCTGGACTTTCTCAAAAATTCTTGAAAAACAAGCTAGAAATCGATGAAAATGATCCAGGCAAAGCAACTATCTTAGAAGTCAAGGAAGAAAAAGGCCTTGGGATGACTTTGGATGTTATAATATATGATGGGGTCATTAAAAGAAAAGACAACATAGTTTTTGGTGGAAAAGATGGTATCTATTCTACAAATGTCAGAGCTCTGCTTAAACCAAAGCCACTTGATGAGATAAGAGACCCAAGAAAGAAGTTTGATTCAGTTGAGTCTCAATATGCCGCAGCGGGAATAAAGATCTCTGCACCAGACCTTGAAAAAGCATTGGCAGGCTCTCCTCTTTACGTTGCTACAGATATAGAAGCCACAAAGAAAGAAATATCAAAAGAGATAAAGTCGATAAAAATCGAAAATAATAGCTCTGGTGTAATAATAAAGACCGATACTCTTGGGAGCCTAGAAGCAATCGTTATGGAATTAAAAGAATTAGGGATTAATATACGGAGAGCAGACATTGGGGATGTTACAAAGCAGGACATGATTGAAGCAAAGTCAGTCAAAATGGACGACAAGGTATCTGCCGTTGTATTCGCCTTTAATTCAAGAATTTTACCTGACGCAAAAGAAGTGGCCGCCAAAGAAGAAATCAAGATATTTGAAAGCGACATAATCTACAAGTTAATTGAAGATTATGAGCTATGGAAAAAAGAAGAACTTGAAAAACAAAAGAAACAAAAGTTTGAAGGTGTCACAAGACCTGGAAAAATAGAGCTTATGCACCATCATGTCTTTAGAGTAACTAAACCCGCAATTGTGGGTGTTAGGGTATTGCGAGGAAGAATAAAAACTGACGTTTCTCTAATAAAAGATGATGGAAAAAATGTCGGTACTGTAAAAACTCTAAAAGACAAAAATGACTTCTTAAAAGAGGCATTACAGGGAAAAGAGATAGCATGTGCAATTGATGGTCCAACAGTTGGAAGGCAAATAAAGGAAGGAGACATTCTTTATGTCAACATCCCGCTTCCAGATTACAAAAAATTAAAATTTGAGATTTATAATGAACTCACACAAGATGAAAAGGAAATTCTCGATGAGTTTATAGTTATAAAGAGAAAGGAGGATTCTCTTTGGGGCATATAATTTTACCAAAAGGTTTAAATATGATTTTAAGTTATAAAAATTTGTTAACTTCTTATTATTTAACTAATTATTTTGAGGTGATTTAGTGGAAGATATTAAAAAAGGTACTACTACAGTAGCTATTGTTTGTAAGGATGCTGTAGTACTAGCAACAGATAGAAGAGCGTCAATGGGTTATTTAGTAGCCCACAAGAATGTGAAGAAGGTACACAAGATTGATGATTATATTGGAGCAACAGTAGCAGGTAGTGTAGGGGACATCCAGAGCTTGATTGGATCTCTAAGGGCCGAAGTAAATCTTTACAAAATGAAAAATGGTACAAAGATGTCTACTAGGTCACTTGCCACATTGACCTCCCATATCTTACATGGTCAGAGGTACTATCCATTAATAGCATGGCTTGTAGTAGCTGGATTTGATGAAGTCCCTATAGCATATTCAATTGACCCTATAGGAGGAGTCAATGAAGATAAGGCCATTTCAACAGGTTCAGGCTCTCTTGTAGCATATGGTGTTTTAGAATCAATGTACAGAGAAGGCATGAGCTGGGAAGAAGGTGCAGCTGTTGCAATTAAAGCAATCAACGCCGCAATAGAAAGGGATCTTGCAACAGGAAATGGAATTACAATGGCCGTAATTGATAAAGACGGCTACAGAGAACTTTCTGATGAAGAAATTAAGGGAATAATGAATCAGAATTAATTCTCTTTTTTTATTTTAGTTATTAATTTATCACATATTCTTAAGAATTAGGTGAGTTCTTGTCTTCAGAGGAGATACTTAAAGAAATTAAAAACGTTGTAACGGAAAACATACCCCCAGGCGCAGTCATTACTAACATTGACTTTGAAGGCCCTGAGGTCGTTATATACACTAGAAATCCCGGAATGCTAGTTGACGACGGTGAAATAGTAAAAGAGCTAGCGAAGAACTTGAGAAAAAGGATTATAGTAAAACCTGATTCTGCTGTTCTAACTACGGAAGAAGATGCCGTAACCAAAATTAAAAATATTGTTCCTGAAGAGGCTGAGATAACGGATATTACTTTTGATCCATCTGCTTCAGAGGTAATAATCGAGGCAAAGAAACCAGGTCTTGTAATTGGTAAATCAGGACAAACTTTGAGAGATATCACGAGAGTTGTAAGATGGGCCCCTATTGTCAGAAGGACTCCTCCTTTGCAATCAGATACAATAAAAGCTGTGAGGTCTACACTTCAGAAAGAGGCTGATGAGAGAAAAGCGATTTTGAAGAAGATAGGGCACAGAATTTATAGGTCCCAAGATGTTCGTTCTGATTGGATTAGGTTATCTCTTCTTGGAGGTTTTAGGGAAGTAGGTAGATCTTGTCTTTTATTACAGACCCCTGAATCAAAAGTTTTGTTGGACTGCGGAGTCAATGTAGCAACAAACGACCCTAAACATGCATATCCTCATTTAGATGCTCCAGAGTTCAAATATATTCTAAATGCAAAAGAACTAGATGCAATCATAGTAAGTCATGCACATCTTGATCACTGTGGATTTGTACCCTATCTTTACAAGTATGGGTATGAGGGACCAGTATACTGTACACCCCCAACTAGAGATTTAATGACTATGTTACAACTGGATTATATTGACATAGCTGCTAAAGAAAATAATCCCATACCTTATACAAGAAAGGATGTTAAAAGCGTCATTCATCATACTATTCCTGTCGATTATAAAGAGGTAAGAGATATATCTCCAGATATAAGACTCACATTCCATAATTCAGGACACATACTTGGATCTGCCATGGTTCACCTGCACGTAGGAAACGGACTCCATAACATTGTGTATACTGGCGATTTTAACTTTGATACTTCAAAACTTTTGGAGAAAGCTAACTTCAAATTCCCACGTCTTGAATCTTTGATAATTGAAGCAACATACGGAGGATCCCACGATATGCAGATGCCAAGAGGTGAAGCTGAAAAGAATCTTTTGAGAATAATTTATGAGACCACTTCGCAAGGTGGGAAAGTTCTAATCCCCGTACTTTCAGTCGGAAGATCCCAAGAAATTATGCTTGTCCTCGAAGAGCTAATGGAGGGCGGAGCTTTAGAAAAAATGCCAGTTTACTTAGATGGAATGATATGGGAAGCAACTGCTATTCATACCGCATACCCTGAATATCTATCCAAGGAAATTAGAGAAATGATATTCCATCAAGGTAAAAACCCATTCTTATCTGAAACATTTGAAAATGTAAAAACTAATGATAGAAGAAAGAGTATAATTGAAGGCCCACCATGTATTATCCTTGCAACTAGCGGTATGCTTGTTGGAGGCCCTTCAGTTGAATACTTTAAGGCATTAGCTGAAGACGTTAGAAACTCTATAGTGTTTGTAAGTTACCAAGGAGAAGGTTCACTTGGAAGAAAGGTTCAGAAAGGTATGACTGAGCTCCCACTTATGGGCACAAACGGTAAGAATGAATTAATTAATATCAGGATGAAAGTTTACACCGTTGATGGATTTTCAGGCCACTCAGATAGAAACGAATTAATGGAATTTATTAAAAGATTAAATCCAAGACCTGAAAAGATAATAACAGGGCACGGAGATCCTGCAAAATGCACCGACTTTGCAAGTACAATCTACCGGAAATTTAGGATAGAGACCAAAGCCCCTTCAAATCTTGAGACAATAAGATTAAGCTAGTGTGTTATATGGAATTTTATTATGCAGTATATTTTCAAGCAAATGAATTAGTTGTTGCAGTTTGTGATGAGGATATTCTAGAAAAAACATTTTTTTGTAATGAAAAAGAGATTAAAATAGATGTAAAAAAAGCTTTTTATGGAAAAAATAAGGGTCAAAAAGACGAAATACTAGCTCAGATGAAGAACGCAACAATTCTAAATCTTGTAGGCAAAGATATCATAGAGCTAGCATTGGAAGAGGGATTAATTAGCAAAGAATACATTTTATTAATAGGCGACACAGTCCATGCACAGGGAGCTAGGATTTAAACTATTTTTATAAAAAGTAATTTAAATAATTTTTTATCTTTATTAATATGGAAAGATGCTTTGTTTGTGGAAAGGAAGATAATCTTACAGAAGGAAGATGCAAGGAATGCTACCTCAAGGAATCCTTCAAATTCGAGATACCTGCTAGAATAAAAGTTCCTTACTGCAAGAGCTGTAATTCCTACTACACAAACAGGTGGAAACCTCTTCTTGAAAAAGTTTCATTTATAAATGAAATCTTGGAAAATAATATTTCTTCAAACAGAGATTTAGATTTTGTCTCAGAATTTTCTAAAAAAAATAAAAAAGTCCAGGTGAAAGTTGATTTTGCAGAAGAAGGAAATATTTCAAAGATAAAACTTTTTATAAGGCCTTTTCAAGACGATACTTCTTTTGATATGGAAGCGTCAACAGAAATATTGCTTTCTGGGGAACAGTGTCAGAGATGCTCAAGATTTTACGGAGGTTATTACGAAGCAATACTCCAGGTAAGGAATGACGAGAAAAAGATTGAGACAGAAAGAGCAAATAACATAATGGAAATTATTGATGAGCTTTCTGATAGATACATCTCAAAAGATAGAATGGCATTTATCGCCAGAGTCGAAGAGCTCAAAGAAGGAATTGATATTTACATGGGCTCTTTATCTGCAGCAAGAAAAATGGCTAATGAGCTAGTAAAGAGATTCAGTGGTTCATTGGGAGAATCACATAAATTAATGGGTCTTGACAGAGATTCAGGTAAGAAAATATACAGAACTACCGTAACTGTTAGATTAAAAAATATGGAACAAAGATATGCTTACTATAGAAATCACCTTTATCTGATTGACATAGCTGGAGATAATTTCAAACTTACATCCGTAGAAGATGGGAGTATTTTGAGTATCAAATCAAAAGAATTTGAAAAGGAATTGAAAAAAGAGTCCATAAGGATAATAGACAAAGATCTACTGGAAATAATAGATCTCTCAGTAACTGAAGTTACTCCTGAAAGGTACCAGATTATGAGACTCTCTGGTGACTATGAAACTTTCTATATACCAAAAAATGAAATACGCTCAAAAAGAGAGTTTAAGATCGGAGATAGTATTAAGGGTGTTATAATAGACAACAGAATAATTATTATTGAACAAAAAAGTATTATTTAAAACAATTAGGATTTAAAAAGTTTGAACTTGGTCGTTATTCTTTTAAGCAGACTTTATACTTCATGCACGGCGATTCTAATGGTAAAAGATAAAGTTGTTTTGGCTTATTCTGGTGGTCTTGATACCAGTGTCATCTTGACTTGGTTGATAGATGAAGGATATGATGTCATATGTTTTATTGCAGATGTAGGACAGGATGAAGATCTGAAAGCTGCCAAAGAAAAAGCCATAAAATGTGGAGCAACGAAGGTCTATGTTGAGGATTTGAGGGCTGAATTAGTAACAGACTTCATCTTCCAAGCATTGAAAGGAAATGCAATGTATGAAAACAGATACCTATTAGGTACTTCACTTGCAAGACCTTTGATTGCAAAAAAACAGATCGAAATTGCTGAAAAAGAAAAAGCAAAATATGTAGCACACGGAGCTACTGGGAAGGGTAACGATCAGGTTAGATTTGAGCTAACTTATTATGCATTAAATCCTTCTATACATGTAATAGCACCTTGGAAGATTCCAAAGTACTTACAGCAGTTCCAGGGCAGGTCCGACTTAATAAAATATGCGGAATCAAAAGGCATACCAATTAAGGCCTCAGCTTCAAAGCCTTACAGCGAAGATGGTAATTTAATGCACCTAAGCCATGAAGCTGGTATTCTTGAAGATCCAATGCTTACCCCAACAGAAGATATGTTTGAAATAACAAAATCACCAGCAGATGCTCCAGATAAACAAACAGTAATTGAAATTGATTTCAAGAATGGGCTACCTGTTAAAGTTACAAACAAGGAAAATGGAACTACAAAGACAAAACCTTTGGATATGTTCCTTTACCTAAATGAGCTTGGAAAAGAAAACGGTGTTGGAAGAATAGACATTGTGGAGAATAGGTTTGTTGGTATTAAGAGCAGGGGTGTGTATGAAACTCCTGGGGCAACAATACTATGGGCAGCTCACAGGGATATCGAAGGAATAGCAATGGACAGAGAAGTAATGCACTTAAAACAGATGCTTGAACCAAAGTTTGCAGAATTAATCTACAATGGATTCTGGTACTCTCCTGAAATGGACTTTTTGATGGCAGCATTCAATAAGAGCCAAGAGTTCATCGATGGGAAAGTTGTTATTGGTCTCTACAAGGGTAACGTTATGATACTTGGAAGGGAATCCCCAACATCACTATACAACAAGGATCTATCCAGTATGGATGTAGAAGGTGGATTTGACCAGACAGATTCCAAGGGATTCATAAGAATAAATGCAATTAGGCTAAAGGCACACAAAGTTATCCTTAACAAGAAAACACTTGGATTAAAATAAATATTTTATTTTTTTATAATTTCATTCCTTCTTCTATCGCCATAAGCCAGTTCATGAATGTGTTAAAAGAACCCCTTAAAGCAGGAATGTCTTCTGATTCTATCATAATTTTTAAGGTATTTCCTTCTGTAATAATCTTGGACTTTGTCTTATAGAACGGAGAACTATCTTCTTCAATTCTTAGGAGCCTTTCAATGTCCTTTGCTTTCTCGTGGATATAGAAAATTTCAATATGGGCATCCTTCATAATTAAATATATTCTAAGATCCTTAAAAGGTTTCTTTCACAAATAGTGACATCAGCCTTCATTTTAACTTCTTCATCTTTTGGGTCAAATGCAATTGAAAATCCCGAGGCTTCGAACATCGGTATATCATATTTTGAATCCCCTATGGATAAGATATCTTCTCTATTTAACTTATATTTGTCTATTATTTGATTAATAACTGTATCTTTCCTCAATAGGTCTACTCTCCACACATCTTCTCCCGTTAGGTATCCTTTTTCATCATATTGAAAACCATTTGCCCAGATATCTTCAATTCCAAGAACTTTACCTGCATTTAGGGCCAATAAATCAATACCTGCAGATACAATAAAAAGTTTGAATTGATTAGATTTTAAAATTTTTATACATTCTCTAACACCATCGATAAAAATATAATTCTTAAGGGCATCTTCAACTTCACTTTTGTGAGGTAAAATTCCATTTCTTCTCCATAGTGATACATCTTCTCTTATCCACTGACCATAATCTATTTCTTTAGAGAAGTATCGCCTCATGTTTTCTTTTCTTTTTTCTTCATCTGCGCCGAAATATTCGTGAAGCCTCTCCCATGATGAGTGAGATTCTATTAATACTCCATCTAAATCAAAGACTATGGCACTAACCATAAATCAAGAAAATAATAATCCTATTTAAAACTTTAGAAAATCTTTTATTGGGCCTTATCATTTTTAATTTGTGAAGCTTATAGTGTATAATCTTGGCCAGGACGATCCTAAGAAGTGCACAGCTCATAGACTATTAAAGTTTGGAGAAGTAAAATTTGTAAATAATATAAAGGGGCTCCCGTATAATTGTGTTTTATTGAATCCCTTTTCAAGGTCAGTACTATCCCCAAAAGACATAAAATATTCAAAAAATGGTTTGGCAGCGCTTGACTGCTCTTGGATTGAGGCAGAAAGGAGCTTTGATAAAATAAAATCAAGGGTACAGGGGAGAATTCTCCCGTTTTTAGTTCCTTCAAACCCAGTTAACTACGGAAAACCTGGGAAGTTATCTACAGCTGAAGCATTTTCAGGGGCGTTATATATATTGGGGGAGAAAGAATATGCTAGAAAGATTCTATCAAACTTCAACTGGGGCGAGGAGTTTTTTAAAATTAATCAAGAATTGCTAGAAGGATATTCAATGTCTAAGGATGAGGAAGACGTATTAGATCTCCAAGAGAAATATTTAAAAGGGATTAAGAACAGAAAGGGCTCTACAGAGGAGATTTAATGAAGAACGAGTTAGCAGAAAAGAGACTTTTTCATGTAAAGATTTGCATGAAATGTAACGCGAGAAACCCATGGAAAGCTGAAAGCTGCAGAAAATGCGGTTATTCAGGATTAAGAGGAAAAGCAAAAGAATCAAGAGTATAAAATAGGAATTAAATCTTTTATTCCATCAACTTTTTTATCTCCTATTTTTATTCCTATAAAGTGGCATCCAGCACTTTTAGCTGCAGCCATATCTGATTTTGTATCGCCTACAAACAACATTTTTTCAACTGGCACTTTTAGAATTTCTGAAGCTTTTAGAAGCATATCTGGGTGCGGCTTTGGCTTTTCAACGTCATCAAGGCACATAACAACTTCAAAGTACTTGTAGAGATTAAAATAATTAAAAGTTTTATCAAGATTTATCCTTGGAGTATTTGTTGCAACACCAAGCTTATATCCCTTGAGGGCATCTAAAGTTTCATGTACCCTATCATGGAGTTTCATCAAATGAACATTGTTTCTCTGATTTCTCAATGCAGCTTCAACAGCATCCATTCCAAGGTTATATCTTCTCAAATCTTCTTCTACAGAAGGGCCCCAGAATATCTTTTTGTATGTTTGTCTGTCAACGGGATCTTTACCAAACTCCACTAAGGTTTGATTGAAAGAGATAAACCAGCTGTCAAAGGAATCAAGTAAAACACCATCTACATCGAAAACTATAGCTTCTATTTCCATAAGATTAAGGCTTAGAATGTTTATTTAAGTTTTCTTATAGTAAAATATATAAAATTGGGATACATAATTATCATTTGTATTAAAATAATTTAATAAAAACAGAAGGAGGTAACAAAATGAAGTATGTCGTATCAAGGATTAGTAAGAATAGTTTGAGTCCTGAAGACCCTCCCTGTGAAAATGCCCAATTTGACAATAATAATAAATTATGGATTAAAGAGTTTATGGACTTGAAAGATCTAATGAGATTTTTCAGCAAATACGGAGATTTAGTAATAAAAGAAAATGAAAAGACCCAGATGGCCGAGATAGTAATATATGACGACTGGCAAGATATAATGACAAAATTGAAAAGGTAATCATTTCTTTTCAAGTATTTTTATTAAGTGCCAACCAAATTGAGTTTTAACTGGACCAACAACAGAGCCAACATTTCCTTCAAAAGCCGCCTTCTCAAATTCCTTTACCATTTTCTGTCTTGAGAAAAATCCTAGGTCGCCACCTTTTTTACCGGAGGGACATTCTGAATATTTTTTTGCCAGATCGGAAAACTTGTCTCCACTGTTTATTTTTTCAAGTATTTCTTTAGCTAAAACTTCTGATTTGACCAATATATGTGCAGCATGAACTTCTTTTACCATGAAATTGAGTTTAATATAATATATAAAAGAGTTACTGAATTTAATAATTTAAAAATTTTTATATTTATCTTTCTGCGAGGTATACTCCAAGTATAACTAGTGCCCCACCAATAACTGTGAATGTAGTGATTACTTCCCCAAGTAAAAACCATGCCATTATTGCAGTTACAACAGGAACAAAGTATAGAAACATTGCAACGTTTGAGGCCTTTTCACATTTCATAGATCTATTCCAACATATATATGCAAACACCGAGCATAAAAGAGATAAATACAAAATTGAACCTATCCCTAATTCTGTAACATTTTCAATAAAAGAAAATCTAGATTCAAATAAGGCCATTGGAAACAAAAATATTGTCCCAAATAGAAATGAAAAAGAGGTCATGGATAGAGGGGTCCTTTGTTCCATTGTTTTTTTCCCTGCAACAGAATATGCGGCCCAGAATACGCCTGTTAATACTATTAAGATGTCTCCAATATTAATTTTTTGGAATCCTGATAAAGATCCATTAATTACAATTACTACTGCCCCAATAAAGGAAACAAAAATACCAAAAGCAGTCTTTTTGCTAAGTGATTCTCCTAGAAAAAGAAGCGCAAATATTGCAATGAATGGAACATTGAAATTTATAAGAATTGAAGAGTTAATAGCCGATGTAAATTTTAATGCATAAACCTGAATCGCCTGAACTAAAGTCACCCCCATAAGACCAAGAACTGAAAAAGTAAGAATTTCGTTTTTATTTATTTTCAGGCTGCTCTTTCCCTCAAGGTAGTACGTAATTCCAACAATCACGGGGCAGGCCACTAAAAATCTAAAAAAAGCAAGAGAGTAGGGAGGAATTTCTGTCAATCCCCACTTTATTGCAATCCATGATCCAGACCAAATAAGGACTAAAGCTAGTAATTCTAAGAATGTCTTAAGTTTCATTTATCGGCCTTTCCTTTATTTTGCAAGCTCGGATAGATGCTTTATTCTTTTAAGCATATTGGGGTGTGTGCTCATTAGTTCCATGATACTAGCTGATGTTCCAACTCTAACTCCTCCCTGTCTCAAAGCTGCAAGTTCGTTCCTATCAATAGTACCACTCATGTCTATGTCAACTTCAGTTAGTTCATTAAAGTCTCCCATTGCTTTAGTTGGGTCATTCATGAAGAATGCTTTTATTCCTTCAACTCTCTGGACTTCTCTTTTTGGAGTCTTTGCAGTACCATATACTAGCTTGTAAAGTGCAGATGCTAGGTAATGTGGTTCATTTCCAATTTCTGTGCTTCCTTTATCGGCATAGTATTCTCTTATTCTTGATCCGTACATCACTAATAAATTTGTTATAAAGTATACAACTAATGCTACTATCCCAACCATAGCTGTTCCTATAGAATTCCTATTGTTGCTTGAAGTCATTCTACCTCCATAAAAAGAAGACATATACATGAAATACGCTATCATTGGAACAGCACTTAGTAAGGTAATAATGGCCATATCGCTATGCTTAACATGAGAAATTTCATGCCCTATTACAGCTTTAAGTTCATCCTCAGAAAGTAAGTTCATGATTCCATCTGTTACGCATACTCTTGCATCACCTTTTGATCTTCCAAATGCAAATGCATTTGGCATTGGTGTTGGGCATATGCCTACTCTAGGTGTTTTCTTCAGTCCTGCTTTTCTAGCTTGCTCTTCGACAATTCTGTAGAGCTTTGGATTTTCCCCTTCGTTAATATATCTGACTTTCATGGAGGACTCTACCATTTTTGGCCCTATCATATACTGTACAAACATCATACCCAGTGCCATTATTACTGTGTAATTTACAAAACTCTGTCCAGAATAACCTATTGCAGCACCTACAAAAAGTAAAAATCCATATATTATAACAAACATTACTCCAATTAACATATACATTCGTGCTTGAAGCCACATATTCTCACCTTGAATATAGTTAATTTATTATTATTTAAATATTATTCGTATATATCTTAATAATACTTAAGAAAAAGTGCGACTGGCGGGATTCGAACCCGCGCTTGAAGCTTGGGAAGCTCCAGTCCTAACCACTAGACTACAGTCGCTTCAAGTACAAATGTGTAAATGCAAATTTATAAATTTATCTTTTCGAAAAGTCGCCCAATAATAAACCCAATTGCAGTGCATGTTTCAAGAGAAATACCTTCGCCAGTTATATCAAGGTGATAAGTTGTCATCTTTCTAATTTCCATAGGAAGACCTCTTCTGCCAAGTCCAATGAAAAAAACAGAATCATCGCCTTCCTTTATGTTCTTTACAATCACATTCAAATCACACTTCTTCTCAGGTTTTGAAGTAGTCGAGATAAAAACACCTTTGAGTTTTTTAGGGCCATCAACAGCAATAAGTTTTCCATGTTTTATGAGTTCCTCGATATATTTTCCGCCTTCTGCTATAGTTGTATTTTCTTTTACCTCCTTCAAAAGAAATTCTTTGTAATCCTTTTTGAAAGGAAAATCAAAAAGACAAAGTTCAAACCCCGTGTAGTAGCATAGGGGAGCTGCTCTTGCAATGTTTCTTGAGTGTATATCATGCCATTTCAGTTTATCATAAGTGTTTACAAGACAGATTGTAACTTTGCCCCTATGGTTTCTTTGTTGATTCACCTCTAACAACTCCTGTTGCAATTATATGAGCTACTCTTAAAGGCTCAGGAATATTGGAATGCATCGAGGATATCCGGATTAATTCTCTTGCATCCTTTTCTTCAATTCCCTTGAACTGAAAGAATATCTCTGAATGTTCTTGAACAGTTCCCTCATATATTTTTCCTGCATTTTTTATAATTTCTATTCTTTTTTCTTTGTAGTCTAAATTTGTAAGTGCTTTTTCCATTGACTTGATATCTGGCATTTTTCTCATAACAACTACAACTGGCAGGCCTGTATCAAGATTTAATTTTTCTATATCTATAAGATTAAAACCAGCCAATGTGACACCTTTTAACATTATTGCCCTTAGATCTTTGTAACGAGCTTTATTTACCATATTAGTAATTTTCTCCGTTGCGTCAAGCCCATCCCTTTCAACATGAGTGCTTACAACACCATCAATCCAATAGCCGCCTCTAAGTAACGCGCCGACTACAAGAACCTCTCTATCGGCTCTTGTAAAATTTGAATCATCTATCCCAAGGATTCTTATCTCCCTCTTTATTCGCATCATCTAAGAATGGATTTAAGTCTTAATATGTTTAAGCCTTAGAAATAATGATCAATAAAATAAGAGAATGCATCTGCAATAGCCTTTCTCTCTTCTTCCGGATCGTTTAAATCTTTCCCACTAAGTTTTTCAGAGAGTATGGCCACAGCATCATCAATATTGAATACCTTTTCAATGTAACCTTTTCCAATCATTGCCTCAACGAAATCTCCTCTCATTTTCTTATCGCTTCTTCTTGGAGATTTAATTTTTGACTTTGCAAGTGCATCAGATAGTGCAATATTAGAAACTTTTTTTCCAGTGTATCTGCCCTGCACTCTCGATTTTGCCACAGAATACAAAAAGTTGACTACAGCATCACCAAACGCCGAAAGATTCGAATCTTCTGAGATTTCTTCCATGAAAAATTTGGATTTATCTAATTTATAAATCTTAACAGGGCAATAATAAAACTTATAATAACTAAATTCTAAAATATTGTAGGAAAGTGATTTTTCATGTTTGATGATTCTACAATTAGTGATTTGAAAGAAAAAATTGACTGCTGGAAAAATGAGAAATATAAAAAAACGATATCTAAATTTCCTGAGAGAAAAAAAGAATTCTATACCTCTTCAAATATATCTGTTGATGTTCAATATTCCCCTATTGATGTTGCAGATATAGATTACTGTAACGATATTGGCAATGCAGGAGAATATCCGTTTACGCGAGGAGTTCAGCCAAACATGTTCAGAGGAAAACTCTGGACAATGAGGCAATATGCCGGTTTTGGTTCCGCAGAAGAAACAAACAAGAGATATAAATTTCTTTTATCAGAGGGCCAGACCGGATTATCTGTAGCATTTGATCTGCCTACCCAGATAGGCTATGACTCCGATAACCAAATGAGCTTTGGGGAAGTTGGAAAGGTCGGAGTTGCAATTGATTCACTTGAGGACATGGAAACTCTTTTTGATGGGATCCCCCTTGATAAAGTTTCTACCTCAATGACCATTAACTCAACTGCAGCAATCTTACTTGCTATGTACATAGCGGTAGGAGAAAAACAAGGAGTTTCACCTGAAAAACTAAGAGGAACTATTCAAAATGACATCCTAAAAGAATATGTAGCAAGAGGAACCTATATCTTCCCTCCAAAGGAATCAATGAGAATAATAACTGACATCTTCGAATATTGCACAAAAAATCTCCCAGAATGGAATACTATTAGTATTAGCGGATATCATATTAGAGAAGCTGGTGCAACAGCAGTCCAAGAAGTTGCCTTTACACTAGCTGATGGAATCGCCTATGTAGAGGCTGCAATTAAGGCAGGTTTGGCAGTCGATGAATTTGGAAAAAGATTATCTTTCTTTTTTAATTCACATAATAATTTCATTGAAGAGATTGCAAAATTTAGGGCCGCTAGAAGGATATGGGCAAGATTGATGAAAGAAAGATTTGACTCAAAAGATCCAAAAGCCATGATGCTAAGATTCCATACTCAAACGGGAGGGAGTACACTTACAGCACAGCAACCTGAAAATAATATTATTAGGGTTACCTTACAGGCTTTAGCAGCTGTGCTTGGAGGGACCCAATCGCTTCATACAAATTCTATGGACGAAGCACTGGCATTACCTTCAGAAAAAGCTGTAACAATAGCCCTTAGGACCCAACAGGTAATTGCCTACGAAAGTGGTGTTGCAGATACTGTTGATCCATTTGCCGGCTCTTATTATGTTGAATACTTAACAAATAAGATTGAAGAGGAAGTAAATAAGTATTTTGATAAGATAGATTCTCTTGGCGGAATGGTTAAAGCAATAGAAGGAGGGTATGTCCAGAAGGAGATACAAGATAGTGCTTACAAATATCAGAAAGATATTGAAAAAAAGGACGCAATAGTAGTTGGCCTAAACAAATTCACAATGGAAGAAAAACTTCCCGAAGAACTTTTGAAGGTTAACCCTGAAGTTGAAAAACTTCAAATTGAAAAACTGAAAAAACTAAAGGCAAAAAGAGATAACGCCAAGGTCAAAGATATTTTAGAAAAGATAGAAGGTGCTGCAAAGTCTGATACAAATCTCATGCCCTTGATACTAGAAGCCGTAAAATCTTACGCAACTCTTGGAGAGATAAGTGATAGCTTAAGAAAGGTATTTGGTGAATACAAGTCTTCCGTTATATTATAATATCTTTTTTTTATACCCCATATAAGAAAACATAAAAGATTCCCAGGGATAATTCTTTTTTACCTTTTTATCATGATAACGGTTTAATACATATGCCGTTATTATTGGAACTACAGGTATTATGGATACTCCAGATCCTATAAAAAGCCCAGTATTTTTCTTGATTTGATTTCCTTGAAGAATGTTCCTCATAGATCTTTTCATTATGTAGTACCCAGTGTTCCAACTCCATAACATTGTTTGCTTCATTGAGGTAACATGTCCTTGGGGAATAGTTTTTTTCTTTTTTACAGCTTTGTAGAAATCTTCGATAGTGTTACCCTCAAACAGTGTGTACGCATTTCCAACCATCCTCTCTGTATGGGCATCGCTTCCTGCAATAGATGCTTTTTTTATCTTCTTGTTTTCGTCTGAAGCCTTTCTATTTAGGATACCATCTCTATGAAAAGCATTGAAAACTTCAATCCCATCAATATTTAGTTTATGTATTAAATCCTTAAAGCAAGGGCATATGACGCTATAAGGATGGGGCACAATGGCAAGCCCTCCTTGTTCTCTGACCTTTTCTATTGATTCTTCGGCAGATAGTCCCGGGGGGACAGTTTCATTTAAGAATAGGCCTAGCAGTTCTCCATCAGAAGTAGATATTTCCTCCCCAACTATAATTCTGGAAGGTGCAAGTTTCTCAGTTTCAATTCCCCCTCTAATAGTATCATGATCAGTAATTGCTAAAAAATCTATACCCCTCTTATCCGCATACTTTAGGATCTTCTCTGGTCTAGATATGCAGTCAGGGATGACCGGTATTTTCTTAGAATTACCAGAATATTTTGTATGGATATGGGTATCAACTTTACGCATATCTGACAAAGAATCAGCATAATTCATTAGAAAAAAGGTGAAAAAATCACTTATAAACCTAATGCCTATTAGTGCATGGTTGCATAATTCAGCGCTTTTAGCAACTATGCC
>LNJC01000019.1 GCA_001587575.1 Candidatus Methanofastidiosum methylothiophilum
TCCAAGCAGGGTAGTAATAGTAGACGGTACAGGAATAAAGACGACAAATAGAGGTGACTGGCGCTCAGTGTTCTACGAAAGAAGGAAAAACTGGCTCAAAGTGAACATTGCCATAGATGAAAATACCGGTGAGCTATTAGGTATTGACATTGCCCCTGGTCCACAGCACGACAGCAAATCTTTTGAGAAGATAGTTCAAGATGTTCCAATGTCAGTATTGAAAGGTGACGGAGCATTCGACAAGAAAGGCATATTCAATTACTGCTATAGGAACAAAATCACTCCCGCGATTAAAGTTAGAAAGAGTTCGATACCTCGTAGCAGGAGTTCGCCCCTAAGGAAAAAGTGTGTGCAAGAGTTAATGGGTCTTGGTGAGGAAGCTTGGAAAGAAAAATACGATTATGGTAAAAGATGGCTAGTCGAAAGCTATTTCTCAGCTGTCAAGCGTTCCTACGGAGAGTCAGTCAAATCAAGAAGAAGCGACATGATGGTAAAGGAGGCAATGATTAAGTTTTTGCTTTATGCAACAGTTAGACAAATTGCATAAAGCACTGCTTCTGGAAAAGGATACATAGTTTTATAGGCATAGTTGCTAGAAGCGCTGAATTATGCAACCATGCACTTTAATAAGTATATATTTGATTTAAGTTATTCTTAAATATAGACTTCGTCTTAATAAAATCATGGACAATAGGCTTCTAGTTGTTTTATTTTTTATAGTGGGTATTTTATTCTTTTCATTTATGTTTATTAGTGAAACTCAAAAATTAAATAGTCAATTAGAATCAAATTACGAACTAGAAGCAAAAATAATTGAATCTTATTCAAATCTCCAAGATACTAATTCTACCTTAATAGAAAAAATAATGGGGCTTGAAGAAAAAATTCAAGATAAAACTAGACTATCAGAAGAGGAAAAATCACTTAATTATTTACAGAATGAATTAAATCAAGAAATATATTCTTACAAAGTATATGAATCAAAAGATCCTCGAGATTTCGTTGATGCCAATGATTCATTAGTCTTAGAAACCTTGAATCAAATTATTACCCCCAATATGAGCAAGGCAGAGAAAGTAAGAGAGATATTCAAGTATACAAGGGACGAAATTAAGAGAGATGACAAACTTATACGAAATGGTAGAATTGACTACTGGAACTATCCAAAAAACATCATTCAGAGTAAAAAAGGAGAGTATGAAGATAAAATAATTCTACTAATATCGATGCTTAGATCTGCAGGATTTAGTGAAAATGAAGTTGAAGTAGTTGGGGCAAAAATCAATTTGCCAAATTCTACTTCTTCAGATATTTGGGTAGAATTGAAACTGAACGGAAATATATATTTACTTTTACCTAGAGAAAATAACAATTTTGATTCTTTTAATAAAAATGATATTTACACGATTTACAGTGTTCAAGAATTATACAGATTTAATGATAAAAAATTGACGAGGTCATAAATTGAATAATAAAGAATTTAAGATTGTAATAATCTTGTTAATGGTTATGACGTCAATACTATTCTCAGGGTATTTACTTAGATATTACCAGTACAACCAAAGTCTTGAAAAAGAAAAGAATATAGAGGATATGCTAATACTTTATGATAAAGAAAATGCCATTCTTCAAGATAGAATAAAGTCAATAGATGAGGATATGATACTTGAAGATGTAAATATAAAAGATCTTCAAATAAATATATTACAGAGAACAGATAATGTTAATCTTCTAAGAAATCAGATAACAGTTTATGAAAAATTAAAGAATTATGACATGACTGTTTTCATAACACCGGACAATGAAAAAATTAGATCTTTTGCTAATCAAATCGATACAGAAAATCCAGTTACAATATATAAGTTCGTTCGTGATGAAATTAAATATGTCGAAGATTATCTAACTTTTGATTACAGATTTGAATATTGGCAGTTTCCTGAAGAAACCTTAAAATTAAGAACTGGAGACTGTGAAGATCAGGCCATTTTATTATGCACACTATTAAGGGCTAAAGGGTACAGCCCTGAAGATGTAAAAGTAGTATTTGGACTAACATCCTCAAATACCGGACATGCATGGGTAGAGCTTTTTTATGAAGGGGGTTGGGTTGTTTTTGATCCAACAAGTAGTGCAAATGAGTATATTGAAAAGACTAGGTATTATTCCTTAATCAATGCAAATTATAAAGGCTCGTTTAATGATGTAAACTATGAATTTATCCAATAACTAATCTATTACAATTAATGCATCTACTGCTACTGCACCCTTTTCACTGACAAATACGGGATTTAAATCGAGTTCTTTAACTTCGGGAAAATCAGATACAAATTTTGATACTTTGAGCATAATATCTACAATTGCACCTATATCAGATGGTTTTTCACCTCTGACTCCACAAAGCATTTGATGCGATCTTATTTCGGAGACCATTTCATAGGCGTCTTCTTTTTCTATAGGAATTATTCTAAATGAAACATCTTTTAGTACCTCAACGAAGATACCACCAAGACCAAACATTAATACATGCCCAAATTGATTATCTTTAGAAACTCCTATGATAACTTCTCTTTGTTTTGGCATCATATGTTGGACTATTACACCTCGTATGTCTGCTTTAGGATTAAACTTCTTTGAATTTTGGATTACTTTTCTATAACCTTCAAGAATATCTTCCGCCTTTGATAAATTCAGAATAACGGCACCGGCATCAGTTTTGTGCATAATGTCAGGTGATGCAATTTTAAGTACCACTGGATATTCAACCTTTCTTGCTATTTTAAGTACTTCTTCTTCAGAAGATGCAATTCCTTCTTTTGGAACATTTATTCCGTAGGCTTTCATAATTTCCTTAGCTTCATGTTCCATTAAAGAAGTTCTGCCTTCAGATCTTACAAACTCCAATATTCTCTTTACGCTCTCTATGGATATCACCCCTGACTATTGCATGATTAATTAAAGCATATGCCGCTCTTGCTGCCCTCTCTGGAGAAGGATAAATCGCCAAGCCTCCTTTTTCTAATTTCCTAAGACATGGGGTAATTATTTCTCCACCTGCACCTAAGATAAGAATAGGTTTATTCGAATTCCTTTTAATATCTAAAATTAAATCGGCAGAATCTAAAGAGAGTGTTGGAACTTGAAGCAACAAAATAACTATGATTAAACCTACATCCTGATCCTCTAGAAGAGCTTTAAGTCCAATTTCATAACGTTCTTTATCTGCATCCCCTACTAGGTCCATTGGATTAGAAACAACAACTCTTTCAGGAAATTGTTCCTTTAGTTTATTTACTGTATATTCGCTTAAATTAGCAAGGCGTAAACCATTCATCTCTAACGCATCTGCTGTCATTACACCTAAGCCACCAGCATTTGTTAAAATAGCAACTCCATCACTTGTTGGATACACTTGCTTTTCTAGGGCTTTTGCCATGTCAAATAATTCTTCAAAATTATTTGCCCTTATTATGTGAGATTGTTTAAAAGCTGATTCATATATTTTATCTTCACCTGCAAGACTTCCGGTATGGCTTGAAGCAGCTTTTGCCCCTGATTTAGTTTTGCCAGATTTCAATGCGAGAATAGGCACTCGTTTAGTGGCCTTTTTAGCGGACTCCATAAATCTCCGGCCACGCCTTATACCTTCAATGTACAAACAGATGACCTTAGAGGTCTCATCATTGTATAAGTAGTCTATTAAATCAGCTTCATTAACATCTATTTTGTTTCCGTAACTTACGACTTTGGATATCCCAATTCTTTCCTTACTTGTCCAATCTAATATAAGTCCTGCAAATGCCCCACTTTGGGATAAAAATGAGATATTGCCTTTTTGAGGATAAGAGACCTTATCTTTTGATAAAAATATTGTATTGACACCAGAGAAGTTATCGTAAATTCCTATACAGTTGGGCCCTATTATTCTTATCCCATATTTCTTGGATATTTCTACTAACTTATCTTCTCTTTCTTTCTCTCCAATTTCTGAAAATCCTCCAGAAACTATTACTACCCCTTTAACACCTTTTTTCCCACATTCTTCTAAAATATCTGCCACATAAGGTGCTGCAATGGCTACAACTGCCATATCGACATGATTTGGAACGTCAAGAATACTTTTGTAACTAGATTTACCAAATATAAGTTTCTTTTTGATGTTGATAGGATATAATTCTCCTGGAAAATCTTCAGTCAGATTTTTCATTATTTCGTAGCCAACACTTCCAACATTATCTGAAGCACCTATGACTGCAATAGAAGAAGGGTTAAAAAAGAAATCTAAGTCTGTCATACTTTCACATACTATTATGGAATCAGATTATTTAAATATATTATGTAAGAAAAAGAGAAAATCAGATTAAGAAGATTTTAGTATTTCATCGATTTTTTCTTTTAAAATTTTATTAATTAAACTTCCATCAACTTTTCCTCTAAACTCTTTCATGCAAAGGCCCATCAAGGGAGAAATTGCACGGTCGCCCTTTTCTAATATAAAATCTTTCTTCTCAAGTATTATCTTTTCTATTGCAAATTCGACATCGGCTGAATTATTATCAGACGAGAAGTCTGAAAGAACTATTTCTATGTCCTCTCCTTTCGACACTCGCTTCAATACTTCCTCTATCCCTTCTTTTGCAATTATTCCTTTAGATACCTTTTCAAAAAGAAGGTATAAAGTTTGATCATCGGTAACATATCCTTCTTCTCTTTCTAAGTTTTTAGATAGATCTAGAGCTTTTATAAAAATAGTAGATTTTATGTCGAGAGAAGAAATAACTTTTTCAAAAAGTTCGGGGCTCTCGTACACTATTCTTTCTGCTTCGTCTTTCTTTAGGCCATATTTATCGATAAATTTATTTACCTTTTCATCGAAAGTCTCGGGAAGATTTTCTTTAATATTCCTTATTAGTTCTGAGTCGATGGTAAATGGGGGGATATCTGTTTCTGGATACATTCTAGCTCTTCCGGGAAGTGGCCTAGAATATTTGGAATTCCCATCTTCTAAAGCATCTCTTGTTTCATTTGGAACCTCTAAGAAGGCTTTTTTACACCTCTCAAATACCTCTTCTAAAGCCTTCTTGCATATGTCCTCTTTTCCAGCTACAATAACAAATGAATCCAGTTCAGCAATCTTTAGCTTAGCTCTTACCTTATTGACTTCATCACTAGTTATCCCATAATTTGGGAGTTCATCTATGTGAAATAATCCTGAAAGACCATATGTTTTCACATGATCTGCTAATTCAGTTCCAAACCTCCTTCCCTTTTGGATATCTTTACCAAGTATGCCCTTGAAGTTCTTTAACTTAGTTGCATAAACTCCGCCGTTCTTTTTTATTGAACTGGCAATAATCTTAGAGGAAGTGTTATTAAAAATATCAGTGACTTCAATGATTTTAAATTCAAGATCTTTTTCTGACCCTCTTTTATTTAATTCCTTTTTTATTTCGACAAGAGCAATCTGTCGTTCGACTTCTCTTTCTACCCATAGAGGTATCATGTCTAGCTTCTGAACTCCTTTCAGTTCAACTCTGCCACCTTCTCTAATTGAAACGTTAAGGTCTTGTCTTATAGTTCCAAGTCCTCGCTTTACCTTTCCAGTTGCCCTTAATATTTGTCCTAATATGTATGCAGCTTCTTTTGCCTGCTCAGGATTTGAAATATCGGGGCCTGTAGCAATCTCAACTAAAGGAATGCCCAATCTATCAAGCCTAAAAGTTTTAGTAGTGTCATCTTGGCTAATCAGTCTAGCCGCATCTTCTTCAAGACATACTGTAAGTATTGAAACTGGGCCCTGTTTTGTTTCAATATATCCATCTGTTGATATAAGCATAGTTCTCTGAAAAGCAGATGTGTTTGAACCGTCAAGAACAGTTTTTCTCATTACCTGGATTTCTTCAATTATATTGGAATTTAGAAGTAATGAAACCTCAACACCTATAATTTTAGCTTCTTCAGAAACTAAATGTGGGGGCTCCTCATCAAGCTCCACAAGGCAGTTAGTGTCATAATATTGGTATATATACGTTTTGCCCCTCATATATTCCTTTAATGCGGCTACATCCACTTCACCTATTTCTGATGGAGTGGGTCTAAGCCGTCGCTCTATCGTATCTAATGGATCATCAGTCCTCAGAATAGTTGGGCAGTCACAGAATAGTTTTCTTTTTGTGTTTAGCTGCTGATGAATTTCTAATCCTACTTTAAGGCCAAGTTCTTTATAATCCATTTTTATCACCTTTTATCCGATAGTTTATTTCTCCAGACATGTTGTCAAGCATGTTTCTCTTGACCTCAAAGTATTCATTTGTATGGCCCAAAATCCAAGATAATTTAAGATATGCTGTTTCAGGCAACATATCTTCTGCATAAATTACTCCCATTTCTTCCATTATTCTACCGTTGGAATAAACAAAGGGATCAACTCTGCCAAAGAGACACTGAGTTGCAAAGACAATTATTATGTCTTGTTCTCTCGCCCTTTTAATTGAATCTACCCAAGAAAATTTTTCATTTATTGTGTCTGTTGGAACGTGGCCTAGAGCTGATGCCTCGATTACCAAACCTTTGTAGCCTTTATCTATATAGTAATCAAGTATCTCAGGATTAAAGTTGGGATATGCTTTAATAATTGCAGTTCTCTCTTCCATTTCAATATCAGGATATACTTCATTATCATCATTTCTTTTCCTGTAATCTGAGAATCTCTCTATTTTACCATTCATGAATACTTTCGCTAAAGTTGATGTGTTGATTGGTCTAAATGTATCCCTCCTTGTTGAGTGCATCTTTCTTACTTTAGTTCCTCTAAGAACATTGCAATAAGTGTCGCTCATTTCTCCGTGCATTACAATTACAGATTCTCCTATGTCAGAATGCCCAGCAACATATGAAGCGCAGATAAGATTCATAGAACCATCAAAACTTCCTCTATCAGGACTTCTTTGAGCGCCTACAAGGCATACGGGTTTTGAAAGATTTTGAAGCATGAAAGATAGTGCTGCCGAAGTATAGTGGAGCGTGTCAGTTCCATGAGTTATTATTACCCCTTTAGAACCAGAGTTTAATTCTTTTGCTGATTCTTTGGCCAATATTTTATAACATTCAAAAGTCATTGATTCAGAAGCTATTTGAAACGGAGAGGAAATATTTCTAAATGTAGCTATGTCGGATAATTCTGGTGCCATAAAGAATATTTCTTCAGGCTTCATTAACCATCTGACACCTCCTGTTTCATAATCTACTCTAGAGGCTATTGTTCCCCCAGTAGATATTAAAGATATTTCAGGAAGATCTTTTCTCTTTTCAAATTTTACTTCAGAAAATATTTTTGGCTTTTGTTTTTTTTCCATATTAATAATTTCAACTGAATCTTTCCTAAAACCTATATTATACCCGTTAGATAATTTAATAATAATAGAATCTTTTTTAGGAGAAGGTATAACTATTCCCTCGTAACTAGTGTTACCTTTCCTTAAAGTAACAATGTCTCCAACTTCTGGCTCCATACCAAAGAATTAGAATCTTAATATATAAGTGTTTTACATTTGAAAATCAAAATTTAAATAAAATATAAAAAAGAAAATATAAGGATTAATAACCAAATCCTCTTGCCTTCATTGCATCGACGACTCTCTCAATCGCGACAACATAGGAAGCTGTTCTCATGTCTATATTGTATTTTTCCTTTGCTTTGATTACATCCCAGAATGCCTTTGTCATCTTTTTGTCAAGCTTCTCATAAACTTCATCAGTGGACCAATAATAGTTCATCAAGTTCTGTACCCACTCAAAATAAGAAACAGTAACACCGCCTGCGTTACATAGGAAGTCAGGCAACTGATATACTCCTTTTTTTATAAGTATTTCATCAGCTTCAGGAGTAACTGGACCATTTGCAAGTTCGGCTACCATTTTTGCTTGAATCTTATCGGCATTTTTAGCAGTTATCTGATTTTCTAGAGCTGATGGGCACAAAATGTCACATTTAAGATATAGGAGGTCTTCATTAGTAATATTTTTTGCCCCAGGGAAGTTTATAACTGATCCTGTTTTTTCTTTGTGCTCAAGAACTTTATAAGGGTCAAGCCCATACTCATTATATATGCCTCCTTGGGAATCAGAAACAGCTATAACTTTTGAGCCTTGGTCGAATAAGAATTGGGCGATATAAGATCCAGCGTTTCCATATCCTTGTACCACGCTAGTTGTTTTTTTAATATCCCATTTCAAGTACTTTATGTACTCTCTGATTGTGTACCATGCACCCTTTGCTGTTGCATCACCTCTACCTAAGGAACCCCCAATGGCAAGTGGTTTTCCTGTAATAACCCCCGGAGAATAATGTTGTCGTATCTTAGAAAACTCGTCCATCATCCAACCCATTATCTTTGGATTAGTATAAACATCAGGGGCGGGAATATCTAACTCAGGACCAATAAATTTGTAAATCGCTGCAATAAATCCTCTAGATAGTCTTTCAATTTCCCTATCGCTCATTTCTTTTGGATTGCAGATTATCCCTCCTTTTCCTCCCCCATAGGGTATATCCACAACTGCACACTTCCACGTCATCCAAGCGGCAAGTGCCCTTACTTCAGATGGCGATACATTCCAATGATACCTTATTCCTCCTTTTGTAGGGCCTCTAGCATCATTATATTGACATCTATAACCAGTAAAAACTTTTACACTACCATTATCCATTGTAACAGGCACAGTTACCTCAAGAAATCTCTTAGGTTTTTTCAATGCTTCGTATATTCCTTCATCAAGTTTCAGAACTTTGTTTACTTTATCAAGTTGTTTTAATACATTTTCAAAAGGATCTATGTGTTCCATAGAATACCTCCCCTTTAGACTGTTAATTTTTTAAGTATTTAAATCTTAGTTATATTCTTTGGCAGAAAAGGGCCCCAATTGACAATAAATACTCAAAATTAATGCCATATATACAATATATCAAACTATATTTAATATTGATGGCATTATATTGCATTATGAGATATATATAAAATGAGTTAAGCCGCACAATATTCGAAGCTTATATATCTTCTTCCATTAGAGTGACCATATACTTGTTAAATAAGAGATCTTTCCCGGGGAAACTTTCTCCGTGTCCTGGGAAAACTTCTTTAACTTTGATATCGCAAAGCTTTTTTAAAGATTCCTTTAGGTCTTCAAGATTTCCTGATGGAAGATCGTATCTCCCCACGGATCCTTTGAAAACAGTGTCCCCTGAAAAAAGATAGCTTTTATATTCTTCCAAAAGACACATTGATCCAGAAGTATGTCCTGGAGTATGTATCACCTTAAGTATATACTCGCCAAGGTCAATTTCATCGTTTTCTTTTAGAGGGTTGACATCTTTATACCCCTCAAATTTTTGAGAAAATGCCCAGAAAAAAGTTTTCTCTGTTGCATTCTGTATATCAAGGTAGTCTTTCTCATGTGCATAAATTGGAACTTCAAAGAATTTATTACCACCAATATGGTCATAATGGCAGTGAGTATTGATGATAAAATCTATTTCAAGGTCATTTTCATCTACATAGTCATATATTCTATAATTCTTATATGTTCCAGTATCAATTAGAACAGTGACATCGCTTTCCAGGATATAACAATTAGAGTCAATTCCTAATGACTCTATAAAATGAAACATTTGATCACTTGTATTCCTTATCATCCTAGAGATTCTTTTAGTTTCGTTAGGTTCTTAATAAATTCTGAATTTTTATTTGCGATTAATACATAGCTCAAGATATCTTCTAGTCTCTTAACTGGAACTATCTTTATCTGCTCTCGCTTTGATTTTTCTAGGTAGACATCATCTTTATTAGATTCTGGGATAATTACCTCTTTCATTCCGCTTTCAAGCGCAGCCTCTATTTTAGCAGTGACTCCTCCTATCGGAAGAACGTCACCCCTAACGGATAAAGAGCCTGTCATGGCAACATCTTGTCTTATTGGAAGTTCTTCAAGTGCAGAAATAACTGCTGTGGCAACTGATACACTGGCACTATCACCTTCAACCCCTTCATATGCTTGAAGGAACTGGATAGTAATGTCAAAGCTAGACAAATCCTTATTCGTGTATCTCTTTATTAAAGAAGATACAATAGATATGGATTCCTTTGCTATCTCCCCAAGCTTTCCTGTAGCAATTACATTACCATGAGACTTTGAAGAAGATCTAGTTACACCAACTTCGATAGGAGTAATAATTCCGCTTCCTTCTCCTAAAACGGCAAGCCCATTTACCTTTCCTATCTGAGCGCCGGTAGAGCCAAATATTTGGTAAGCCTTTTTCCTGTCAATATAGTCATCAGCAATCTGGTGTTCAAGTGATCTTGAAAGCTTTCTTGCTTCAATGATGTGCTCAACTGTGACAATAGAATCTCCCTTAGATAATGCAACGTCACCAGCAGCCCTCACCATTCCACCAAGTTCTCTCAATCTTAAGGTCAAGTGATTCTTTCTGTTGCTTCTCCTTCTTGCTTCTTGGACTATTTCAGCAACTGCATCCAGAGAGAAGTGAGGTATTTTTGCATCTTTTTTTACTTCTTGTGCAACAAATCTAACGATCTTCTTTATATTCTCCTCATTAGCAGGCATGGAGTTTTCCATGTAAACTTCATATCCATAACCTCTAACTCTTGAACGTAAAGCTGGATGCATGTCCCTTAATGTTTCAAGATTTCCTGCTGCAACTAAGACAAAGTTGCATGGGACTTTCTCTGTCCTAACCATTGCACCAGAACTCATTTCGCTCTGCCCAGTTATAGGATATGCTTTTTCCTGCATTCCTGTAAGTATGGCCTGTTGCATTTGAATCTTCAGTGTTGAGATTTCATCAATAAAAAGTAGTCCTTTGTGTGCCTTGTGAATCATGCCAGCTTCTACCCTTTCATGTGCGGGAGTACCGAGTCCTCCTGATTGGAATGGGTCGTGCCTAACATCTCCAAGTAATGCTCCAGCGTGAGCTCCTGTTCCATCTAAAAACGGAGCGTGGTCCCATTTAGAATTATCTACTAACACCTTTGGAATCATGACTTGATTTTTAATCCTGAATGTCTGCATCCCAAAGAATATGATAACAGCAAGGAACAATCCCCAAAGTAATTGCCCTTGAGTTAATGCTATAACAACAATCGCACCTATGACAAAGAAAAGTATCATTCTTTTAGTTTCTTCCTGTTTTTTTGCCATTGCTTTGTGTTCGTCGATAATGAGCCTTGCCTTACCTCTTGGAACTGTCCTTATCCTAGGAGTATTTGGATCGTCAGGATTTGGATATGCCAATATATCTTCCAAATCTTCCTTTGGAAGAAGTTCTGCCATCGCCAATCCTAACATTGATTTTCCTGTTCCAGGTTCTCCTATTAGCAATACGTTTCTTCTCTGTTTAGCTGCAGTTTTAACAATTTCAACAGCATGATCTTGGCCAATAACCTGGTCAATTAAATTCTCAGGTACTTCTATTTCTTCAGTTGTTGAAACGTCGTAAAAAGATTTAATCTGTTCTCTTACTTTTTTTACTTCCTCAGTTATATCTACTAATTCTTCATTTTGTATATTTACTTCTTTTTTTTCTGCATCTTGAATTGAAGATTTTTTCTTTGCCATTAATATTTCCTCTAGAAAGACTTTAGCGTTTATATATATCAAGCCTTTAAAAATATATCGTGCTTATAATATAACTTAGGTATTATGATTGTTTTTTACATAGATAATTTACTAGAAAAATAATCTTACTTAAATATAAATCTATTTTTTAAAATAATTCAGAAAATATAGCATAAAGAGAAAAATATATTAATGATTAGATATACCAAATTTAAGGTGGTATAATGTTTGTTACCTCATTGTCATCTAAAGCAACTTTAGAGAAACTAAAAGGAGATTTTAAACTAATAGATTGTCACTTTGAGAGATTCCCAGATGGAGAAGGATATGTCAGATTTAATGAAAAGGTCAAGAATATTAAAGAAATTCTTATAGTCCAATCATTATATTATCCTCAAGATGAACATATAATGCAGCTTTTTTTCATGATTGATGCGCTTCAGGATTTAAAAATTAAGACTCATGTTTTGATTCCGTATATGGCTTATGCAAGGCAGGACAAGAGATTTAAGGACTGGGAATCCATTTCAGGGATTTCATTGGCAAAGATTATAGATCGATTTGGCCTAGAATCAGTATATACTGTAGATATCCACGATTTGAAGATTACTAAAGCTATGGACGGAGAAAATCTATCAGCCATGCCATTAATAGCGGATTATTTGACAGATTTGAACCTAAAAGAACCAGTTATTATATCTCCGGATAAAGGGTCAGTTGAAAGGGCAAAAATCGTTGCAGATCAGATGGGGGCTGAGTTTGATCATCTTGAAAAAACTAGGCTTTCTGGGGATACTGTTGAGATAAGACCAAAAGAAATTAATACTAAGAACAGAGATGTAGCAATTGTTGATGATATAATTTCAACAGGCGGAACTATGGCGAAGGCTTGTGAAGTACTAAAAAGAGAAGGAACTTTGAAGGTATTGTCTGGAGCAACACACCTATTAATGATATCAAATGCGGAGGAAAAACTAAAGAAAGCTGGAATAGATAGAATTTTTGGATCTGATTCCATACCCTCTAAATTTTCAGACATATCTATTGCCAAAATTATTGAAGAAATATTTTAGGAGATTAGATGATTGATCTTGGTGAAGTAAAAAAGTTAAGGAAAAAATTTGGGATTACCCAAAAAGAGTTGGCAGTGAAAGCTGGAGTTACCCAAGCATATATTGCTAAACTTGAGAATAAGCAGATTGATCCTAAACTCTCTACTTTTAACAAGATATTATACGCCTTAGAAGAGCTAAGAGCACGGATGAAAAAAATACAAGATGTTATGGTATCGCCAGTAATATTCGTCCATCCAAAAGACAAGGTAAGTGATGCCATAACAATAATGGCAAGATACAATATATCCCAGCTTCCTGTTTTAAGAAACGGTACGCCCGTGGGAAGTCTGTCAGAAAAATCTCTCGTAAAAAAACTTGGAATTGGAAAAATTTGTGAAAAGCCTGATCTTACCGTATCAGAAATTATGGATGAAAGCTTTCCTGTTGTATCAAAGGAACAAAGTTTTGTCGAAGTTTATACCCTATTAAAAGAAAATCAAGCAGTACTTATTGAAGAAATGGGAAGAGTTGTAGGAATAATTACTAGGGCAGATATCCTCGACAAGATATAGCCTTTATTAATAGTTAATTTTAAAAACAAATGTTCATTCCATAGGGAAAAGGAGGTTATATATGCCAATAATTAATTTTAATATTACAAAAGCCGAAGTAGAAAAGAAAAAATTGGAGAAAGTACCTGAAGGGCCTGTGAGTTTCACGCAAACACCAAATATTGTCTCAATAAAAGAGATACAGATGTCTGGACCTGGAGGAAGACTAAACGTTTTAGATGTTGAATTCAACTTCCTTTCAAACTACGACCCTGATGTAGGTGCTGCAAGCATAAGGGGAAACGTTTACTACCAAGAAGGAGAAGAGTTCAGAAAAAAAATTCTTGAACAGTGGGAAGGTAAAAAACCACTAGACACTGCATTTTTTGATGAAGTCATAAACGGAATAAACTCAAAATGCTATGTATTTTCAATGATGCTAATAAAGGAACTTGGACTTCCAATAGCAACACCATTCAGATATAGTGCTTCTCCAGATGCTGCTAAGGCCGAAAAGCCAAAAAAGAAGTAATACTTCTATAATTTATTTTAAACTTTTTCTTTTAATTTAAAATTTAATGCTTTTATTATTAAAGATTAAATAATTGGATGGTCTAGCCATCCATGAAAAAGCTTTTATAAATTAATAAGAAGGAACAATCGGGTTAGTTAACCTAATTTTATTTGGTTGGCTACATAAAGGAGGAGATTATTTGGCATTAAGAGAAATGACACCATATAGAAGATTCATGTCCGCTATGACTGGCGGCCGTGTTGATAGAACACCTGTAATGGTTCTTTCTAACTTTTGTAAAGAATTAATGGCTTCAACAAACGTTACTTGGCCAGCATGTCAGACTGATTCAAAGGTTATGGCACAATTTCAGGCAGGAAGATATGAAGTATGGGGACTAGATGTATTGATATCACACAACGATTTAGTATCCGAAGCAACAATGCTCGGAGCAGAAATTGACCTTGGAACAGACCTTAGACATCCCTCAGTATTAAAGCATGTACTTGAAAATACTGATCCAACAAAATACAACATGCCAAAAGATGTTGTATCTAAGGGAAGAAATCCAATTGTTGAAGGTTCTGCTAAGATTTTAGTTGAGAAATATGAAGGACTTGTTCCAGTTCTAAGAACAGTTACCGGTCCAATGACAATTGCAGGTCACCTTTTTGGTGTTGACAGGATTTTAATGTGGTCAAAACAAGAAGAAAAGAAATTTGAAGCTTGTCTTGATATATGTACAGATCTCTGTATAGAAATCATCAGAAACTCTGCAGACTCGAGCGGAGTAGATGGATACTACATGCCTGACCCGACAGCATCAGGAGATTTACTTGATCCAAAAGATTTCCAGTACTTCCTCGAACCAAGATATAAGAGAATGACAAAGGAAACAAAAGATGTTGTTTCAATGTTACACATTTGTGGCGATACAAGAGGATATATGGACAGGATCCCACACTCTGGATTTGATGCGTTCTCATTTGAGGCTCCTGGAACTTCTGTTAAGGAAGCAGTAATGGGTCTTGGAGACAGGGTTACACTAGTTGGAAGTTTGGAAACAATCCCCGTCGTTATGATGGGTAAGCCTGATTATGTTTACACACAGTCATTAAGAGATATCGCAGATGGGGTAGATATACTTGCACCTGCATGTGGTACACCGCCAATGACTCCAAATGCAAACATAAGGGCAATGGTAGAAGCATGTGAGCCAAAAAAGGTCAAGAGAAAAGTTGTCGCGCTAAGCAAAGAAGAAATCATAAAGAAATACACACCAGCAAAACCTGAACTTGCAGAAATTACAAGGGCAGTTATGGTAGGAGATGCCGTAACAACTGAAAATTTAGTAGTAGCAGCTCTTAAGAAAGGAGTTAAACCAATTGATCTAGTAGAAGAAGCTTTGTTACCTGGTGCAATTGGAGTAGCAGAGATGTACGATGGCGGTTATGCCTTCGTTCCTGAGATATTACTCGCTGCAAATGCCATGAAGAAGGGTATCGGCCACTGTCAGAGTGCAATGGGAAATGTAAAGCCAAAGGGTAAAATTATAATGCACGTTGCATTCGGTGACGTACATGCCATTGGAAAAGACATTGTGAAATCAATCTTAACTGCAAAGGGATACCAAGTAACGGATCTTGGTGCAAGTGTACCATGGGAGAAAGTAGTGGAAGCTGCAAAGAAGGAAAAGCCTGACGTTGTATCTGGAACTGCATTAATGACAACAACAAGAACTGCATTCCCAAGAGTAGTTGAACTTATGAAGAAGGAAGGTTTAGAGATTCCATTCATAGTTGCAGGTGGAGCAGTTGACCCAGCATACGCAGAAACAATGGACTATGCAATATACTGTAAAGGACCAGGAGATGCCGAGCCTGTCTTTGAAGGTATAAGAAAAGGCAAGAAGTGGCAACAGATCAGAGAAGAAGAACACAAGAAATACAAGTAAATTATTTTTTATTCTTTTTTTAATTAATTTTTCATACATTTTATTCTAGATTAGGATACGCTCTCAAAAACTTTTTATATTTAGACAAGTATAATTTATTTTAAGGTTGATTTAAATGAAAAAAATTGCTATTATTGGGGGAACTGGCGGACAGGGAACGGGACTAGCGTTAAGATGGGCAAGGGCTGGACATGAAATTTATATAGGTTCAAGAGAAGAAAGCAAGGCTTGTGCATCTGCAGATAGTTTAAAAACAATTTGTATTGATGTTGCATGTTCTTTATTAGAAATAGAAAAATCAGATATTCAAGCTGTAAAGGAAAAAGTTCCAGAAGCAAAGATATCTGGATTTGATAACTTAGAAGCTGCAAAGAGGGCGGATATCATAGTGCTTAGTGTACCTTATTCGCATCTTATCCCGACAGTAGCTTCTATTAAGGAAGCTCTAACTGAAGGAAAAATAGTTGTATCCGTAGTTGTACCTCTTTCAACTGCTGTTGGTGGAAAAGCCACAACAGTTATTGCCCCTTGGGAAGGCAGCGCTTCAGAAGTAATACAAAGCCTAGTTCCAGAGAATGTTCAAGTTATCAGTGCATTTCAGAATGTAAGTGCCGACAGACTTTCTGACCTTGCAAATACAGTTGATTGTGACATTATTGTATGTGGCGGCTCAAAAGATGCAAGAAAAAATATAATGGAACTAGCAAGAGATATACCTGGGGCAAGAGCAATTGATGGTGGACCACTACAGAATTCAAGACTTGTAGAGCCTATCACAGCACTACTCATAGGGATGAACATAAGGTATAAAGTAAAAGAAGGAATGGGTATAAGATTTACTTATCTTCCTGAATAAATAATTTTTTAATTTTATTCTGAATATAATCCTTCTTTTTTATTATATACTTCTATTATGTTTCCATCTGGATCATAGAAATAGAAGAATCTCTTGCCATTTATCTTTGGGTGTGGATGAGATAAAGTTACAGGTTCTGAAACAACTTCGATGCAATTATTTACAAACTTTTGGTGTAGCGCATCAACATCTTCAACTTCAAACGCAATGTGATTAAAAATTGAAGGACTTTCCATTAATCCATTATTAAATTCCACCAACTCTATATTAACTTTTGATTTTGGATCTGATAATACTGCAAATACAACGTCAAAGCCTTCTATTCCAGTTACTTTTTCGAACTGTTCACCACTTATAGGGTGTTCAAAGACTGTTTCTAACCCTAATGTTTCTTTATAGAATCTTTTTGATGATTCTAGATTTGAAACAAGTAAAGCTATGTGATTTAAAGTTGCCATGAATTATTTAAGAAAAGAATAGTTTTAAAGGTTTTGAAATATTGGATAATAATATTACTAATATTATTAACCTAAAATTTATCACTCATTTTCTTTATCAGCTTTATTTTTTTAGACATACCACGTCCTCTTAACTTCTCTGTTATTCTAGTCATCTCATTCTGCTTAATAGAAAGGTACTCAATCTCTTTTTTGAGTTTCATATAATGCTGATATCTACGCAATTCAAGTTTTCCATTCTCAATAGCATTCTTTACTGCACAGCCCGGCTCATTTATATGTGTACAATCAGAAAATTTACAGTTTTGAGAAAGAGCTTCGATATCAGAAAAAACATCGCTTACATCTCCATCCTCAGACCACAATTGGAGTTCTCGCATACCGGGGTTATCGATGATCATTCCTCCATTGGGGAGCATAAACATCTCGCGATATGTTGTAATGTGCCTCCCATGACTGTCAGATTTTCTAACTGATCCAACTTTTTGACGATTTGTGCCAAGCAGCTTATTGATAATAGTAGACTTTCCAACTCCCGAAGATCCAAGAAGTGCTATCGTTTTTCCTTTGCCAAGGTATTGATCAAGAGACTCTAGACCTTCATTAAGTTCAGCACACAAAGGGTGTATGGGGATTGTTGAATCTATTCTCTTTACTTCTTCCAATCTTTTATCGAGGTCCTCACAAATATCCGATTTGTTTAATATTATAACAGGTTTTGACCCACTTTTTGAAACTAGAGTAAGGTACCTCTCAATTCTTTGAATGTTAAAATCATTGTCAATGCCCGATACGATTAAAACAAAATCAACATTTGCAAGTAATACCTGTTCTTCTGTGATCTTACCTGCAATCTTTCTAGAGAATTTACTCTTTCTAGGGAGAACTGAGTGGATTGTACCCTTACTATCAGTTTCCCTCTTTATGACTACCCAGTCCCCAACTACCGGAAAAGTAGTTTTATCTTGGGCTGTGAATCTAAATTTACCTGAAACTCTAGTTTCAATTTCTCCAGTTTCGGTAAGCACCATGTAACTTTTTCGCTGCACCTCAGTTATACGACCTGGTATTAATCCATCTTCTTGAAATATAGTGAAATTATCATGGAAAAATGGATCCCAGCCGATTGTTTCAAGATCAATTAACGATTTATCCATGAAATACCCTCTTCCATTCAAAGTAAGTATTTCAATGATTTAAAAAACTAACATTATTTTCGAATAGTTCAATAATAGACTTTCCTGAAATTCAGGATGCATTATCTCGAATAAATAGGTTTTTATAATAGGAATAATAATAGAAAATTCTGATAGCCTATGAAAAAGAAAAAATCTATAAATAATAAACAATCGAAAGATTATGTAAAGATTTGCCCAAATTGTGGGAGTATTAATGTTTCCTCTGAATCCTATAATATAGGGATCAGAGATGTTTGTAAAGATTGTAGGCACGGAAGTATACAAGAAAGCCTCTTCATTAATGACCTTATATATTTCCCTGAAATCTTAGAATCCGACATTGAAGAATTCAGAAAAGAGATTATAAAAAAGAAAGAGAATAAGAAAGATTAAATTTTTTCCATATTCTTAATTATTCTTTCACCGAACTCAGAACATTTTACTTCAGTCGCGCCTTCCATCTGCCTTGCAAAATCGTAGGTGACGTATTTTTGTTTTATTGTTTCTCCAAAGCTTTTTTCAACTAAAGTTGCTGCTTCCTTCCATCCAAGGTAATTTAACATCATGACACCTGAAAGTAACAAGGAGCCAGGATTTACTTTGTCCATGCCTGCATATTTTGGTGCAGTTCCATGAGTTGCCTCAAAGACCGCATAACCTTCTCCTACATTTCCACCCGGTGCAATTCCTAGCCCCCCAACTTGAGCAGCAAGAGCATCAGAGAAATAATCTCCGTTAAGATTTGGCATGACAAGAACATCGTACTCAGCGGGCCTCAGAAGGGCCTGTTGGAACATATTGTCTGCAATGGCATCTTTTAGAACAATGCCAGAATTATTATATTCAGTATAAGGAACAATCTTTCCTTTGTAATCATGATTAGCAAGTTCATACGCCCAATTCTTGAAAGCTCCTTCAGTGTACTTCATTATGTTTCCTTTATGGACTACAGTTACAGATTTTCTTTTGTTTTCTATCGCATAATCGAAAGCTTTCTTAACAATTCTCTTTGTACCAAATTCCGATATAGGTTTTATACCAATACTAGAGTTTTTCCTTATTTTTACTCCAAACTGTGATTCAAGATAAGAAATAACTTTATTGGCCTCATCAGAGCCTGCTGCCCATTCAATACCGGAGTAAACATCTTCAGTATTTTCTCTAAAAACGATCATGTCTACATACTCAGGATGTTTCATAGGGGAAGGAATCCCTGTATAATACCTAACTGGTCTTATGCATGCATAGAGGTCAAGTGCTTGTCTTAATGTAACGTTTATGCTTCTGATACCTCCCCCGACTGGCGTTGTTAAAGGTCCTTTGATACCTACTATGCATTCTTTTATCTTATCAACTGTTTCATCCGGGAGCCAACTTTTTGTTTTATTGAATGCTTTCTGTCCCGCTAAAACTTCAATCCAGTATATTTTCCTTTTACTACCATATGCTTTCTGAACAGAAACATCAATTATCTTCTGCGAGGCCTTCCATATATCAGGACCAATTCCATCTCCTTCAATGAAAGGAATAATTGGATAATCGGGAACATCAATCTTCCCTGATCTTATTGTAATTAAATCTCCGCTCATTTTATCTCCTCATTTTATTATATACATAATTTAAGGCCCCTCCGGCCTTCAAAAGTTCTAGATCTCTGCCTAGGAGGTTCTTGTTAAGTTTATAGGATTCTTTCTTTGTGGTATTCTTACATACTATATTGCTAAAGTCTCCTATCTCAATGATTAGTTCATCTCCAAAATCTATCTTGTTATAGTCTTTTTCATCAGAAAATGTCAATGGAACAATTCCAAAGTTAACTAAATTTGCATGATGTATCCTTGCAAAACTTTTTGCAATTACTGCCTTAACCCCCAAAAACATTGGGGCAATGGCGGCATGCTCTCTTGAGGACCCCTGGCCATAATTACTTCCACCAATGATAAATCCTCCACCTTTGGCTTTGGCCCTTGAAGGGAAATCTTTGTCTATTCTTTCAAATGTATGCTCTGAAATTTTTGGGATATTTGACCTAAGTGGCAATATCTTTGCTCCTGCTGGCATGATATCATCAGTTGTAATATTATCTCCAGTTTTTAGTAAAACTGAACCTTTCAAAGGATCTTTTAGGCTTTCATTTCTTGGTACCGGTTTTATATTTGGCCCTCGGATTATTTCAACATCTTTTTCGTCGTCTGTTGGAAAGATGAACATATTATCATTGATCTCAAATTTATCGGGCATCTTTATCTTGGGATATTTTCCAAGCTTTCTCGGGTCTGTGATAACTCCATAAAGAGCTGCTGCAACTGCAACTTCAGGACTTACTAAGTAGATTTCTGCATCTTTAGTTCCACTTCTGCCTTCGAAATTTCTGTTGAAAGTTCTAAGTGATGTACCCCCAGAAGGTGGTGCTTGTCCCATTCCGATACATGGCCCGCATGTGCACTCCAAAATTCTTCCTCCGGCGTCAACGATATTCTTAAAATGTCCATCCTTAGTTATCATAGAAAGAACTTGTTTAGAACCAGGTGAAACAACTAAGCTTACATCAGGATGAACTGTCTTTCCTTTAAGAACTTCAGAAACTAAGGCCAAATCTTTGTATGAAGAATTTGTACAACTTCCGATTGCAACTTGAGATACTTTTGTTCCTTCAATCTCGTTTACTTTGACAACATTATCAGGCATATGGGGTTTTGCTATCATTGGCTCCAATTTGTCTAAATCAATTGAGATAGTATCAGAATATTCTGCATTTTTATCTGCTTGGAGATTCTGCCATTGATTACTCCTCCCTTCTGACTCCATAAATTTCTTTGTGATTTTGTCACTTGGAAAGACTGAAGTTGTCGCTCCAAGTTCTGTACCCATATTTGTGATTGTTGCTCTTTCCGGAACGGATAATCTATTAATACCTTTTCCTGTAAATTCAAATATTTTATTAACTCCGCCCTTAACGGACAATCTTCTTAATAATTCTAAAATTATATCCTTTGCTGAAGTCCATTCAGAAAGTTGCCCATCAAGACATACTTCAATTATGTCGGGCATTTTCAAATAGAAAGGCTCTCCTGCCATTGCAAGTGCAACATCAAGCCCTCCTGCCCCTATAGAAATCATACATATTCCCCCACCTGTGGGAGTGTGGCTATCCGAACCAAGAAGGGTCTTCCCAGGGATTCCAAATCTCTCAAGGTGCAGCTGGTGGCATATACCATTCCCAGGTCTTGAGAACACTAACCCATATTTTTTGGCGACACTCTGGAGGTATACATGATCATCTGCATTTTCAAAAGAAGTCTGTAAAGTATTGTGATCAACATAACTAACAGATAACTCTGATTTAACTTTTGGGACCCCCATCGCTTCAAACTGTAAGTAAGCAAGGGTGCCTGTTGCATCCTGAGTCAGAGTCTGATCAATTTTAATCCCAATAAGACTTTGACTTTGCATCTCGCCCTCAATTAGGTGAGAGGATATAATCTTTTCAGAAACATTATAAGCCATATAACCACCAATTGTTCACTATAAGCTCTTTTGATTGGTATATTGATTAAGTTTTTAAGTTTAGTGGATACATTAAGGCAGATTATTGTAATAAATGAAACAATTGCTTGGAAATATCTACTCTAGATCTATTGTTTCTAAATCTTCTACTTTTTTATCTTCATAGCTAACTATTGAAAGCTTTTTTATTTTACCGTAAATCTCAAAGTTCTTTTCGTTTAATTCAACGACAAGCTTCTTACATTCATTTGCATTAGTAGAATTCCCGACACCCAAATGTGGGATAAATTGAATAGCAAGGAAAAGTTCATCTTTAAGTTTACCTGAATAGAATTTATCGTGAGTTTTAATAATATTGCTAAATCCTTCATCAGGAACTAAAAATACATGCCAGTAGTCATTGAATGAGTCTTTATTTAATACTGCACTTCTAAGACAGAAGTCAATCTCTTTTAGTCCTTTAGATTTTTCTTTTATTTCAGAAATGAGTTCCTTTTTTTTCAGAGTTAATACTGGAAATACAAATGTAAAATGAGGTTTTACAGAATCATAGTAAAGAACATCGTATTTATTTCTCAAATCTTGGATCCAATCATGGTCCTTCTTTTTTAATTCTGGATATGCAATTACTAAAAGAGACATAATTATAATATTATTTTTTATAATAAAAATATATCTATTTTCAGACAGAAATAGTTTTAATTTGAAATAACTAATAATTTATGAAGTGACAAATATGACAGAACAAAATATACCAAAAATAGGTGAAAGTGCACTAAATTTTTGTCTTCCTAACGAAGATGGAAATGAAGTATGCCTTGATAAGTATAAAGGAAAATGGGTCGTATTGTATTTCTATATGAAAGACAATTCGAAAAGTTGTACTATCCAAGCAGTTGACTTCTCTGCTAATTTTAATGAGTTCACTGAAATGGACGCTCAGATAATTGGAATAAGTCCAGACTCTTCAAAGAGTCACAAGAATTTTATAGGCAAGAATTACCTAAAAATTGAACTTCTAAGTGACCCAGAAAATACAGTAGCTAAGAATTATGGATTATGGCAAACAAAAAAGATGTACGGAAAAGAGTATATGGGAGTAATTAGGAGTACCTTTATAATAGATCCTAAGGGAATCATTAAAGCAGTATGGGCTAATGTAAAAGTTAATGGGCATGCAGAAGAAGTTAGAGATAAACTAAAAGAGTTAAAAAATAATTAATCTATAAAATCTCTTAGAATTAATTCTTTTTTTAAACGAATTTAAATATATTTCATTCTTAATACATTAATAAAAACTACAGACCCGACAACGGTCATTCTTGCATGGGGGTGGATAGGTAGAAAAATTCCTCCTAAAAGGATGCCTATTCCAACTATAGAATGTGTCAATAAATTCTTCCAGTCAGTAAGATATATTTTAATTTTATTTAATATCCCCTTCATTTTATTTCACCAACCCAAAGAGCCTTTTTTTTATTTAAATATTTTTCTATAATCTGTAATTCTGTCTTATCCCCAAACTTTTTATAGAAAGAAATCCCATTTTAATGGGGATTTTATGTCAGATGTTGCGAAAGTTATTGAGGTTGTTGGAAAATCTGAGATAAGCTGGGAAGATGCAGTAGCAAAAGCAGTTTTTGTTGCTTCAAAGACTGTCCACAACATTAAAGGTGTTGAAGTGGAAAAACTGACAGGGAAAGTATCTGATGGCAAGATAACTAAATATAAAGCCACTGTTAAGTTAATCTTTGTTGTTGAATAAATAAATTAATTTTTTTTATTTTTGTTTATATTTACAATATGCCAAAATCTGTTGTAAGCATCACTTTTAGGATTAGATAATTCTTTTAAGACTGCTGTTGCGCCATCTGCGAAATTAGAGGGATTTTCTTTAAATGACGATACTAATTGGGAAATATCTATCTCTTCGTAGGATAATTCTTCAATTGTCCCGTCTTCATTCTCATCAGTGACTATAATTGTTGAATCAGCAGGTATGAACAAGATATATCCTGTCATATATCCAACATTTATTGAACTTGTGTCATCAAAGCCTGTTAAAAGTTCACCGACTTTAGTAAATCTTATCAGATCTCTAGATGAGAAGACATAAGGCCTCCCATCATTTGAAACGGCTATTTCTTCCCTGGTTTCCCTTAAAGCCGTTTTATCGATTGATTGCTCAATAGCTTTTGGACCCAATAATAAAAGAGGTTCATAGCTAACATGTCCTCCATTGAAATCATATTTAGATGGGCCTATCTTCCTTTTTTTTGATCTCTTATGTAGAATTGTTATTTCTGTACCCCTTATAATTGGAACAATGTTAACTGAAAAGTGAGGTATTCTAAAACTACTATGGACAATATCTCTTCTAACAAATCCACCTACGGAAAAACTTTCTTCTTCTTTTAATACAAAAGGGAGATATTCTTTATTTTCAGACATATTTCAACCTAGTTTATGAAATTAATTTCACCATATTTATCTTTATATTTTTCTATAGCTATAGGCGCCCCTATCAATAATCTTCTAGCAGTGTTATAGACACTTGGCATTTTTTCTTGATTTATATTTGACAGTATATCAAGAAGAACTTGTACTAAAGCTAAATGGTGTTTTTCTTCCATATCGTCTATATTACCAAATACCTTTATTGCATTGACGGCGGTGTATTCATTTATTTTTGATAGTTTAATGATTATGTTTTTTAAGAAATCCCTGCCTTCTTCTGTTTCCAATGATTTCTTTCTATTGTGCGCAAATTGAACATATAGGGATCTTTGGTCATTAGACTGCTCAATCCTAAATGAATTAGATCTTTCTATTCTTTTTATTATTTTCAATGTGTCATCACTACTGTTTGATGCTATGATTCCAAGAAATGATTCCCAGCTTACTAAATTCTTTTTTGATCTTTCTTCAAATGATTTAAGAACTTCCATTTTATCAGTTGCAGAGCTATTAAGGTATAAAGAAAATGCGGTTAACTTATCTGTAGCGGAATCAGATTTCTCAAGTTGTGATTTGATAATTTCCTGGATATCTTTTGTATCTAAAGTGGCCAATAAAGATAATGCAACATTTTTTACTTGCCTTCTTTTTATTTCAATGCTCTTAGTTTCAATATAGCTATTGCCCGAACAGGGAACATTATATTTTTTGTATATTGCTAAAAGTTCCTTCTTGTATTTATTTGCAATTGCTTCCATTAGCTCCTTTTTAACATTATACATTTTAGTATATTGATGAGCAAATTTTCTATCATCTACAGATTCGAATATTGTAAGGAATTGGCCACCTACTTTTTCCATTAGATCTTCATCAGAAATAAGTTCAAAGTAGAGATCAATTATATCTTCATTTGGAGTGAGTTCTATACCATGTAGGAGGCGCATTTTCTCGTTATCAAGCAGTTTATATAATGCAACATATTTAGCAATTATATCTTTGTCGTTTTTTATTTGACAGATGAGTTCTTCTGTGGTTATCTCAAAATCTACTTTCCCATAGAAAGAGTAATCTCTATTTAATGATAAAAAGTGGGATTCTGGAATATTTTCAAAAATAACATTAGTTTCTGGACTATCTATTTTTTTTATTGTCTGAACGATGTCATTACCTTTTTCATCGACTATAGCAAGTATTAGCGGAAATGTCCATAACATTCCTTCTTTTGGGCTCATTTGCTTTAGATTAAGAGTTAATTTTTTTGCTTTTTTGTCATATTGTGATTTAATTTTTACTATTGGAAACCCTGTTTGTTTTAGCCATTGTTTCGCCATTTTAGAAAAACTCATGCCTGAGACTTCTTCCATTGCTGCAATCCAATCCTCCGTTGTTGCATTTCCATGACTAAATTTTTTGTGGTATAAATCTAAGCCTTTCACAAATTTTTCTTTTCCCATAAAAGTTTCAATCATTTTTACAAATTCTGGAGCTTTGACATATGTAACTCCTGTAATTAGTTCATTTGGATCATTAAATCCATCAGGTACTATAGGCATTACAGATGAACCTTGATCAGATGCGAAAGTTCCACTGCTTGGAGCAAGTAAAGTTAATACGGTCTTTAATCTACTATACTCTTTTCCAAAAAGAAATTCGTGATACCATCTTTCAATTATTACTGTAACTGCTTCATTCAACCATATTTGGAATGGATCTTTACCAGTGACTTCTGAACCGTTTAGATTATGATAGTATTCGTGAACCTTAACAGAAGTCATGTACTCAAATCCATTATCCGTCATATCGTTAAAAGGCATAATTCTATTTGTACTGATTGTTGTATTGCCAACATTTTCCATACCGCCAAAATCAGAATTTTGCATCGCAATTTCACGATATACTGTGCCAGTATATTTGTAGCCAGGTATAATTATATTATTTAATTCTAATAGCTTATTTCTTACTAATTCAAGTTTTTTAATATCTCTTGAAATCTTAAATTTTTCTCTTTCTTCGATTAAAGACATCATTTGATGCCTAGTTTCTAGATTATCATATTGATTGGGTCCTGTGAAAAGATATGTCCATAGTACACAATTGTGAAGGACATCCAAAGCTTTTTCTGCTATTTCTTTTATCGAATTTGGAGGAACAAGTAATTCTAACATGAATCTATGCCCATCGGGGTATTCAACTTCTCTTTTAAAAGTTGAATAAGTTCCTACGCCTAAGAAAAAAAGATAAGGAGCCATTGGAGTAACTGTATTTGCATATTTTATTCTATCTCTTCCCCCCCCTATAGAATGCCTTTCTTCGACAATATCTCCGTTTGTAATTATGTTAGTATATCTTTCATCTGCAATAATTGTAGTAGTGTAAGTACATTTTGCCATCATATCATCAAAACATGGCACAATTCTTTGGAATCCCCATTGTTGGCACTGAGTAATTTGTTGTGGTGGCGCTCCAGCAGGAGTTTCATCATAATATAATCCTTCCAATATATTTTTTGTTGGTCGGCAGATAGTTTCAGTATTTATTATAAACTCTGTTTCAGGCGGTATTGATTTATTAAAATTAATAACGATAATGTTGTCATCTTTTTTATATTGGTATTCTGTTTCATGTTTTTCTACAGAGATAGATATGATTTCAAGATTTTTAGCATTTAATTCAACTTTTGATAAGGAAGAATTAAGAGATTTAACTTTAAGTTTTGATTTAACATTAGTATATTTATCATATATGTCAAAAATTAGATCCATATGGATTACTTTTACTGGAAGATCTTTGAAATCTTCAGGATAATACTTGAAAAGTCTTTTAATTTAAACACCTCCCCACTTAGAAAATAAAAATAATTAAATCTATTTTTTAGAGTTTTTATTTTTTGGATTAGATCTAGAATTTATCTTTTTTGTTTTTTTTGCTTCAATAATAAGAGGTTTTAATCCGCCCTTTTGTATAACAAAATTAACCCAATTTGTGTAATGGTCAGAACCCTTAATTTTCCTTATTCTTATTTGTTTTAGAAGGATATCGGAAGCCATGTAAGTAGGGTCGTATCGTAAATCAATTATTCCATCTACAATATAGTCAAAAACATCAGCAAATCCTTCAAATGCTTTGAGTCCGTAGTGAAGTGTTGATACAAAAAGAACGTTTCTTTCTTTTGATCCTCTTGCCCTCCAATTTTTTATAGATTCAACAACTTGGGAAGGATCTGATAAAGTCATTAATTCAGTTAAAGAGTCAATCAAAACCACGCCATTATCATTCATTTTGAGTTCGTCCATTAAACTAACTAATTTATCAGTAAAGTTGGGCAGATCATCTGGCTCTCTTAAAACTGTGACACATTTTTCATCATAGTCTGCTTTCATCCTAAAAGAGTAACAATCTAAGAATCTAAGTAATCCTTTCTCGCAAAAAGGAGTAAGATCCCATCCAAGACTTTTAATATCTGAAAAAACTGAGGGAGGTGAATTATCAAGTGCAACATATATTACAGGCTCTCCTTTTTTTAGGAAATTATAACATAACTCCCCTAATATTGCAGATTTGCCTGTTCCTCCCTCCCCCAATAGGACAATGAAGGAATCTCTTGGGATTCCTCTAATTATTAAATCATCTAGAAGCTGGATATCTGTTTTAATATTTTGACGTTCTTTAAAGCCTTTCATAATTATTAGTTAATTTTGAACTATAAAAAAGTAATTATTTTTATTAGATAATAAGCTTTAAGAAACAAAAGAAGCAATAAGTATCAATGAAAAGAGTTAGAATCTACGTTTCAGGATTGGTACAAGGAGTATTTTATCGTGCTAATGCCCAAAAAGAAGCACAAAGACTTAGAGTTACAGGTTATGTGAAAAATCTTCACGATGGTAGAGTTGAAGCAGTTATAGAAGGAGAAGACATTTGCGTTAATAAGATGATTCAATGGTGTGAAGTTGGCCCCAAATACGCTAGAGTAGACAAAGTTGAATTGATTAATGAACATTACAATGGCGAGTTCAAAGATTTTAGCATTAAGTGATCATTGACATTTAGTATCTTTTCCTAAATGAAATCCTTCGAATTCAAGCATTACTTCAAATCCAGTGTATCCTCTACAATACATCCTGCCAAGTGAAGAATGAAGTTTTAAGGAAGCATTGTCCCCAGTGCAATGAAATCCAAACAAAGTTATCCCATATTTTTTAAGATAATCTATCGTTTTAGAAATCCTGTTTTCGTCTGCTGAAACAAGATGGGTTCCTCCAAGAACCAAGAATACATCGTCACCTATCAAGTCTTTTGAATGCTCGATGGTATTTAATAGCCCAGAATGATTACATCCCAAAATTACAACTCCTCCTACATTAGTTTTTATTACAATAGCTTGGTCATCTGGTATGCTGTCATGATCGTATTTTGGCCCTAATTTTTTCAGGAATGATGTCGAAACTTTTTCAAAATCAAACGTTCTTTCTATCTCTCCTGTAGTGTAGATATTCTTTGAAAGTTCAATACTTTCTTCGGTAAGATATATTTCAGGCAAATCTTTCTTTTTAAAAGGAACTCCAATATATTTCGATTCTGTAGTTGTTTTTTTATATTTTTGATCAAATATTGAAGGGTGGGCATATAATTTTGCGCCAGAATATTTTATGATATCTATTAGCCCACCAGTATGGTCATAATGCCCATGACTTATGAAGACTTTAGAAATATCTTCTTTTTTTTCCCCCAATATTTCTAAATTATGATTAAGTACTTCAAAAGTTCTACCTGTATCAAATAATATTTTTTCTTTATTTTCAATTAAAAAACTAAGTCCATGCTCTCCCCAAAAATTAGAAGAGAGTTTCACATTATTATCTACCACACATTTAATTTTTGCATTCATTACAATCCTTCCAGGATATCATATATCCCTCCAAGATCTATTTCATATTCCTCTATTTTACCCTCATCACATAGTTTTGAAATTTTTGGATCTATTGGTATTTTGCCTACTATTGGAACCCCCATCTTGTTGACTTCTCCATTCCCAAATACATTAATTATTTTGCCGCAGTCTGGACATAGTGCATATGACATATTCTCAACAACGCCCAATATTTTAACATTCAGCTCTTCGGCCATTGATATTGCTTTCTTAACAATTGTTGCTGCGAGTATTTGAGGAGAAGTTACCACTAAAAATCCATCTAATTTGATGCTCTGCATCAAAGTCAATTGTACATCACTTGTTCCAGGTGGAAGATCAAATAATAGATAATCTAACTCATCCCAAATAATATCTGCAAGAAATTGGGATACTGCTCCACTTATCATTGGGCCTCTCCAGATAACTGCATCTTCATTATTAGGTAGTAAAAGACTCATGGACATTATTTTAATACCCCTCTCAGTTACTACTGGCATTATACCTGAACTTCCTCCAATTGGTTTTTCATTTGTGCCAAACATCATAGGGATACTTGGTCCTGTTATATCAAGGTCAAGTATACCTACAGTTTTTCCTTGTTTCGCGAGATACGATGCTATTAAAGAAGTTACAACAGACTTTCCAACTCCACCTTTACCGCTCCCAATAGCTACCTTTTTACCAATCTTTGACATTCTTTCTTCAATGTTCATCTTTTGAACTTTCATTTGCTCTTGAAGGTTAGAAACCATTTATACCACCTTGACCTTTATCTTCCCTACTATTTAAAACTTTTTAGATGCGCCTAATATAAATAATATTACAAATAATAAATTTATTTTTATATTAAATTAACTTATATTAAATGCAAAACGTTTATAAATAATTTATTATCAATTTATATAGTATGAATAAAGCGATAACTAGTTTTTTAATATTATTAATAGTATTTTCTACTTTTGGAACCTTTATTGGTGCTCAAGAAGACACAAAAAACTTAATTCCAGAGGTTTCGCTTAATTATCCAACTGATGCTACTCCAAACCAAGAGATCAAAGTTACGGTAAGAGTAAAGAATACTGTAAATGATGTAATGTGGGATACACTTGCATACGTTGATGAAGATTCAATGACTAAAGAAGCAAAGGCTGCATTCCAGATTATTGAAGGAAAAAAACTGTTCCCCGTCAGAATGGATCCGGGTCAAGAAGAAAGTGTTATATTAACTGTTAAAGTTACAACAAGAGCTCTGAGTGGAGAGTATTTGCTTCCTGTGGTTGTGGCAACTGGTATTGGAGGATGTAGAGAAGGTTGTGAGCCATCTCTATTGACCGTATTCTCAACTATTAAAATTAAAAGAAATGACCCGTTAATCACGCTGGAATTCGATAGGTATCAAATAGATATCGAACAAGGCGTCTGTGAAGTTGAACTGGTAGTACCTTATTTGCCAAACATACCCTTTAGAATTACTAATGTCAATAATACAGAATCAGCATATAATCTTAGGATGACTGTTGTCCAAGACACGCCAATGGTAAAAGGAATTATTGATCCCCCTGTTAATCAGAGTGTTTTACCTCCGGGCGGACAAATTACTGGATCTCTTTATATTAGAGCATCTTATGAAGCCCCAATAGGAACTCAAGTTATTAGAGTTAGACTGGTGTACGCAGATAAATATGGGGCAGATTACGATCTGTTTAGAGAAATTGGTGCAACAGTGAAAAATGTAGGAAAGAATTTTTATAATCAAGGCAGGTTGTACTATGATGCTTGTGATTATGGAAATGCTAAGATTTCTTTAGGTCAGGCTAGAGAGATATACTTAGAAAATAATAATATATTAGTTGTGCAAGAAATTGACAAACTAGTAAAAAGAATGGACGCTAATGATAAGTTTATGGAGGGCCAAAATAGATTCTTTTCTGGGGACCTAAAAAATGCTGTAGCTTATTATTCTGAAGCAAAGACTCTTTACACAGAAATTAATGACTGTCAAGCAGTTCAATTATGTGAAGACGCTATGAGGGCGGCAAATAGACCTCTAGGCGGAATCCTTGGAGGAGTTTCTGGATCTGGCGGAGATAGTCTTACTACATTTTCTATACATACAATAATTGAAATTATACTTGCAATTATTGTCGCGATATTATTGATTATAATAATTAGGGGAAAAGGTGGAAGTGGTGGTGGAAGAAGCTTAAATATTAAAGGAAAGATAAAAAGACCATCACAACAACAAGTTAATAGACCTTCCCAGCAGCCGATATCTAGACCATCTGCAGAACCTATAAGGCCAATAAGAAAAATATAATAAATTTTTTTAGTATATTACTTTATTTAAAGAATATTCAATTATCCCTTCTGCTCCGGCACTTTTTAATTTTGGGATAAGGTCTCTGATTATTTTTTCATCGACTATTGTTTCAACAGCAACCCATCCATCAGAACTCAAATTAGATATAGTAGGTTTTCTAAGGGCGGGTAACACAGAGATTACTTCTTCAAGATTCGCTTTCTGTACGTTCATTTTTACTCCGACCATAGATTCTGCCGCTAATGCACCTTTTAATAGCATAAAAAGATCTTCAGTTTTCTTTCTTTTCCAACTACTTTTCCAAGATTCTTTATTGCTTATAAGAACGGTAGTAGATTCTATTAAAGTATCTAAAACTCTAAGATTGTTAGCTTTGATAGATGAACCTGTTTCAGTTAGGTCCACTATCGCGTCAACAAGTTCAGGGACTTTTACTTCTGTTGCGCCCCAAGAGAATTCTACTGATGCATCAATTCCTTTATCCGAAAGATATTTTTTTGTAATATTGACTACTTCAGTTGCAATTCTTTTTCCATTTAAATCATCAAGAGTTTTTATCTTTGAAGATTCAGAAACGGCTAATACCCATCTTACTGGTCTTAATCCTTGTTTTGCATAAATAAGTTTTCCCACATTTACTACATCGGCATTATTTTCTATTACCCAATCCATCCCAGTAAGTCCAATATCAATTATTCCTTTTTCAACATATCTTGGTATTTCCTGCGCTCTGATCAACAAGCATTCAATATTTGTATCATCGATAGTCGGTTTATAAGATCTAGAAGAAACATTAATCGAATATCCTGCTTTTTTAAACATGTTTAAGGTAGATTCCTGTAGGCTACCTTTGGGCAATCCAATTTTAAGCATCATTTTAATCACTTTTGATTATAAAACTCGTCCTCAAGAACTGTTTATATATTTTATGCAATAATTTGCATGGTTGCATAATTCAGCGCTTCTAGCAACTATGCCTTCAT